>DATEKK010000226.1:0-99271 GCA_035277485.1 Gemmatimonadaceae bacterium
CGCTGTCGCTCGCTTCACCCAGCGAGCGACAGCGAGCGCTTCCCTCTTCCCTAAGAGCCTGAGAATCTCGGACGTGCTCTACCTATCTGGCGGTCTTCGCGAGACCCACCGCCTGGCTCGCGTCGAGCACGGATTCGCGATGATCGAGCACGATCCCGCCGGTCGACACCACTTCGAGAAATGCTTCGACCACCTGGCCGTCGAACTGCGTCCCCGACATCCGCTTGAGCTCGTCGAGCGTGTCCGCGTGCGAGAGACCTTTCCGGTACGGGCGCCGGCTCATCATCGCATCGAACGCGTCCGCCACGGCGATGATCCGCGCTTCGCGCGCGATGTCGTTCCCGCCTAACCCGTCCGGTACGCCCTTCCCGTCCATCCGCTCGTGGTGCGACCGCACGATGTTCAGTGCCACCGAATTGTCGCCGAGCAGCGGACGCAGGATGCGCCAGCCGAGGACGGGGTGCGTCATGATGTGTTGATACTCTTCCTTGGTGAGCGGGCCCGGCTTGTTCAATACGTCTTCGCGCACACCGATTTTCCCGATGTCATGCAGCTGCCCGCCCAGCTCGATGTTCCGGATCGTCGCGTCGTCGACGCCGAGCATCCGGCTGATCGCCACACCGTACCGGCTCACGCGAATGGAATGTCCGCGCGTGTACGGATCCTTGAGCTCGAGCGCCTCGGCTAACGATTGCACGCTCGCGAGGAACAAATCCTCGAGACGCTGCGCCTGCGCTTTGACGCGCTCCTCGAGTCGCTCTTGATAGCCGCGATTCTCGAGCAGCAGCCGGCGTTTCTCGAGCGCCTGCGTGACGCGCGCTTTCACTTCCTCGAAGATGAACGGCTTGGTGATGTAGTCCATCGCGCCCGCCGACAGACACGACACCGCCACTTCCACCTCGGCCACCGCGGTCACCATGACGACCGCGACATCGGGATGCCGTTCGCGTATCCGTCGGAGCAGCGATGCGCCGTCCATGCCCGGCATGCGCATGTCGGACAACACGAGCTCGAGCGGCTGGCGATCGAGGAGCGACAACGCGTCCTGCGCAGAACCCGCCTCGAAGCACGTGTACCCCGCGCCTTGCATGAGGCGCACGAGCGCTTGGCGGAGTCGCGGCTCGTCGTCCACGACGAGACAGCGAGTCCCGTCGACGCCGTTGCCGTGCGTCACCGGATTCGAGGAGTTATCTTGCGCGAACTGATCAACGGGCCTTGGCATGACGCGCATATTCGACGACGATCTACAGTCCGGGTTGGGCACGCGGGCCATCCACGCCGGCCAGCGCCCTGAACCACTGGCCGGCGCCATCATGACGCCGGTCTATCTCACATCGACATACGTGCAGGAGGGGCTCGGAAAGAACAAGGGCTTCGAGTACTCACGCAGCCGGAACCCAACGCGGGACGCGCTCGAGCGGAATGTCGCTGCGCTTGAAGATGGGCGACACGGGTTCGCTTTCGCTAGCGGCACAGCCTGCGTCGACTCGATCATGAAATTGTTCCAATCCGGCGACCACATCATCTGCGGGCAGAACGTCTACGGCGGCACGTTCAGACTGTTCGACAAACTGCTCCAGAAGTTAGGCCTGCGGTTCACGTATGTCGATACGCGCGATGCCCAACGGATCGCCGATGCGTGCACGCCGCGCACCGTGGCTGTGTTAGTCGAGACGCCGACGAACCCGCTCATGTGGATCACCGATCTCTCCGCGGCGGCCGAGGCGGCGCACCGCGCGGGCGCGCTGCTCATCGTCGACAACACGTTCGCGACGCCGGTCTTCCAACGGCCCTTCGCGCACAGTGCTGACATCGTATTTCATTCGACTACGAAGTACTTGAACGGCCACAGCGACATGATCGGCGGGATGGCCGTGCTGCAGGACGATTCTCTCGCCGACCGCCTCGGGTTCATCCAGAACGCCTCAGGCGCCGTCCCAGGGCCATTTGACTGCTGGCTGGCCCTGCGCGGGACAAAGACGCTGCACCTGCGCATGCCGCGGCACGACGAGAACGGGCGCCGCGTGGCGGCCTGGCTCGCCGACCGCGTCGGCATGGAGCAGGTCATTTATCCGGGGCTCTCGTCACACCCGCAGCACGAGCTCGCTTGCCGGCAGATGCGCGGATTCGGCGGCATGATCACAGTCGACCTCGGATCGCGCGACCGCGCCGCGCAGGTGCTCGAGCGGACGAGAATCTTTTCGCTGGCGGAATCGTTGGGAGGAGTGGAGAGCCTGATCAGCCACCCGGCTTCCATGACGCACGCGTCCGTGCCGCCCGAGCGACGCGCCGAGCTCGGGATCACCGAGGGAATGGTGCGACTGTCGTGCGGTGTCGAGGATGTCGGCGACCTGATCGCGGACCTCGATCACGCCTTCGCCCAATAAAGCCGCGACCTCCGACGAGGGACCGCCCATGCCTAACCAACTGATTCAGATTGCGCCCGTGTCGTGGGAGCACCCCGCCGACCGCGCGGCGCTCAACACGTTGCGTGCCTTACCCGGCTTCGACGAGGTCCTGCGCAAGGTGATGAGCCTGCTCGGCGAGCGCGGCGTCCGCAGCCTGTTCACGGCTAACGCCGTTCGCGTCGGACCGCGCCAGCGTCCGCACTTGAACGTGTTGCTCGACGAAGTCCTGCACACCATGGATTGGCCGGATCGCCCCGACCTGTTCGTGTCGCAGTCGCCCATCGCCAACGCAATGGCCGTGGGCTTTGACAAACCGTTCATCGTCGTGAATTCCGCCGCCATCGATTTGCTCGACTGGGACGAGCGCCGCGTGCTGATTGGCCACGAGTTGGGCCACGTGATGAGCGGACACGCCACGTATACCACGCTGGCGCTGATCATTCTCAACATCGGCTTCAACAATATCCCCGGGCTCGGTCTCATTGCACTGCCCATCCAGCTCGCGCTGCTCGAATGGGCACGCAAAGCCGAGCTCTCGTCCGATCGGGCCGGCTTGCTCGCGACGCAGGATCCGAAGGCCGCCATGGGACTCTTCCTCAAGTTCGCCGGCGGCATCACCACCGACGACGAATCCAATCTTGATGAGTTCCTCACGCAGGCCCAGGAGTACGAGGAGCGCGGCGGTGCGCTCGACGCCATCTTCCGCGTGCTGAACGTCGCGTTCCGAACGCACCCCTTCAACACCGTTCGCGCAGCGGAGCTGCAGCGGTGGGTCGGGACCGGAGCATACGACCGCATCGTCAACGGCGACTACCCGCACCGCGGCGACGACGACCGGCCGCTCAGCGATGATTACGCGGAGGCAGCCGGGTACTACCGCAACGAAGCCCAGTCGGCTGTCGAGACGGTCAAGGACGCCTTGCGCGGTGCGCGCGACGCCTTCAACAACGCCTACCGGAACGCGACATCCAAGTGAAGGTGTTGCTCGTCGGCGGCGGCGCACGAGAACACGCCCTCGCCTGGAAGCTTACGCAGGACGATCCATCGCTCGAGCTGCTCGCGGCGCCCGGCAATCCCGGCATCGCGGAGCTCGGGCGCTGCGTCCCCGTCAAAGCCACGGACATCGCTGCGTTGGTCGATCTCGCGCGCGACGAGCGTCCCGATCTCACGATCATTGGTCCGGAAGCGCCGCTGGCCGCGGGATTGGCCGATGCCGTACGCGAGCATCGGGTGCCGGTCTTCGGGCCCAGCGCAGCGGCCGCGCGCATCGAGTCGTCCAAGGCGTTCGCCAAGCAGCTCATGCTCGATGCCGGCGTCCCGACCGCGCGCGCCGAGCGCCACGTGCGGCCGGACGACGCGAAGCGCGCGGCGCGGTCGTTAGGCGCTCCGGTCGTGATCAAGGCGTCCGGCCTGGCCGCCGGCAAAGGCGTGCTCATTGCCCGCACGTTAGGCGAGGCCGATCAGGCGATCGACGCGATCCTTGTCGAACACTCGTTCGGTAACGCGGGCAACGAGATTCTGGTCGAGGAGTTCATGGACGGGGAGGAGGTGTCGCTGTTCGTGCTCACGGACGGGACACACGTGGTGCCGATGCTGCCCGCGCAGGATCACAAGCGTCTGCTGGCCGGCGACGTCGGGCCTAACACGGGCGGCATGGGTGCGTACGCGCCGCTCTCACTGGCCACGGAGGCGTTGATCGATGACGTAGTCGAGCGCATCGTGCGTCCCACGCTGCGCGCCATGCGCGACGCTGGATCGCCGTTCAGCGGGCTCCTGTACGCCGGACTCATGGTCGCGCCCGATGGCACGTCGCCGCGTGTCGTCGAATTCAACTGCCGGTTCGGCGATCCGGAAACGGAAGCGCTGGTGCCGCTGCTCGCCGAACCGCTCCTGCCGCGTCTGTTAGGCGTGGCGTTGGGCGAGATCGACGAGACGCCGCTCCGGTGGACGGGGCGCCACGCGGTCACCACGGTGATCGCGGCGTCGGGCTACCCCGACACGCCGCGGTTGGGCGACAAGATCGCGTTGCCCACTTCGACAGGCGCCGATGTGCACGTTTTTCATGCGGGCACCGCGCGCGCCGGCGATGGTCGCCTTGTGACGTCGGGCGGCCGTGTGTTCGCGGTGACGGCCGTTGGTGACACGCTCGCGGCCGCCCAACGCTCGAGCGTGCGCACCGCGGCTGCGATCGAGTTCGCCGGCAGCCAGTACCGCGCCGACATTGCGTGGCGGGAGCTCGAGCGCCATGCCGGAGCTGCCTGAAACCGAAACCATCGCGCGCGACCTGCAGCGCGCGCTCGCGGGAGCCTCCATCGCCGGCGTGACGGTCACGCACGCCGACGTCCTGCGTGAAACGACTCCGGCCAAACTGCGCCGCGCGCTGACGGGCGCCACCATCGAGCGCTGCTGGCGACGCGCCAAGCTCGTCGTGCTCGATCTCTCCACGGGAAGCCGCCTCGTCGTCCAACCGCGGTTTACCGGTGCGCTGTTGATTGACGCCGGCGCGCTGCCGGAACGCGAGCGCGCGTACTCGACGCTCGCGATAACCCTCGCGGATGGACGCACCCTGCACTACCGCGACATCCGGCGACTCGGCACCGTCACACTCATGTCGCCCGAGCGTTGGGCACGACATTCGGCATCGCTCGGCGTCGAGCCGCTTGACCCTGCGTTCACGATGACACATCTATCGGGCGCTCTTCGGGGTTCCTCTCAAGCGGTGAAGAAGTTGGTGATGGACCAGCGCCGGATCGCCGGCCTCGGCAACATCTACGCGAACGAAGCGCTGTGGCGCGCGGGGATCGACCCGTCGCGCGCCGGCCGAACCATTCGTGCGGATGAAATCGCTCGACTCCATGAATGCATCGTGAACGTGCTGCGCGAATCGATCGACGCACGCGGGACGAGCTTCCGCGACTATCGCGATGCGTCGGGCGAGCGTGGATCGTTCGCTGCGCATCTCGACGTGTACGGGCGCGGCGGCCAGGCGTGTCATCGTTGCGGCGGGCGCCTCGTGGCCACCGACGCCATCGACGGCCGCGCGACTGTGTTGTGTCCCCGCTGTCAGCGATGAAGCGTCGCTCACTCCTTCCGCCCTGCACCGACGACGACCAACTCGCGCGCATGCGCGCCGCCGTGACCGCGGAGGCACGGGACCGACCCGGCGTCTACCGCATGCACGGCATTACGGGCGAAGTGGTGTACGTCGGCAAGTCGAAGCGGCTGCGCACGCGGCTGCTCAGTTACTTCCGCGGCAAGTATCCCGAGGACAAAGGCGCGCGCATCATTCGCGAGGCTGTGCGCATCGATTGGGACTACACCCCGAGCGAGTTCGCCGCGTTGTTGCTCGAGATGCGGCTCATCAAGCGGCTGCGTCCGCGGCTCAACGTGGCGATGAAGCGCGACGACCGGCATTTCGCGTTCATCAAGATCTCGCGCGGACCCGCGCCCAAGCTCACCGTGGTCCGCGGCCCAACGGAAGACAGCGCGGCGTACTACGGGCCGTTCCAGGGCGCGCAGCGTGTGTCCGAGTCGCTGCGCGAGCTCAACGACGCGTTAGGCCTCCGTGACTGCACGTTCGAGCGGAAGATGCATTTCTCGGATCAGAGCGAGCTCTTTCAGATCGCGCGCACGCCGGGGTGCATCCGCTACGAGATCCACAAGTGTCTGGGTCCGTGCGTCGGCGGGTGTTCGGAGGGACAGTACGACCAGCGGCTCGCGCTGGCGCGCGCGTTCCTCGATTGCACGGATGACACGCCGCTCGACACGCTGCGTCGCGAGATGGAGGCGAGCAGCTCGCGCCTCGAGTTCGAGCGCGCGGCGGCGCTGCGCGACAAGGTGAGTCGTCTCGAGGAGCTGCGCGTCCAGTTTCTCAGGCTGCGCTTCGGCGTGGAGTCGCTCACGTTCGTGTACACGGTGCCCGGCCACGGCGGCGACGACCGCGTGTACCTCATTAGGCGCGGCCGCGTGCGCGACGAGCGCCCGGCGCCGCGCACGCCTAACGACAAAGCGGCGCTCGAGCGGGCCATTGCGGACGTCTACGGCCCGGTCGAGCGCCCCACCACGCGCGTGCCGACCCACGAGATCGACGAGATGCTACTCTTGACCTCGTGGTTCGGCCGGTTTCCACAGGAAATGGAACGCGTTAGGCACGTGCCTCACTTGAGCGTCTTGTCCAGATACGACGCGGTCGCGCTGTCGGCGGCGAGCCAGGAGGCGTAGCGCAAGAAGCCGTGGATCTCGTCGGGCAGCACGAGCTCCTCGTACTTCACGCCCTGCGCGTCCAGGCGCCGCGCGAGGTCCACCGTCTGGTGGAAATGCACGTTGCGGTCGTCGTCGCCCTGGATGAGCAGCACCGGCGATTTCCACGTCGACATGTACGCGACCGGCGACGATTGCCACGACACCTTCTCGGCCGAATCCAGGTCGGCCTTCTCGTACTGCATCGCGCGGCGGGCGTAGAACTCCTGCACGTCGGACATCCAGTCGTGCACGCCGTGCATGTCGACGCCCGATGCGAAGAGGTCGGAGTTCTTGGCGAGCGCCATCGCGGTGAGGAAGCCGCCGTACGACCCTCCCCAGATGCCGATCTTCGCCCCGTTCACCTCGGGCAGCCCGCGCAGATACTCGGCGCCGGCCTTCACGTCGAGGTACTCGGACGCGCCGAATCGTCCCGCGTGCTCGGGATGGTGGAACTCGTGCCCGTAGCCGATGCCTAACCGATAATTCACGGCGAGCACCACGTAGCCGCGCGACGCGAGGTACTGGTTCACGGCGTACGAGTTCGAGTAGTAGTCCATGTAATGCCAGCCGAGCATCATCTGGCGCGGCGGACCGCCGTGGACGAAGATCACGCCCGGCGCGTGCGAGAGTCCGGGCTTGGCGAACAGGTCGCCGTGCACCTCGGTCCCGTCCGACGCGTGGTACGTCACCGCACGCGGGACAATGAGTTGCGCCGTCGGAAAATCGGATGGAATGCGATCCGCCGCGATGAGCCGCGAGGTGCCGCCGCCTAACGGAATCACCGCCGGGAGCGGCGGCCGCTTCGCGTCGGCCGAGATGTAGGCCACCGTCCCGCCGTCGCCGGTGACGACCGGCGTCCACTCGAGGCCTGTCCCCGGCGTGAGGTTCACCGGAGCCGCGCGATCCACCGGAACCTTGAAGACGTGGCGGCGCTCGATGTCATCCGTGCCCGTGCCCATGTTCGCCGCGAACACGAGCGTTTTCCCGTCGAGCGACATCGCGATGTATTCCGCCATGCCGCGCCCCGGCGTGAGCAGCAACGGCTCACCGCCGGTTTCGGGCACGGAATACAGGTGCGGCCATCCATCCAGATCGGCAAGGAACACGATGCGATTGCCGGCCGCCCAGTGCAGATTCGCTTCGCCATCGGTGGTGGGCATCGAGCCGCGCAGCGTGTTCGGGCTCTCCCACACTTGATGCGCCGCGAGTGTCTGCACGTTCGCGGCCCAGATCGCCCACGGACGCGGGTGCAGCGCGAGCAGCGTTTCGGGCGCACCTCCGTTTCCGGGGCGGCGCACGAACACGATTTGCTTTCCGTCGGGCGACCAGCTCGGGCTCTCGTCGAACGACGTCGACGGTGACACGTAGCGGAGCGGTGTCGAGTCGTTGGTGAAGAGCGCGATGAACGAGTGATCGCCGCGCATGGATACGAACGCCAACGTGCTGCCGTCGGGCGACCATGTCGGCGATTCGCTTTCGCCGGTCGCGAACAACAGTCGCTTGCCGGGCTGCGAGCCGTCCGTCCGGACCACCCAGATCTGGTTGTTCTGGCTGTACGCGATGCGATCGCCGTGCGGAGACACGACCGGGAGATCGCCGTCGGCGAGCTTCTTGGGCTGGCCGCCGCTCGCCGGGACGCTCCAGATCTCGACCATGGGCTGCACGGGACTCGATGCCGGATCGGGCGCGAGCTTGCCGGGCGCTTCCCAGTTCGCGTCGTGGTCGCCGCCGTGGACGTACACCACCGTGTTGCCATCCGGTGTGAATGCCAGGTTGGTGAGCTCCTGGCCGTCGTCGGCGGTGTAGTTGGTAATGCGATGCGCCTGCCAGTCGGGCGCGGACGCGACGTAGATGTTGCGGACGCCGCGCTCGTCGAACACCCACGCGATGCGCGCGCCGGTGGGTGCGGCGACGAGCGCGGATGGAAACGGATATCCGATGACTTGTTGCAGCGTAAACGAGCCGGACGCGCGCTGTGCGGGCGCGACGACTGGCGCGCTCGCGGCCACGAGCGCGGCCGCGCCGCAGACGAGCGACCGGCGGAACGGACTATGACGCATGGCATCCCCTGAGTGAGAGGGCGTCTCGAGCGGACGCCGCCCGAGACGGACGGCGACATTCTCGCCCCGTGCGCACGCCGCGTCAACCGGGCGGTCCGCTTCAGGATGGCCGGCTAATGCCTAACGGAATGGTCAAACAAATTGACGCGTCGGTTGCCGGCGCGAGTGAATGGGGAAGCGCTCGTTTCCCCATTCCCGAGCAGTCTCAGCTCACCCGCCCTCAAGAGGGATGATTGTTACATCCGCGCGTCCGTTCACGATCGTGAGCCGCCCCACACTCGGCACGAGGTCGAATCGGCGCGGGCCGGCGGCGCCGGGATTCACCACGAGACGGCCATCCAGCCACGTGACCATCGCGCGGTGCGTGTGGCCGTACACCAGCACGTCGCCGGCGTAGAGCGCGGCGAGGGGCTCCGGCTTCGGTTGGCCCAGCTCGTGACCGTGGCTCACGTGGATGCGCACGCCGGCCACATCGCGCACGAGCTCCTGCGTGAGGCGCGGGTCGTCGGGATCGTCGGTGTTGCCGAACACCGCCTCGACCGGCGCAATGAGCGCGAGCTCGTCGAGCACGTCGTCGCCGCCGACATCGCCCGCGTGGAGAATGAGCGAGACGCCGGCGAGCGCATCGAAGACGCTGGCCCGGACGAGGCCGTGCGTGTCCGAGATGAGGCCGACGACGACCGGATGATCGTTAGGCATCGGCGCCGCGCCGCGGCGCCGCGTCGCCCCACCGTCCGCTCAGCCGGTGATCCACGCCCAGGTGGTCGAGCACGCGCGCGACGATGAAGTCGACCAGGTCGTCGATCCGCGTCGGGCCGTGATAGAATCCCGGTGCCGCGGGCAGCACGATCGCGCCCGCGCGAGAGACGCGCAGCATGTTCTCGAGGTGGACGATGCTCAGCGGGGTCTCGCGCGGAACCAGAAGCAGCGGGCGCCGTTCCTTGAGCGTCACGTCGGCGGCGCGCTCGATGAGCGACCGCGACGTGCCGTGCGCGATGGCGGCGAGCGTCCCCATCGAGCACGGACACACCACCATCCCGCTCGACCGCGCCGACCCGGATGCCGGTGCCGCGCCGCGATCGCCGTCATCGTACACCGTGACCGCGGCATCCCACCGCGCGGCGCCCACGCGGCTCCGGAGTGCGGCCACATCCGCGATCCCCGCTTCCATGCCTAACAATCGCCATCCGTGCGACGAGACGATGAGCGACACGGGACGCGTGGCGAGCGCAAGCTGTTCGACCAGCCGCACGGCGTAGGGCGCGCCGGACGCGCCGGTGATCGCGACGAGGACCGGCGGCGTGCGGCCGGTGCTCACCGCAACACCCGCTCGGCGAGCACGAAGGCGAAGAACGTGACGCTGATGATGCCGTTCATCGTGAAGAACGCGGCGTCCAGGCGCGACAGGTCGGCGGGCGTCACCAGCGAATGCTCATAGACGAGCAGGGCCGCGACCACGACGGCGCCGATGATGTACAGAATGCCGCCGCCTAACGCAACGCCGGCGACGATCAGGCAGGCCACCGTCATCGTGTGCAGCACGCGGGCAATGCGGATCGCGCCGAGCTCGCCGAAGCGCACCGGCAGCGAGTGCAACCCGTGCTGGCGGTCGAATCCGATGTCCTGCAGCGCGTAGAAGATGTCGAATCCGCCCACCCATCCCATCACCGCGAGGGCGAGCAGCAGCAGCGCCCACCAGGGCCGGCTCCACGCGCCCGTTACGGCGAGATAGCCGCCGACGGGCGCGATGCCGGTGCCGAGGCCGAGTGCCAGGTGCGCGAAGTGGGTGAAGCGCTTGGTGTAGCTGTAGAAAAACACCCAGCCTAACGCAACCGGAGACAGCCAGGCGCAGAGCGGGTTGAGCTGCCATGCCGCGAACACGAATACCCCGGCCGCCACGGCGACCGCCGCCGCAGCCTCGCGCACGTGGATCGCGCCCGTTGGAATCTCGCGGCGTGCCGTACGGGGATTCACGGCGTCCAGCCGTCGGTCCGCGATGCGGTTGAATCCCATCGCGGCGAAGCGCGCGGCCGTGAACGCCACCGCCACCCAGGCCACGATCCGCCAGGTCACGGGTTGCTCGTAGCTCGCGAGCACCACGCCCACCAGCGCGAAGGGCAGCGCGAACAGCGTGTGCGGCAGCTTGACGAGGTTGACGTACCGCGTGAGCCGCGACGCGCCGTCGAACGTCTGTCCCTCGCGCACGGGCGTGCTCTCCGCCGTCACGCCGCGCACCAGGCGGCGCCGCGAATGCCTAACGGAGCGCTCACGAGCCGAGCGGGATGCCTAACTCTGGCCAACGCGCGCGGATGCGCGCATCGGTGGCCGCGTCCATCACCACGCGGCCCGGCCACGGCCGCTCGAAGCCTTCCTCCGGCCACTTGCGCGTGGCATCGAGACCCATCTTCGACCCGTACGTGAACGCCCGGCTCGAATGATCGAGCACGTCGATGGGACCCATCGTGAACCGCGCGTCGCGCTCGGGATCCAGATTGTTGAGCGCCACCCACCACGCTTCCTGCGGGTCGCGCACGTTCACGTCCTTGTCCACGACCACGATGAGCTTCGCCAGCGCCATCAAACCCTGCCCCCACATCGCGTTCATCACCTTGTGCGCGTGCCCCGGATACTGCTTGTCGATCGACACGAACACGAGGTTGTGGAAGATGCCTTCCGCCGGCATGTGATAGTCGACGATTTCCGGAATCGTCAGCTTGAGCAACGGCAGAAAGATGCGCTCCGTGGCATGGCCCAGGTAGAAATCTTCCATTGGCGGACGCCCAACGATGGTCGTGGCGTACACCGGATTCTCGCGCATTGTCACCGCTGTCACGTGCACGCACGGATAGAGATCGGCCAGCGAATAAAATCCCGTGTGATCGCCGAACGGGCCTTCTCTGACTAACGGTTCGCGCGGATCGATGTAGCCTTCGATCACGATCTCCGCGTCGGACGGCACTTGGAGATCGCACGTGACGGCCTTGGCGAGCGAAACCGGCTCGCGCCGCAGGAATCCCGCGAACAGGAATTCATCCACGGTCGGCGGCAGCGGCGCCGACGCGGCGTACACCGACGCCGGATCCGCGCCGATCGCGATGCACACCGGCATCGTCTCGCCGCGCTCCGCCATCACGCGCCAATGCGCGGCACCCACTTTGTGCCGCTGCCAGTGCATCGCCAGGGTGCGTGACCCCAGCTGTTGGACGCGATACATGCCCACGTTCCGGATGCCGCGCACCGGATCGCGCGAAATCACCATCGGCAGCGTGATGTACGGCCCGCCGTCCTCCGGCCAGCACGTGATGATGGGCAGCCGCTCGAGGTCGATTTCGTCGCCCCGCCAGATTACGGCCTGGCACGGTGGCGCCCCACTGCGCACGCGCGGCGGGAACTTGCCCACCTCGAGGAGGCGGGGCAGCAGGGCGAGCTTGCCCAGAATGCCCTCCGGGACCTTGAGCTCGAGCAACTCCGTGATCCGCGCGCCGATCGCATCGAGATCGCCTACGCCTAACGCCATCGCCATGCGGCGCATCGAGCCGAAGAGATTGATGGCCACCGGGTACGCCGATCGCGAGCCGTCGCGCAACACCGCGTGCTCGAACAGCAGCGCCGGTCCGCCGCCCGGGCTCTTCATCACGCGGTCGGCGATCGCGCAGATCTCGAGGTCGACGTTCACCGGCGCGCGCACGCGCACCAGCTCGCCGGCGGCGTCGAGCGCCGAAAGGAATTCGCCTAACGAATCCAGGCTCACGCGCGCCGCTCGCCCCAGTGCACGGCGGTGACGCCCATCGTGAGCCGCTCGTAGCGAACGTCCGAGAGGCCCGCCTGCTCCAAGTGCGCCGCGAGCGCGGGCGCCGGCGGAAAATGCGCCACCGACTCCGGCAGATACCGGTACGCCGTCCGATGACCGCTCACCACGCGGCCCACGAGCGGCAGCAGCTGCCGGAAATACACCTCGTAGACGCCGCGCACGACGGCCGAGGGCGGCGCGGAACAGTCGAGCACCACGAGTCGCGCACCCGGCTTGAGCACGCGAACGAGCTCGCGCAGCCCGGCATCGATGTCCGCGAAGTTGCGCACACCAAAGGCGACCATCGCGCCGTCCACCGATTGGTTGCCTAACGGAAGCTGCAGCGCATCGGCCACCACCGCGCGCACGGCCGCGTTGCCCACCTTCGCGCGACCGGCCCGCAGCATGGCCTCCGCGAAATCGGCCGCGACCACCGTCCCCGCGAACTTTGGGCGACGCGACAGCTCGACGCTCATGTCCAACGTGCCCGCACACGCGTCGAGGTAGAGCCCGCGCGGACGCCGCTCCCAGCCGAGCACGTCGATCGCCCGGCGGCGCCACCGTCCGTCGATGCTGAAGCTGAGCAGCCGGTTGAGGAGATCGTACGTCGGCGCAATCTCGGAGAACATCCGCCGCACGTACCGTCGCTTGACGACGGCGCTCGACTCCGCACCACTCTCCCCCTCGACGTCCGCCGCACCGCGTCCTGCGCCCGCTGCCTCGAGCGCTTCGCGTCGTTCCGTGTCGACCGCAGACATTCTGGAAAAATTGGGTCGTCGCGAAAGCCGACGCAAGCGCGATGCTGGATGCATGAGGCTCGCCGCGCTAACTTGCGCGAGCATCGGCCGGTTGACCGTCTCGCACTCGATCGAGTTGCCGTCTTCCTACGATCTCTCGACCCTCCCAGATGCCGATGTCGCAACCCTCGCCAAGGAAGGACGGGAGGCGGCGTTTCGGGAGCTGGTCCACCGATACGAACGGCCCGTCTTCTCGCTCATCTTCCGCATGGTCCGCGATCGCGAGACCGCGGAGGATCTCGCACAGGACACGTTCGTCCGCGTCCTGAACCACATCGATCGCTATCGCCCGGAATTCAAGTTCTCGAGCTGGTTGTTCAAGATCGCGAACAACCTGACGATCGATCATCTCCGAAAACGCCAGCTCGACACGATCAGCATCGAAGGCTCGCCCCACGCGGCCACATCGGCCGAAGCCGAGGCGACGTCGGTGGACGTGCGGTCGCACGATGAATCGCCGCTCGAAGAGATCGAGTCGCGCGAGCTCGGCGGCGCCATCGAACGCGCGATCGCGCAACTCCGTCCCGAGTACCGCTCCTGCATTCTGCTGCGCCACGTCGAGGGCCGGTCGTACGAGGAAATAGCCGCCACCCTCGACCTGCCCCTGGGCACGGTCAAAACGTACATCCATCGCGCCCGGCATGAGCTCCGGGACGCCCTGGCGCACCTGCGTACCTGACATGAAACCCTCTGGCACACTGCAACGTACGACATGGTGGAGGTCCCGTGGATAGACACCTGCTCCCCGAAGAGATCGATCAGCTGCTTGACGGCGACGTCGGCTTTGGCACGGCGCCGCTCAAAATGCATCTGCGCGCATGCGACACGTGCCGCGCCGAGCTCGACGACGCACGCGCGTTGGTCCGGCAGCTGGAGCATCTCCCGCACTACCAGCCGTCCGCGATGTTCACGGACCGCGTGCTGGGTCAGGTCCAGGTGTTCATCCCGTGGCACGTCACGGCCCTCGACATGCTCCGCGGCTGGATGCCGCAGACGCGGACTGGTCGGGCGTTCGCGTGGACCGGATTCGGGAGCGCGGCGGTGGTGCTCACGGCGGTGTCACTCTGGCTGCTCACACGACTCGACGCGGTAATTTTCGCGATCGACATGGCCGTGGGCCGAGTGCGTGCGGCCGTCGGCAGCGGCGTTGCCGACGTGGTCGCGACGCTCTTCGGCAGCAGCGCCGTCCACGCGTTCCGAACGAGCGGGGCGGCCGGTCTCTGGATCGCGCTCACGGTGTTGTTGTTGTTCGCCGCCGTCACCGCCCGCGCGATGCGCGCGGTTGTGGCGGGTCCGCGCCGTCGTTAGACGCCCATGCCCACCCACCGCCCGGTGTATACGCGCGCCGCGATCCTGGCTGCCGCGCTCGCGGTTGCTGCATCAGTCAGTAGTCTCGCGGCCCAAGCCAAGCACGCACCTGCTCGCTCGGTCAGCGTCGGCGATTCGATTGCCGCCGTCGTCGATTCACTAGCGCGCGACCCGAACGGAATCGCAATCGAGCGGTCCTCGGTTCAATCCGGCCCGCAGACCGTTCAAGCCGGCGCCACCGTGAACGGGTCGATCGCGTCGTGGCACGGCCCACTGGATGTGCGCGGAACCGTTACTGGAAACGCAGTAGCCCTGGGCGGCGATATCGTCGTGCACGCGGGCGGCACCGTACGCGGCGACGCAGTCGCGTTAGGCGGACACGTGCGGCTCGATGGCGGCACGGTGCAGGGCGAGATGCGCTCGCTCTCGGCCCTCACGGTGGGACCGTTGGCCAAGACCGCTCCACGCACGCCGGCGCAAGCCACCAAGCGCTCGCTCTCGCTCGCGGTCGGTTGGTACCTCGTCCTCGCCGTGATCGGGCTCTTTGCGGCGCTCTTCGCGCGCGGCAACCTCGAGACGATCGCCGAGCGCATCCGCGATGATTTTTCGCGGTCGTTCCTCTACGGCGTCGTCGGACAGATCGCGCTCCTGCCCGCGCTCGTCGTCGGCATCGTCGCGCTGTGCATCACGGTCATCGGCATTCTGCTCATTCCCTTCGCCATCGTCGGATTCGTCCTGGGCGGCGCGGGCGCGCTCGCGCTCGGCTTCCTCGCCATGTCGTACGTGACGGGCGAAGCAGCCATGCGGTGGCGCGGTGCGGTGTCGCCCTACACGCCGCCGCCGGTGGTGCAGTTCCTGTTCATCGGGCTCTCGCTGTACTTCGTCCTCTGGATGGTGGGCGGCCTGATGTCGTGGGCGGGATGGTTCGGCGCTCTGTTGCGGTTGATTGCCGCAATGGTCACGTGGGTCGCCGTTACTGTTGGCTTCGGCGCGACGCTCGCGTCCCGTGGCGGCACCCGCGCGCCTGGCGGGCGTGTGCCGCCGCCGCAGGTCCCGCCCCCGGTGTCCGACACTAGTTGGCAGACGCCGACGCCCGTGTCCGGCGTCGCAGCCGCGCGGCGTCCCACGCCGCCGCCCCGCTCGATCCAACGCTGATGCGCACGCGCACGTTGCGGTCCTGGCTGGCGATCCTGGCGCCCACCCTGATGGTCGTGTCCGCCGGGCAGGTCCACGCGCAGGAATGGCGCACGGTGAATGCCTCGCGTCAGCGAGCCACTTCCGATTCGCTGCGGCTTCGCGTGTACTTCGGCGCCGGCACGTTCAACCTCGCCGCCGCGACGGAGCCGCTGCTGTACAACGTCGAAATGCGATACGACGCCGGACGCGTGCGCCCCGTGCACCGCTACGACGCGGCAACCGGCACGCTCACGATCCGCTCGGACAGTGCGATCGGGCATCCGTTCTCGCTCGACCTCAAGCGCGGCGGCCTCAACTTCACCGGCCCGAGCGACGACCGCAACGGGACCGATCTGACGGTAGGCCTGGCGCGCGGGGTCCCGCTCGACCTCTCGCTCTCGTTAGGCGCGTGCGATGCGACGCTCGACCTGGCGAACCTGTCGGTGCGGCGCCTCGAGCTCGAGAGCGGCGCGAGTCAGACGACCGTTACGTTCGGGACGCCGAACCCGGTCGCGATGTCGTCGCTCGATCTCGACATCGGCGCGGCCGGCCTCACGGTCAACTCCCTCGGCAACGCCCACGCGTCGACGGTGAACGTGTCGGCCGGCGTCGGCGGCGCGGAGCTCGACCTGGGCGGCACGTGGAGCGGCACGATGAACCTGGTGGTGCGTGCTGCGTTAGGCGGTATCACGCTCCACATTCCGCAGGATGTCGGTGTCGAGGCGCGCGTCGCCAAAACGCTCGGTAGCCTCGACGCCCCCGACTTGAGCGAGCGCGACGGGACGTACTACTCGTCCAACTGGAGCAGCGCGACGCGCAAGGTGGTGATCGACGCCACGGCGACGCTCGCCGGCCTCGAGATCACCCGCGACTGACCGTTCCGTTAGGCGCCGGGCGGAGCCGGCCGTAGCACCACGTGGGCGCCCCGCGAAACGCCCAGCGCCCCGCCCGCGCTGCCGTCGCGCACCGCAATCTCGAGCAGCCCCGAAGACCCGATCACCGCGACCACCTCGCCGGACGCGACCTCGCCGTACGATCGCAGGATGGGCACCACGCGGTCGCCGAGCACCACCGATCCGCCGCGCGGCGCGACCAGATTCGTGATGAGATTTCCGAACCGGTCGATCGTGATCACTTCGCCGGACACCGACCCATCCGCGAGTCGCTTGGCCTCCGGCGTCCGGCGCACGATCGGCGCGTCGTAGGTCCGGCCCAACGCCTCGAGCGGCGATCCGCCGGCGAGGCGCGCGGCGGCCGGTGCGAACACGTCGCGACCGTGAAACGTGGCCGTGGCCGTGGCCGGGATCGCGAGCTCCACCACGCGCACGTCGGACCGGAGGAGCGCCGGCGACAGCACGCCGTTGTCGGGACCAACGAGAAACCGGCCGTCGCTCTCCACGGCCAGCGCGGCACGCGGCGTGCCGACGCCCGGGTCCACCACCACCAGGTGGATCGTGCCTAACGGAAACCGCCGCCAGTACCGCGCGATCGCGAGCCGCGCACCGTCCACGTCCTGCGGCGCCACATCGTGCGCGATGTCCACGAGCTGCGCCTGCGGGTGCATCGCGTAGATCACGCCCTTCATCTCGCCGGCGTAGCCGTCGGCAGTGCCGAAATCGGTGAGCAGCGTGATCAACGCCATGGTCACACGGACTTACGCTTCCACCGGCCCCAGCGCCAGAGCGACATCATCGCAAGCGCGCGCCCCATCGCCGTGATCGAAATGGTCCACCAGATGCCGGCCGTGCCCCACCGCGTCGCGGCCCACGCGGCCAACGGAAGCCGCAACACCGTGAAGGTGCTCGACGTGAGCATGGGCGGCAGCGTCTCTCCCGCGCCGCCGAGTGCGCCTTCGAGAACGAGCTCGCTTCCGCTGAAGAGCGTCGACACCGCCGCGATGCGGAGATAGTGTGCGCCTTCCGCTATCACCGCCGGATCCCGGCTGAAGAGGCCGGTGAATTGCGGCGCCACCGTATACTCGAGCACGGCACCCACGGCGCACACGATCGTCGCGAATCCCGTTCCGATCCATCCGGCGGCTTCGGCGCGATCCGGCTGGCGTGCGCCGAGGTTCTGGCCGACGATCGCGGCGGCCGCTGCGCCGCAGCCCACACCGATCATGAACGTCCAGCTCTCCACGCGCTGTCCGACGCCGAGCGCCGCGAGGGCGGGCGTGCCGAAGAGGGTCGTCGTGCGCGTGAGCAGCACGTACACGATCGCGAACACGACGCCGGTGACCGCGGTGGGCAGCCCCACGCGCGAGATGCTGGCAATGGTGCGCAGCGCGACGCGGCCCACCCGGATCATCCGTCGGCGCTTGAGCAGCGCGATGCCGAACACGAACGCGACCGCGCGCGTCGCGATGGTCGCGACAGCGGCGCCGGTGATGCCTAACCGGGGCGCGGGGCCCAGGCCCAGGATGAGCACCGGGTCGAGCACCAGCGCGGCCGCCACCGTGGTCACGAGCAGCAAGAAGGGCGTGCGCGTGTCGCCGGAGGCGCGGAAGGCGGCGTCGACGGCAAAAAATCCGAAGATGAGCGGCGCGCCCAACAGGTAGGTGCCGAGGTACTGAATGCCTAACGCAGTGACATCGGGCGGCGTGTCCATCACCGCGAACATCTGGTGCAGGTAGATCCGGCCCGCCACGGCGATCATCAGGCCGATGAAGAGCGCGTACACCACCGCGTCGCCCACCGCGCGCGCCGCCGCGTCCGGCCGGCCCTCGCCGTGGCGGCGCGACGCCACCGCCGTGAGCCCCACGCTCACCATGTCGGCGCCCGAAATGATCATCCAGATCCAGAACACCGACGTCGACACCGCCGCGAGGCCCGCCGCACCGATCTTCTGTCCCACCCAGTACGCGTCGGCCGTGTAGAAGAGCGTCATGAGCAGCATCGACATGACCGCCGGCAAGGCGAACACGGCGATCGCGCGCGGTAGCGAGCCGCGCGTGATCATGAGGTTCGCCGCGTACTCGCCGGTGACCGCGACGGGCGTGAGCCCGTCGTGTGGGTCCAACGGCAACGCGGCCGCCGGATCGAGCTCCGGCGGCCGCGTTGGACGGGGCGGCGTGACGCTCCACTCGCTCATGCAGCTCGTGCCCGGTTTACCGCGTCCACCACTCGTCCCGCCGCATCGTCCAGCGCCCGCGCCGCCGCCGATTCGGGTTCGGAGAGCACGATCGGGACGCCTTCGTCGCCGCCCGCCCGCACCGGCTGGTACAGCGGGATCTCGCCTAACAACGGAACGCCCAACTCGTCGGCCAGCCCGCGCCCACCGCCCGATCCGAACAGCGGCGTCCTGGTCCCGCACCCGGCGCACTCGAGCCAGCTCATGTTCTCCACGATGCCTAACACAGGCACGCTCACGCGCTGGAACATGCGGGCGCCGCGCAGCGCGTCGCCCACCGCCACCGGCTGCGGCGTGGTCACGATCACCGCGCCGTGCACGCGCGTCGCCTGCACCAGCGAGAGTTGGGCATCGCCGGTGCCCGGCGGCATGTCCACCAGGAAGTAGTCGAGCTCGCCCCAGTCCACGTCGCGCAGGAACTGCGTCACGATTTTCATCACGATCGGACCGCGCCAGATGGCCGGCTGGTCGCGCTCGATGAGAAAGCCGAGGCTCATCACCTTCACGCCGTGCGCTAGGAGCGGCTTGATGCGGTTGTTCACGACGGGCGGCGCTTCATCCACGCCCATCATGCGCGGGATGTTCGGGCCGTAGATGTCGGCATCCATGATGCCCACGCGCGCGCCGCGCCGAACCAGCGCCGCCGCGAGATTCGTGGCCACCGTGGTCTTGCCCACACCGCCCTTGCCGCTCGAGATCGCGAGCACACGCCCGAGATTCGGGTACTCGACCGGCGTGGGCGGCGGCGGCACCCCCGCGCGCCGCGATTGCGGCTCCTGTCCCATCACGGGCAACGTGCGTCCGCCCTGCGGCGCTGCCTCGCCCGGCGGAGCAGACGGAGCGCGCACCTGCGACGGATCCTTCACGTCCACGCGAACGTCGGTCACACCATCCAGCGCCTCGACTACCTGCCGCACTGTGCGCACCAGAGACGCGGGATCCTCGGCGGCGAGCAGGATGGTGAATCGCACCCGCCCTTCCACCGTCACGCCGACGTCGCGGATCATCTCCGACGACATCACGTCGAGTCCGGTGCGCGGATTCGTCACCGCGCGCAACGCCGCCGCGATGCGCGCCTGCAGTGGTTCCGGCATGTCGTGAATCTCCTCGAACGTTCAGACCGCGCGCACCGCGCTGATCTCCGGCACCTGCATGCGCAGATGCGCTTCGATCCCCTGGCGGAGCATCCCGGCATCCATGTCGCAGTCCGGACAGTCGCCGCCGATGCGCAGCACCGCCACGCCCGTCTCGCCATCGAATTCGACGAGCTCGATCACCGCGGCATCGAGACGCAACAGCGGCCGCATTTCTCTCAGCGCGTCTCGAATCCGCCGCTCGACGGATTCGTCATCACGCGGAGCGTGCTTCCACAAGCTCATGGAGACGAAAGCTAGGTGGACTTGGGCGTGGCTGCCAAGCCTTGCGGCTCTGTCTGACGTCCGACGAACTCGCGCGCCGCGTGCAGCACGCGCTCGCGCACCGTGTCCAACGAGCCCTGGATGAGCGCACCGGCCGCGCGCGCGTGTCCGCCGCCGCCGAACTGGCGGGCGAACGCGTTGACATCGACCGAGCCCGTGCTGCGGAACGACGCCTTGACCTGACCGTGCGACAGCTCGCGGAAGAACATCGCCATGCGAGTGCCCGCGACGCTGCGCGGATATTCCGCGATGCCATCCAGCTCTTCGGGAAGCACGTTGTTCCGCTCGAGCGATCCCGCCGGCAGCGACACCCACGACAGCCCGTACGCCGGATCCACCGACAGCGAGTCGAGCGCTTCGCGAATCACGCGCAGCCGCCCAACGGAAACCGACGCGTAGATGCGCCGATACATGTCTTCCGGATCGACGCCCGCCGCCAGCAGCTGGCCCGCCATCGCGTGACAGCGCGGCGTCGTGTTGCTGAACCGGAATCCGCCCGTGTCGGTGAGGATCGCGGTGTAGAGCGCGGTTGCGATCGCCGGTGTGAGCGACAAGTCGAGCACGCACGCGAGGTCGAACACGAGCTCGCCGGTGGCGCACGCCGCGGTGTCCGCCAGCACGATGTCTCCCGCCGGTGCATCACTCGGCACGTGATGGTCGACGACGACGCGCGGCACGCGCAGCGCGCGCACGGCGTCGGCGAGGTTGCCTAACCGGCGCACATCGTTGATGTCGAGCACGACGAGCAGGTCGACATCCTCGATGGCGCGCGCACCCGCTGCGCTCCGCTCATCCACACCCTCGAGCAGGAACGAGAACATCGACGGCCACGGCGTGGGATTCACGATGCGCACCACGAGACCGCGTTGGGCGAGCAAGTGCGCCATCGCCGCTTCGGAGCCGCACCCGTCGCCGTCGGCGTTGATGTGCGTCGAAAGCGCAACCGTTCGCCCCGGCCGCAGCTCGGCGCCAATGCGCTCGGCGGCCGCGCGACGAGCCGGCGGTACGGTTAGGAGATCAGGCAGTGCCAAGGTCATGACGTATGAATAGCGAGCGGCGCCCCCGGGTAGAGGCGCCGCTCGACGTGCAAGAATCGCGCGGTCAATCCGCGGCGGCGGCGGACGGCGTGTCGACCCTCTGTTGGAGACGCGAATGATAGCGTCCGTAAGAGAAGTAGATCACGAGGCCGATCACCAGCCACACGCCGAGGCGGATCCAGGTGTCGATCGGCAGCCCGGCCATGAGACCAAGGCAGCACAGAATTCCGAGAAGCGGAACGAGCGGTACCAGCGGCGTGCGGAACGGGCGATGGAGATCCGGCCGCGTGCGGCGCAGCACGATCACGCCGGCGCACACGATCGCGAACGCGAGCAGCGTTCCGATGTTGACCAGCTCGCCCAGGAGTTGGATCGGGAACAAGCCGGCGACGATGGCCGCGACCGATCCCGTGAGGATCGTCGTGATGTACGGCGTCTTGAACCGCGGGTGCACCTTCCCGAACACGGGCGGCAGCAGCCCGTCGCGCGCCATGGAGAAGAAGATGCGCGGCTGCCCCATCAACATCACCAGCACCACCGATGCAAGTCCGAGAATCGCGCCGATGTTGACGATTTCCTTGAGCCACGCGAGGCCGGGCCCCGCCTTTTCGATCGCCGCGTACACCGGAAACGCGACGTTGAGATCCGTGTAGTGCGCCAGGCCCGTCATGACCAACGACATCAAAATGTACAACACCGTACAAATGCCTAACGAGCCGAGTATGCCGATCGGCATGTCGCGCTGGGGGTTTCGGGCTTCCTGGGCCGTGGTCGATACCGCGTCGAAGCCGATGTAGGCGAAGAAGATCACACCCGCGCCGCGGATCACGCCGCTCCACCCGAATACGCCCCACTCGCCTGTGTTAGGCGGAACGAACGGGTGCCAGTTCTGCGCGTTCACGTAGGCGAAGCCGAAGGCGATCACGAGCAGCACGATCGCCACCTTCACGAACACAATGATGTTGTTGAAGTTCGCCGACTCTTTGATCCCGATCACCAGCAGCGTGGTCATGAGACCCGCGAGAATCAGCGCCGGCAAGTTGATCAGCGCGCCCGTGGGGTGGAGGTGCCAACCGCCGGTGACGCTCAACGGAGCATTCGAAAGCGCAGCGGGAATGTGAAGGCCGATGTCGTTCATGAGCGCCGTGAAGTAGCCCGACCAACCAACGGCCACCGTCGCAGCACCGAAGAGGTACTCGAGGATGAGGTCCCAGCCGATGATCCACGCGAGCAACTCGCCCAAGGTCGAGTACGCATACGTGTACGCGCTTCCCGCGATCGGGATCATCGAGGCGAACTCGGCGTAGCACAGCCCCGCGAACAGACACGCGATACCCGAGAGAATGAACGAGAACACAACGGCCGGCCCCGCGTACTGCGCCGCCGCCGTACCCGTCAGCACGAAGATGCCCGCGCCGATGATCGCGCCGATGCCCAACAACGTGAGGTTGGTCGCTCCAAGTGCTCGCTTGAGCGAGCCCTCACCTTCGGCGCCGGCCTCTTCCATGAGCACGGCCATGCTCTTCGTCGATAACAAGCCCATTCGGGATCTCCGTCGGAGACTATGGTGTCGCTGGATTGCGCGCGCGCCGCGGGACAGGAAGGCAGGGGGCGGCGCCGGTGCTACGTTCACGGGGCGCGCACCCCTTTGTCAAGGGATGCGCGCCCCGTGCATTCATGCTCACACCGAGTAGTTCGGCGCTTCGCGCGTGATCGCGACGTCGTGCGGATGCGACTCGCGTAATCCCGCCGTCGTGATGCGGACGAACTCGGTCTGTGTGCGCAGCGCCTCGATGCTCTCGCACCCGACGTATCCCATGCCGCTGCGGAGACCGCCCACCATCTGATAAATCACGTCGCCGACTGGTCCCTTGTACGGCACGCGTCCTTCGATGCCCTCCGGTACCAGCTTCTTCGCCGACATCTCGCCTTCCTGGAAGTAGCGATCCGCGCTCCCGTCTTGCATGGCCGAGAGACTGCCCATGCCGCGGATCATCTTGAAGCGCCGGCCCTCGAGGAGGAACGACTCGCCCGGACTCTCCTCAGTTCCCGCGAGCATCGACCCCATCATTACCGACGATGCGCCGGCCGCGAGCGCCTTCACGATGTCGCCGGAATACTTGATGCCACCGTCCGCGATCACGGGTACGTCACCCGCGCCTTCGATCGCTTCGAGCACCGCGGTGAGCTGCGGCACGCCAACGCCCGTCACAACGCGCGTCGTGCAAATCGATCCAGGACCAACGCCGACCTTCACCGCGTTCACACCGCGCTCGACCAACGCGGCTGCGCCCTCACGCGTCGCGATGTTTCCGGCGATCAGTTGCACATCGGGGAACATGTCTCGAACCGCGGCGGTCGCGCGCAGCACCGATTCCGCGTGTCCATGTGCGGTGTCGACCACGAGCGCGTCGACCCCAGCTTGGATGAGCGCCGTAGCGCGTTCGTTCATGTCGCCGCCCGCACCGATCGCCGCCGCGACGCGAAGCCTTCCGTGCTGATCCTTGTTCGCTGAGGGAAATTGCCTGCGCTTGTGGATGTCCTTCACCGTGATGAGCCCGCGCAGCTTTCCGCCCTCATCCACCACAGGCAGTTTCTCGATGCGGTGCTGGCCCAAGATGCGCTCTGCTTCCTCGAGCGTCGTGCCGACCGGCGCGGTCACCAGACCGTCTTTGGTCATCGCGTCGTGCAGCGGACGATCGAGATTGCGCTCGAACTGCAAATCGCGGTTGGTGATGATGCCCACCAGGCGCCCTTCACGATCCACGATCGGCACGCCGGAAATCTTGAAGCGCATCATGAGCGCGTTCGCTTCGCGGAGCGTCGCGTCAGGCGCCAGCGTGATCGGGTTGAGAATCATGCCGCTCTCGGACCGCTTCACGCGATCCACCTCAGCGGCCTGCCGATCGATCGACATGTTCTTGTGAATGACACCGATGCCGCCGGCGCGCGCCATCGCGATCGCCATCTCGGATTCGGTAACGGTATCCATCGCCGCGGAGACGAGCGGCAAGTTGAGCGGAATGCCAGTCGTGAAGCGCGACGTCGTACTCACATCCTTGGGATGCGAGTACGAGTGCCGCGGGACGAGCAATACATCGTCGAACGTGAGCGCGTAGCCGTCGCGCACGCGAGAAGCCTCTTCAATGCGCGACGGCCCGCCTTCCACTGACGTGGAACGGGCGGGCCGGAGGGCTGACGCGCGAGTTGTGGTAGCCATAGCCAAAGCTAAGGAGTGCACCGGGACGCTGCAAGCGCGCCGCGTGCTATCCGCATGCTAGAGCAGTCGTTTGCGTAGCCGCCTGCGCACTCGTGAGCGCGCGCTGAACGGCAGGAAGAACGCCGCCGCCAAGAGCACCGCCTCGAGACTCTTCGGCGTGAGATCGCGCGGATCGCCGTCCCAGTGATCGGCGAGCACGTCGGCACCCGCGTGCGAGATGAGCCGGTCCAACGCCAGCATGATGACGTAGATGTCATCGACCTCGCCGATCACGGGGATGAAATCCGGGATGAGATCGAACGGCATGATCACGTATCCGATCGCGGCGCCCACGAGAACCTTGTCGACGGTCGACACGCGCTCGTCGGTCAGCAAGCCCCACAGCAGGCGCAGGTACGCCGGGATCTGTCTGATCGCGCCGAGGATCGTTCGCTTTGCGCCGCGGCGCGGAGCACGAGGCGAACGCCCGCGCTCTTCGCGCTCTTCTCGTTCTCGCGACGAGCCGCCGAATATCCTCGTGCGTCCGCCTTCACGTCCCTCGGACCGCTTCGTTCGGAGACTCATGACGCACCTCCTGTGGGCTCCTGCGACGGCGGCTGTTCTCCGTTAGGCGCCGGACTCGCCGGCGCCGGCGGCTCGGCCGAAGCCCCGCCCTCCGCTCGTTCTCCTGGAGCCGCTCGGCTCGCCGTGCGCGCTGCGACTTCCATCACGTCCGACGCAACAGACTTGCCCGCCGCCGCCACGCCGGTCAACACACCCATCGCTTTGTTGAGAAGCCCCATCGTCTCCGCGATGCCCGTCGCCGACACGCGGCCCGCCCGCAGGCTGTCTTCCACGCCTTCGGCAAATCGCTGGAAGACGTTAGGCGTTTGCGCGGTTTTCTGCGCGTAGCGCGACTCGAGAAACTCGATGTAGTCGAGGAACTGATACCCGCGCTCGTCCGGCAGCGTGTCCAGTTTGCGCAGGATGCGATCCCGCAATGTTTCGTTCATGTCATCTACGGCAATGACGGCGTCAGCCGTGCCAGCGAACGCGGCGGCCTCGCACGTCGATATGCACGTAAGGATGACTATATCGGCGGCTGGTGTACACTCCCATGCCGCCAACCAGCTCGGGGTATTCGGCTTCGACAGAGTCCACGGCCTTGGCCACGATCCGTGCGTCCTTCCGGTCGATCTTGCCATTGCCGTCGGCATCGATGGCCACGTCCAGCGCGTCACCGAACTGGTGACGGCTGTCGCGCGCGGCGCGGGGCACGTGGCGATTGTAGGCCGGCGTCCGGAAGCCCGAATGCAGATCGAACTCCACTGGAACGTCGCCGGTCTCGCGGCCGAGCGAGCGCGAGACCCGCTCGAGGACCAGCTCGAGCTTGTCGAACACACGCGGGTCCATGGCCGCGTACCTGGGCCACGTGTCCTGGCCATCGCGCGACAAGAAATCTCCCAACCGCAGATGCGCCGACACCGGCAGGTCGACCTCGTTGGACGTCACCTTCACGAAGCCTTCAGGCCGGTCCGTGGAGTCGGCGCGGTGCCGCTCGCCGCGGTAGAGCCCAATGCGATAGCCGTCGAGCACTGCTCCGTGCTTCTTGTCGAAGGGGACGAGCACGGCGAGCGACAACCCGTCGATCACATCTTTTTGGGCGCCGTGCAGCAGGGCAAGACGATAGAATCCGGGCTCGCTGGGCGCGATGAGGGTGTCGCCCGAGTACGTGATCGCGCTGTCCTGCAAGTGCGAATCGCCGACGCGCTCCCACGCGTAGCGGAGCGTGAGCGTATCGTTAGGCAACGTGATCGGGTAGTCGACGTGCTCGCCAGGCATCGCAACGGCGAGCTTGAGCTCGCCGCTCTTGCCGAGTGCCGCGGGCGCTGGCTCCGCTCTAAGGGCAAGGGCGCCGAAAGCGCTGTCGACGACAACGTCCGGCGTTGCCATGGCGCGCGGCGGGTGATACCAGCCGATGATTGCGCTCGCGGCGCCGAACCAGAATGCCAGCGTGAGCAGTTTTTTGAGACGGCGGCCTGTTGCCGAGGCCGCTACCGCGATGGGGCGCCGACCGGTGCCTGTCGGCCGGCCCCTGATCACCGGGTGCCCCAGCGCACACGCTCGCCGCGCGTGTCGATGTGAACGAACGGTCCGTGCGCGCGCGTCGCGTGGTAGAGGCCGCAGCCACCCACCAAGTCTGGGTGCGCCTCCTCGACGCGATCCACTGCATCCCGAATGATGCGGGCATCGCGCATGTTCACGCGTCCGTCGTGATTCAGATCGTCCATCCGGCCAGACTCATTGTTGTCCACGAACACATCCGCCGCATCCCCATACTGGTGCCGGCTGTCTCGTGCGCGGCCACCGCGCCTGCCGACGCCGAGCCTGTTGTATTCCGGCGTCCGGAATCCAGACATGATCGTCAGGTGCCGTACGCGAACGCCGTGCGCATTCAAGTCGTCGATGACAAGCTCGAGCTTGTCGACCAGTTTCGGATTCAGGGCCAGATACTTGGGCCACACATCTTCCTGGTCGTGCGTGAGGAAGTCGCGCAGCTGAAAGTGTTCCGACACCCACGTGTCTTCGTTCTCCGGCGTGACTTCGATGAAGCCGTCCGGATTGGCGTACATCGAGTCGCTAGAGGCGTGCCGTTCGTGCGGCCAAGTGCCGAGCCAATAGCCGCCAATTTTTCCTTTTTGTTTGGCGGCGAACGGAACGAGCGAGATGAACGAGAGAGGCTGCGTGACGGCGCTGTCGTGAACCGTGTAGATACCGGGCCGGTCGAGCGCGCTGTCGCCGAACAATTCCTGCAATGCGTCGATCCCGTACGATGGATGCGACGGGCTCACGAAGAGCGCGCGGAGTTTGCCGCTGCGCCCAACGAGTGAGTCGAGAAACCAGAGTCCTGCTTTTGCGGGGAGAGGCGCGCGCGCTGGGATGAGCGTGGCGCTCAGGTCGTGCGACGTAACCGGAATGCGCGCGGCATCCGCGCGCGGCGCGGCGCCTGCGGCCGCGACCAACGCGACCCCGGCGCCGACAATTCTCATGGCGCGTCCGTAGCGAAACGCGCCTGCATGTGCACGGCTCATCGGCGCCTCCCTGGCAACCAGACTGACGGCAACAACGCGGCCGTCTCTTGGCTTTGCGCGTCGGCTTTCGTAGCCGACTTGCCTTTGGCAAGGAGCCCCCGTCAAAACGGGGGAGGAACTCCAATAACCTTAGGGGGGACGCACTTGGCAGGAAGGCGCAACCCGAGACTACAGGCCAACTTGACTGACCAAACGGTCAATAAATGAACACGGGAGTTCCGACCGGAACGATGCCGTACAGGTAGTCGATGTCTTCGTTGCGAAGACGCACGCATCCGTGACTCGTGGCTTCGCCAACCGATCGCGGTTCATCCGTCCCGTGCAACGCGTAGCCGTCGCCGAGATTGAGCCGGTGGCCGCCGAGCGTTCCGCGATACTTGCGTTGATTGGTTCCGTAAGGCGGAACGATGATGTTGCCGCCCTCGATGATTTCGCGGCCTTCGCCCGATGCGTACGGCACCTCGCGGCCGTCGCGGTATTTCTTGACGACATCGTTGCCGTCCACCGTGATGACCGCGCTGTCGCCTAACGGAACTTTCTGGCCGCGCTTGAGCATCACCACGCCCAGGCTCTTCTTGTTGGCGATCTCGAGGAAGTGCCAGTCGGGGGGCACCCACACCGGGCCGGCATCCTTGCTCTGCACCGTGAGGCGGCCGCGCGGCGTGTCGAACTTGTATTCGTCCCGGCCATCCTGCTTCACCAGCGTCTTGCCGCTGCCCACGGCCACGCGCGTCGTGTAGTACACGCTGTCGCCTAACTTGTACCAGAGCCGGCGGTCAGCGATGCTCACCACGATGTACGGCTTGTCCGCGTCGGGACCCGGACTCGCTTCCGCCATCGCCCGGCGGAGCGAGTCCGCCGTCACACCCGCGTCCCGCCTGACCTGGTCCAGCAGGTCCCAGTTCCGGTTGAATACGATCCGGCTGATGTCCCGCTTGTAGCGCACCTGCAAAGTCGAATACAGGAACACGCCCGTCGCCGTCGCCGCGACGAGCGCAATGCCCATCAGCACGTACGCGCCGCGCGGAATCGAGCGAAAGACATTCATCGCGCGATCGCCTCGCCCGAACCGGCACCGTCAGTAGAAATACACCACCATCCCTTTCGTTACGTTAGGCACGATCGCATCCAGGTCTTCCGCCCGCGCGCGCACGCTGCCCGGCATGGTGTACGACGAGTCGTCGAGCGGCCCGTTCGTCGGCAGCGAATAGATCACGGTGCCGCCGTCCAGGACGATTGCCACGGGACCCAGCGCCTTGGTGAGCTTGCGCCGCGCTTCCGGGGGCGGCGCGAGCCCGCGGTCCGTGTACACCCACTCGGGCACCTCCCACGAATCGCTGTCGCTCAGTACCGCCTGCACCGTGCGCGTCCCGCGCGGGACTGCGAGATGCACCGTATCCGGCGGCGTGCCGATGCGGCGCTCCGGTCCCATACGAATGGGAATCGCGCGCAGGAGCGCGCCCTCGCGCTCGAGGTACATGCGACTGCTGTCCACCGAGATCGCGAGATGAATGTCCTTGCCCCACCGCGCCTGCCGACGGATCAGCTCCATCACCATCTGCATTCGCTTCGTGCGCGAGCTCAGGATCGCATCCGCGCGCTGCCGCTCGGCGTCGTCCATTCCCGCGCGCAGGCGCACCGTTTCTGCCTCGTATCGTCCCCGCTTGTACACGAGCCATCCGTCCAGTGCACAGCAGGCGATGATGATGAGCACGATCGCCGAGAGCAGGCTGGGATGCTTGCGACGAAATTCGGAGAACGTTGGCTTGGGCGGGACAGGCGGCTCGCGCGGGACGAGCCGCCGGATGGACGGATCGTTCGGGATCTGTGGCGATGTCACCGGGCTACGATGCTGAGCACGTCGAGTAACGGTACTCCTGAAGGTTCACTGCGTCCTGCGCGCACACGAGCCGTCACCGTGATCGCCGTGAGCGGATCGATGCGTTTGGCTTGATCGACGAGCGATGAGGGCAGAGCCAGATACAGCAAGGAATTCTCCTGGCCCGGGCCGCGCGCCAAAATGTACGGCTCGTCGGGCGCCATCCCCTTCCGAAGCGGGTCGGCCGTTTCCACGGCGATCTTCTGCACCACCCAGCGAACCACCTGTCCGCGATAACGATCGGGCTGCGAACGGAGATCGGCCGCGCTGATCGTGGTGAGCACCGTGCTGTCCGATGGACCCAGATCCTGCGCTCGCACCCACCCTTCGACCTGCACCCGTACCCATCCGCGGTCGCGCGCGACGGCGGTGACCCGCGCGCTCGAATCGATGGTGCCGAGGCTTCCGGCATCGGGCGCCATGTAGAGCGTGGTGCGCCGAGCGAGCGCCAGCGCGGTCACAGCCTGCGTCGCGCTATCCGGCGTCACATCACCCTCGGCCACGGCGGTCGTGTCGCCAGATGACTTTGTCGCAGGCGGCGCGTGACGCGCCACTGTCGTCGGGGCCGCGGGAGCCAGTCGCGCGGCCGGCTTCTTTGCGGCCTCGCGCCGTTTCGAGGCAACGGTAGGTTCGCTCGCGCGCAACGCGCTCGCCATCAACCACCCGGTGCGACGCACCCGGATCCATTCGCCGCGCGTGCTCACCTTGGTGAGGCCGCTGCCGTCGGCCATGAGTGCTATCACCCGTCCCGATCGCGAGGGTGTGCTTCTCAGAAATGCGCCGCCGTCGGCATTGACCGAGATCGAGTAGCTCCCTTGACGCCCGCCGACCACGCTGCGGTGTACATACCCCTCCAGCGTCACCTTCGACCATCCGCGTTGAGTTGTACTCGTCGACACGGATGCGCCGGACCGCACTTGGGCGACGGCACTGGCGTTGGGCGCGGAGCGCAATGCGGTTTGCGATGTCACCGTGGACTGCGCAACGAGACACACCGGCGCGAGCATCAGCCCGGCGATCCAACTGGCGTGAATCGCTGGATGGGGCGTGTGAGGGCGCATACATTTTGGTCGGCGCACGGCGCGCCGCAGTATACTCTTAAGTCTCAACACGGGCAAAGATGGCGACAGAGGGGAAGAAGCGGCCGGTGGTGCTGATAGTCCTCGACGGTTGGGGCTATCGCGCCGAACGCGAAGGGAACGCCATCGCGATGGCCCGAACTCCCACCTGGGACGCCCTCTGGAGAGGGCATCCGCGGACCTTGCTCGAGGCCTCGGGTTTGGCCGTGGGACTGCCGCGCGGTCAGATGGGCAACAGCGAAGTCGGGCATCTCAACTTGGGTGCGGGACGTGTTGTCCCGCAAGACATTGTCCGCATCGACGCCGCTATCCAAAGCGGCGACTTTTTTCGCAACGAGGTCTTCGTCGATCTCTGTCGCGAAACAAAGAAACGATCCGCTACCCTGCATCTCGTTGGGCTGATCGGCTCGGGCGGCGTGCACGCGGTCGACCGGCACCTGTTCGCGATCATCGACCTCGCGTCCAAGCTCGAGGTACCTCGCGTGGCCATCCACGCCCTACTCGATGGCCGCGACACCATGCCCCGCTCCGCACTGCGCTACATGGAGGAGACGCTCACGCACGCGTCGCGTAAAGCGGTGGTCGCATCGTTGGGCGGACGGTACTACGGCATGGATCGCGACAAGAGGTGGGATCGCACCAAGCTCTGGTACGACGCCATGGCGTTGGGTGTCGGACCGCAGGCCGAAGACCCCGTGGCCGCCATTCGCGCCGCGTACGACCGTGGCGAAAGCGACGAGTTCGTCAAGCCGGTGGTGATTGCCAAGCACGGCAACCCGGTCGCGCCCATGCGCGATGGCGATGGTGTGATCTTCTTCAACTATCGGGCAGACCGCATGCGGCAGCTCGTGCGCGCGGTCACGAACCCGGACTTCGACGCCTTCGAGATCGACAAGCGGCCTGCCGTAAACGCCGCGTCGATGACGATGTACGATGAGACGTTCACGATTCCGGTCGCATTCCCGCCGCTCGTGCTCTCGCAGATCGTCGCCGAGGTGCTCGCCGAGCACGGACGCACGCAGTTCCGGACGGCCGAAACCGAGAAGTACGCGCACGTGACCTACTTCTTCAATGGCGGCTTCGAGTCGCCGTATCGCGGTGAAATACGCGAGCTCGTCCCCAGTCAAAAGGTGGCAACGTACGACCTCGCGCCGGAGATGAGTGCCAAACCCGTGACCGATGTGCTCTGCCGCGCCATTCGGTCGCGCGAACACGATTTCATTCTGTGCAATTACGCCAACGGCGACATGGTCGGGCACACCGGCGTAATTCCGGCCGCCATCACCGCGGTCGAAACCGTGGACACGTGCTTAGGCCGCGTGCTCACGGCAGCCGATGAGGTGGGCGCTCGTCTGATCGTGACCGCCGATCACGGCAACTGTGAAATGATGATCGACCCCGAAACCGGCGGCCCGCACACGGCGCACACAACGAACCCGGTTCCGCTCATCGTGATCGACCCCGACGGCGAGCGGCCCTTGCGCGGCGGCGGTGCGTTAGGCGACGTCGGTCCAACGCTGCTCACCATGCTCGGCCTCGAGCCGCCGCCCGAAATGACCGGGCGTGACTTGCGGCAGGCGCACTCCCAGACACTTCCTGCAGGAGCTCATCCGTGACGCGTACCTGCGCGTTCGTTTCGTTAGCCGCACTCGCTGCATTGGCGACGGCGGCGCCGGCGCAGGTCGGATATCCTCCCTCCGCCAGCCCGTATCAGGATTTTTCCAACAAGCAGGAGTTCACGCTCTACAGCGGCTATTTCACGGGCGCCACCGGACGCGCCGGCGTCGGACCGCAAGGCGGCGCGATGCTCGGCGTGCGGTACGGGCTCAAGTTAGGCGGACCGGTGGAGCTCGTCGCGCACGTCGCGCGCGTGTTTACGCAGCGCGACGTCATCTCGCCCGGGTTGCTCGGCCCGGCGCGCGACCTCGGGAATTTCTCGCTGCCCCTCTACCTGGGCGACGTCGGACTCGCCTTCAACATGACGGGCGCCAAGAGCTGGCATCACCTGATCCCGACGTTCGGATTTGGCGGCGGTGTCGTGTCCGACGCCGGGACCAACAGGGACGTTGGCGGATTCCGCATCGGAACGCCCTTCGCCATCACGTTCGGGGCGGGCATTCGCTACGTGCCCGGCGGCAACTGGTCCGTGCGCGCCGAGCTCGCCGATTACATGTATCAGGCGCAGTATCCCAATTCGTATTTCACCGCGCCGCCCGGCGGCAAATCGGTGCTGCCGCCGTCGTCGGCGCAGAACCAGTGGCTCCATAACGGCGCGCTGACGTTAGGCATCTCGTATCTCATCGGCCGCTGAGGCCGGCTCGTCGCGCATGCCTGGTTCCAAAGCCCAGCTCAGTCGCCGCGTGGAGTTTGCCGCGGCGCACCGGTACCGGCGCCCCGACTGGAGCGATGAACGCAACCGCGCGGTGTTCGGCCCGTGCGCGAATCCGAATTTCCACGGGCACGATTATACCTGCACCGTCACCGTCCGCGGCGTAATCGACGAGACCACGGGCATGATCGTGGATCTCGGCGCGCTCGATCGCATTCTGGACGACGAAATCACGTCGCGCTTCGACCACCACAACATCAACCTCGACGTGCCCGAGTTCGCCGACGGGCGCCTCGTCCCGACGGGCGAGAACATCGCGCGATTCATCTTCGAGCGCGTGGAGCCGCGGCTGCCCGCGGGCGTCGAGCTCGTGCGCGTGGACCTCGCCGAGGACGACACGCTGTCGGCGACGGTCGACGCGCGTTAGGCGCATCGTGCGCGCCGGCGGCTGCACCGGCGTGATCCTGGCCGGCGGACAGGCGCGCCGCTACGGGGGCGCGCCGAAAGGACTCGAGCGCATCGGCGGACACCGCATCATCGATCGTGTCGCGCGGGTACTCGCCGCCGCAGCCGATGGGCTGCTGCTCGTCGCCAACGATCCAGACGCGGACTCGTGGCTGCCCGGGGTACCCGTCGCCGCCGACGTGCGGCCGGGAAACGGCAGCTTGGGCGGCATACACGCCGCGCTCACCTACGCCGCGAAACCCGTCCTCGTCGTCGCATGGGACATGCCCTTTGTTCCGGCCGCGCTCCTCGCCGAGCTGCGGACCCTCGGCCGCGGAGCGGACGTCGCCGTACCGGAAAGTGCGTCGACGCGTGGTGTCGAGCCGCTGTGCGCGTATTATGATCCAACGTGCATTGGACCCATCGAGCGTCACCTCGACGCGGGCGACCGTCGTGTCGTCGGATTCTACGATGATGTGCGCGTGGCGAGGATGCCGGATCTCCAAGTCCGGCGCTTCGGCGATCCCGCGCTGATGTTCCTGAACGTGAATTCCCCGGACGAGCTCGTGCTCGCGGAGCGACATGCCGCACGCATCGACGACGCCGCCGATGGTGGCGATCATCGGACGCAAGCACCACGGTAAGACGACCCTCACGGTTCGTCTCGCCGCCGAGCTGCACCGCCGCGGGTATCGCGTGATGACCATCAAGCACGGCTCGCACACCTTCGACATCGACCCCGAAACGACCGACACCTACCGCCACTACCACGAGGGACACGCCGAGAAAGTCGCGATGGCGGCGCCGGATAAATTCGCGCTCATCGAACGATGGGTCGCCGAGTTGGATCCGGAAGAAATCGCGCGCCGCTATATGGCCGACGCGGACATCGTGTTGTGCGAAGGGTTCAAGCAATCAGCGGTACCGAAAATCGAGGTGTTCCGCGCGGCCGCGGCCAAAGATGAACGCGTGCCGCTGTACGATCCTGCATCGCCGCAGGCTTCCAAGTACCTCGCCATCGTCACCGACACACCAGTCGACGCGCAAAGCGTGCAGCAAATCTCTTTGGCTGCGCCCGAATGGTTGGAGGCGGTGGTCGATCTCATTGAGCGCCGTGTGATGCGGCGCGGGAGTGATTCTCGATGAAGGTGTGTCGCATGCCCGCGATGGTCGCGGGACTCGTCGCTCTGGGATGCGCCTCGGGCGGATCCCATCCCAAGCCGGCGCCGCAGCCGGCCGCGCTGCCCGCATCGCAGATGGCCACGAGCCAGGCGCCGCCGTCGCCCGTCGCCGTGCTGCGCACGAGCATCGATTCGCTCATCGCCGATTCGGTGTTCCGCAACGCGAACTGGGGCATCCTCATCGTCGACCCGGATCGCGGCGACACACTCTATTCGCACAACGCGGGCAAGTTGTTCATGCCCGCGTCGAACATGAAGGTGATCACCGGGTCTGTCGCGTTGGCTCAGTTAGGCCCGAACTTTCAGTTCCACACCACGTTCGTGGCCGACGGCCCCGTCTGCGACGGCACCCTGCACGGCGATCTCGTCGTGAACGGCCGCGGTGATCCGAGCGAAAGCGACGCGATGCGCGGCGACGCGCTGTCCGCGATGCGCGACATCGCCGACTCGCTCCGCGCGCACGGCATCACGCGCGTCGTCGGACAGGTGCTCAACGGATTCGACGCGTTCCCCGGCCCGACGCTCGGCTACGGCTGGTCATGGGACGACCTCGACGCGTCGTATAGCGCGGGCGTCGACGAATTGTTCTTCAACGAAGGCGCGGCGCGCGTCTTGATCCGCGGCGCCCGCAACCCCGGCGGCAAAGTGAGCGTCACGGTGTTGCCCACCTCGCGATATCCCGCCGTGCACGTTGCGGCGATTACCGAGTTTCCGCCCGAGTCGCTCGCGTCGGGCAGCGGCGGTCGTCGTCGGTTCACGCGCATGCAGGGCGAGCTGCACACGTCGCTCGACACGCTCACGGGATCGGTCACGCTGGCCGGCTGGATCGCACCCGATGCCGTCGACACCATGGACGTGGTGTATCCCGACCAGAACACGGCGTATCTCGAGGCGCTCCGCGGCGCACTGATCGAGCGAGGCGTGGCGCTCAAGGACGTGAAAGAGCGCAAACGGTTAGGCGGCTGCGGCCACGGTGCGCGCGCGACGGAGCCGGTGTCCGACACGCTGTTCACGTATCTCTCGCCGCCTCTCCGCGACGTGCTCCGCGCGATGGCCAAGCCCTCGCAGAACCAGATCGCCGAGATCCTGCTGCGCACGATCGGCCTCGAGAAAGCCGGATCAGGCACGGCCGACAGCGGCATCGCCGTCGTGCGCCGTCAACTCCTCGCCTGGAACGTGCAGCCGGATGGTTTCGTGCAACGCGATGGCAGCGGACTCTCACGCTACGACTATCTCACGCCCGAAACGCTCGTGCGCGTGCTGGCGAGCATCCGCAAGGACACCGCGTTCAACGCGTTCTACGACGCGTTGCCCATTGCCGGCGTCGACGGAACGATCGGCAACCGGATGCGCGACACACCGGCACAGGGCAACGTGCACGCCAAGACCGGATTCGTCGCCAATGCGCGATCGCTCAGCGGCTACGTGACCACCGCCGATGGACACATGCTCATCTTCAGCGCGCTGTGCAACAACTGGACGACGTCGGTGCGCGAGATCGAGCGGGTGCAGGATGCGATCGCGGTCGACTTGGCGTCGATGCATCTGGCCGGCGCGACGACGCCCTAGCATGCTGTCCGTCGCCGAGGCCGCCGCACGCATCATCGCCGACATCGCTCCGTTAGGCGCCGAGCGCGTCGCGCTGCTCGATTCGTTAGGCAGGGTGCTGGCGGCCCCGGTCCGGTCGCCGCTCACCCTGCCGGCGTGGGACAACTCGGCCATGGATGGCTACGCGGTCCGTGCGGATGACGTGCGCGACGCGCGCCCCGACGCGCCGGTTTCGCTGCGCGTGCTCGAGACCGTGGCCGCAGGCGCCTTCCCGTCGCATCGCGTCGACACCGGTACGGCCACGCGCATCATGACCGGCGCGCCGATACCGGATGGCGCTGATGGCGTGATCCGCATCGAGGACACCGACGGCGGCACGGCGCACGTCGCCATCCGCGACGCGCGCGACGCGGGCCGCAACGTCAGGCACCGCGGCGAGGACATTGCCGCGGGCAGCACGGTGTTCGAGCGCGGGCAGCCGGTCGGCCCCGCGCAGGTGGGCGTCCTCGCGTCGATCGGCGCCGCCACCGTGGATGTGTACCGCCGCCCGCGGGTCGCGTTCTTCGGCTCGGGCGACGAGATCGTGGATCTCGATGGCCTGCCCGACGCCGTGGCCGGCCGCAAGGTCCTCACGTCCAACAGCTACACGCTCCACGCGATGATCCGCGCCGCCGGCGCCGAGCCGTTGAACCTGGGGCTCGCGCGCGATGACCCGGGCGAGCTGCGCGACCGCATCGCGCGCAGCACCGGCTGCGATCTGCTCATCACGTCGGCCGGCATCTCCGCGGGCGCGTTCGACTACGTGCGCGATGTGCTTACTGAGTTAGGCGTCGAGATGACCGTGTGGAGGGTGCGGATGCGGCCCGGCGCCCCGCTCGGCTTCGGGTGGCTGGGCAACCGGCCCTGGATCGGCCTGCCCGGCAACCCGGTGTCGACCATGGTCACCTTCGAGTTGTTCGTGCGGCCCATGTTGCTCCGGATGCTCGGCCATACGCGCATCTACCGGCGTCCGGTGACGGTCACGCTCGAGGAACCGATGACGATTACCGGTGCGCTCACGCACTTCCTGCGCGGCATCGTCACCGTCGCCGGAGACGGGACCATGACCGCGCGCCTGTCGGGACCGCAAGGCTCGGGCGTGCTCACGTCGATGGCCCGGGCCAACGCGCTGCTCGTCATCCCCGAAGACCGCCCGCGCGTCGAGGCCGGCGAATCGGTGCACGCGCTGCTGCTCGGCGAAGACGCACAGTCGAGCGCCGTCTTCGCCCTGTGATTGCACGCGTCGACGAGGATATCGAGCGGCGTCACGTCTGCGTCAGCCTGGAGGTCGACGTCGCCGGCAGGCGTGTGACGATCCGCAAGCCGTACTCGATCGACGCGCTCATCGATGCAGAAGATTTCTCGCGCGACGAGCGCCTGCCGTACTGGGCCGAGCTGTGGCCCGCCGCGCGCGTCCTGTCCGATGTGCTGGCGCTGGAGTCGGGTGATGGCCGGACCTGTCTCGAGCTCGGCTGCGGCCTGGGCCTCACGTCCATCGCGGCACTCATGGCCGGGTACGATGTGACCGCCTCCGACTATTACGAGGACGCACTCGCCTTCGCGCGGACCAACGCGCTCCACGCCGTTGGGCGCGCGCCGGCGACACGTCTCGTCGATTGGCGCGACCTGCCCGGCGATCTCGGCACGTTCGATCGCGTGGTCGCGGCTGACGTGCTCTACGAGCGAACGTACGGTCCGTTAGTCGCGGGCGCGCTCGACCGGACCTTGCGCGCCGGCGGCATCGCGACGGTTGCCGACCCCGGCCGCGTCGCCGCCGAAGTGTTCGTGCGCGCATGCGAGGAGCTCGGTCTCGAGCTCACGGCGATGCCGGTTCGCGAATTGAAGGACGGCGCCGCGACGCACCGCGTCCGCCTGCTCGAGCTCCGGCGCGCCGCCGATCGTTAAGTCGGACAGAGCGCGACAGAGCCTGACTAAGCCGGAGACGGAGTCCGGTTCTGTCCGGCACCGTCTTGCTGTGTCCGCCTTACATGCTGCGATACTTGGCGCCGCTGCCGCCCTCGCGCGGCGTCCACCGCGGACCCACGTCGTCAGTCGCCTTGCAGTCCACGCAGTTCGCCGGACTCACCACCAGGCGGTCTCCATCGCGTTCGTACACGCCGGCCGGACACAAGTGGGCGTAGAAGTCGGCCATCGCCGGCGGAATGTCCTGCCCAACGATCAGATGCGATGGAATGTCGTCGCGCGTGGCGTTGCCGGAGCGGAACACCGCATCCAGCTTCGAGAACGTCAGCTTGCCATCCGGCTGCACGTGCGTCACGCTCTCGGCCGTGCGCGCGACGTCGGCATCCGCTTCCGACGTGAGGTGTCCGCCGGGGAACGCGCCGCGCGTGAGCGTCATGAGGCCCGCTTTGATCCCGCCGCCGTAAATGCCGCCGTGCTGGAATGCGAGCCGCATGTTGCGGCGTTCGTACAGGTCGCGCGTGATGTAGCTCTCTCGTACCATCTGGTCGTAGGGCGCGAGAGCCGCCGCCGATGTGTCCTGCTTCTTGAGCGCGTCGAAGATGGCGCGCGCCGCGAAGATCCCCGATTGCATCGCGTAGTGAATTCCTTTGAGCGACGCGACCTCCACGAATCCCGCGGCGTCGCCGGTCATGATCAGGCCGTCCCCATACCGCCGCTCCGGAAGCGCCCAGTACCCGCCCTCGGGGATGGTTTTCGCCCCCCACTCGATCATCTCGCCGCCCTCGAGGTACGAGCGAAACAGCGGGTGCAGCTTGAGCCGCTGCAACAGCTCGTGCGCATCCAGCGACGCCTGCGGATAGTCGAGCCCCACCACGATGCCCACCGCGACCTGCTTGCCGCCTAACGGATACATGAAGCTGCCGCCGAACACGTCGTTGGGCAGCGGCCAGCCGAGCGTGTGGACCACGGCATCCAACGGACGCGTTGCCTCCCACAGCTCCTTCACGCCTAACGCAAACAGCGGCGGGTTGGGCGATGTGATGCCCCGCCACGCGCGATACGCCTGCGTCAGCACGCCGCGCGTCCCTTCGGCCAGCACCGTCACCCGCGCGGTGAGATCCGTGGGCGGCGTGTACCCCGGACCGGGCGTCCCGTCGCGGGCCAGTCCCGACGGCGTCGTCCGCACGCCGATCACCCGCTCGCCCTCCACCAGGAGCGAGGCGACCGGGAACCCCGTGAACAGATTGACGCCCGCCGCCTCGGCCTTCTCGCCTAACCAGCGCACCATCTCGCAAATCGAGCCCACGTAGTTGCCGTGGTTGCGCATCGTGGGCGGTGTGGGCAGACGCAGCGCGCGCGAGCCGGTCATGAAATACACGCGCTCGCCCGTCACTGCGGCGCGGAACGGGAATTCGCGGTCCGGCATTCCCGGAAAGAGCGCGCGGAATGCCACCGGGTTCACCACCGCGCCCGAGAGACAGTGCTCGCCTAACGCGCCGGCTTTCTCGAGCACGCCGATCTGGAGCTCGCCTAACGAACCGCCCGCCTCGGCGTCGGCGCGCGCGAGACGCGCCAGCTCGATCGCGCCCGCGAGCCCCGCCGGCCCGCCGCCCACGAACACCACGTCCATCGGCACCGCCTCGGCGTCGGGCGGCTCCGCCACGATGAAACGATCCGTCGGAAGCGGCGGCTGGTACTGACCGGGGACGAGGGGAAGCGGTCGACCGGATGGCGTCATGAGCGGAGTGGAGTGTGAGGGCCGGCCGCTCACCACGCGGCCGGCACGCGATCAATGCGACTGTTTCGCCTTGCGCACCGCTTCGGTGAGCACCGGCAACACTTCGAGCACGTCGCCCACCACGCCGTAGTCCGCGATCTTGAAGATGGGCGCCTCGCGATCCTTGTTGATCGCGACGATGGTCTTGGAGGTGCGCATGCCGGCCAGATGCTGGATCGCTCCCGAGATGCCGCACGCCACGTACAGATCCGGGCTCACCAACCGACCGGTCTGTCCGATCTGATCCGTGTGCGGACGCCACCCGTCGTCGGTTACCGCCCGCGTGGCGCCGACCGCCGCATTCCCGAACGCGCTCGCGAGCTCTTCGACCAGCTTGAAGTTTTCCGGTGCGCGGAGCCCGCGCCCGCCGCTCACGATCACCGGTGCCTCGCCCAGGTCGAGCTTGGCCGTGTTGCCGGCGAGCAATTCCTTGGGCACGACGCGCGCCGAGGCCGGGTCGATCGCGGGAGCGATCGTCTGCACACGCGCCGTGCGCGGCGCGCGCGTCGCGGTCACCGCGCCCGGGCGCAGCGACAGCAGCACCGGCGTGCCGGTGATGGACAGCGTCGCAATCACCTTCCCCGTGTTCACCGGATGCCTGACGACGATCGCGTCGCCCGACGCCTCGAACGCTATCACGTCGGCGCCGAGCGCGACGCCTAACTTTGCCGCCACGCGGGGCGCGAGATCGCGGCCTTGCGCCGATGCGCTGAAGAACGCCGCGCGATACGAGCCGGCGCCTACGCGCGCCGCGGCCGTGGCGGCCGCCACCTCAGGCGAATACAACGCCAGTCCCGGGTGCTCCACCACTTCCACCGCGTCGGCCCCGTGCGCAGCGACCAACTCGGCTTTCGCCGCCATGCCCGGCGCACCGATGATCAGCGCGTGCACCTCGCCGCCGCCCGTGGCGTCCGCCAACTGACGAGCCGCGGTCACCGCCTCGAGTCCGACACGCCGCAGCTCCCCGCTCCGCGATTCGACGAATGCAAAGGTGTTCGCCATCAGAGCACCTTCGCTTCCGTTTGCAGCAGCCGCACCAACTCCGGCACCGCTGCCGGACCTTCACCGATGATCCGCCCGCCCGTCCGCTCGGGCGGCAATTCCATTCTGATCACCTTCACGCGCCATTCTCCCACCTGCGCCGGTTTCACCTCGAGCGGTTTCTTTTTCGCCGCCATGATGCCCTTGAGCGACGGCAACCGCGGCCGCGCGATGCCTTCATCGATCGTCACCACCGCCGGCAGCGGAAACTCGAGCACCTCCGCTGCGCCCTCGAGCTCGCGGCGCGCCGTGCCCCGGCCGTTGGTAATCGTGAGCTGCGACGCCGCCGAAACGCATGGGAGTCCCAACAATTCCGCGGTCATCGGCCCGACGCTCTGATTCGCTGCGTCGATCGCCATCCGGCCGAAGAGCACGAGATCGTAGCCGCCGCCCTTGAGCTCGTCCGCCAGCACGCGCGCCAAGGCCAGCGCATCCGCCGGCACCGAATCGGCCTTGAGGTGCACCGCCTTGTCGGCGCCCATGCTCAGCGCCTTGCGCAGCGTTTCCTGGACCGTGTCGGGGCCCAGCGAGATGACCGTCACCTCGCCCGCGCCCTCCTTTTCCTTGAGCTGCAGCGCGGCTTCCACCGCGAATCCATCGAAATCCGCGATGTCGAACTTCACACCCGTCTCATCGACGGACGTCCCATTCGCCGCGATCTTGAAGCGCGTCTCCATGTCGGCGGCGCGCTTGATGCACACGGCCATCTTCACCGCGCGTACTCCTTGCGTTTGAGTTCGACAACAACAGAGCGGCGGCCCGACCCCGCACTCCCATCACGGCGCGCCGCTCGGGCGGTCACTGGAACGCGTTCAGGCCCGTGATCGCTTGGCCTAACACAAGCGTGTGCACGTCGTGCGTCCCCTCGTACGTGTACACGCTCTCCAGATTCGCCATGTGGCGCATCGATGCGTACTCGGCCAGAATCCCGTTCGCGCCCAACAACCGGCGCGCCTCCCGCGCGATGTCCGTCGCCATGCTCACGTTGTTCCGCTTCGCCAACGAGACCTGTTGCGGCGTCATCGTTCCCGCATCCTTGAGCCGCCCCAGGTGCAGCGTGAGCAGCTGCCCTTTCACGATTTCCGTCAACATCTCGGCGAGCCGCGCCTGCTGCAGCTGAAACGCGCCGATCGGCTTGCCGAACATCACCCGGTTGCACGCGTACGACGCCGCTTCCTCGTAGCACGCCATCGCCGCGCCCACGCTGCCCCACGCAATGCCGTACCGCGCCTGCGTCAGACACATGAGCGGACTCTTGAGTCCACCGCTCTTCGGCAGAATCGCATCCGCCGGCACGTGCACGTCCTGCATCACCAGCTCGCTCGTATCCGAGGCGCGGAGCGACAATTTGCCCTTCTGGTCGCGCGCCGTGAACCCGGGCGCGTTAGTCGGCACCACGAATCCGCGAATGGAGCGCTCGTCCTTGTCGCCGTTCGTTTTCGCCCACACCACCGCCACCTGCGCCGTCGAGCCGTTGGTGATCCACATCTTGGCGCCGTTCAACACCCAGCTGCCATCCGACTGCTGGCGCGCCATCGTGATCATGCCCGCCGGATTCGACCCGTAGTCGGGTTCCGTTAGGCCAAAACATCCGATGATCTCGCCGTTGGCCATCTTCGGCAGATAGCTGCGTTTCTGCTCGTCGCTCCCGAACGCGAAGATCGGATACATCACGAGCGCGCCCTGCACCGACGCAAACGATCGCACCCCCGAGTCGCCGCGCTCGAGCTCCTGCATGATCAATCCATACGACACGTTGTTGAGTCCCGCGCACCCGTACTCCTCCGGCAGATTCGCGCCGAACACGCCGAGCGACGCGAGCTCGGGTACCAGCTCGCGGGGGAAACGACCTTCCACATAACAATCGCCGATGATCGGCAGTACACGCTCGTCCACGAAGCGGTGCACACTGTCCCGCACCGCGCGCTCTTCTTCGGACAGCGCGCTGTCGATGGCATAGAAGTCTGTCATGGCGCGAAAACTACTCGGTACGCCAAGACTTCGGTATCAGATCGCCGCGCGCACGTCGCCGTGCCAGGCACTCTCCATCGAGCGCCGCGCCCGCGGCTCAATACCCAGCTCGCGCGCCTTCGCGCGAAAGGCGCGCCCGTGATCGAGCGGCAATCCTCGCTCGGCCTGCCACTGATGCACCATCTCGTGCAGCAGCGTGTGTAGCACTTCCGTCCACGGCTCGCGCCGGATGTGCGACCGGCTGATCGCGATCTCGGGCGCCAGGCCGTCGGCCGCCACCGTGTATTGCCCCAGCCGGCTTCGCATCCGCCGAGACACCGCGATGTCGACGGGTCGCAACGATCCATCGAAATAACGCCGGTTGTACTCCTCGTGCGCCTTCGCGAGCTCGGCGAGCAGCACGGCATCTTCCCGGCGCGGGCGCGCCCGCCGCCGAGGACGTCGAGCTCCCTCGTCGCGCGGCGCGTGCTCGAGGATCACGCGTTCGGCCTCGCGCCGCGCGCGACGCGTCCGGCTCCCCACGAACCCGACGATCGCCCGCCAGACCTCTGGCGGCGCGGCCAGATACGCCTCGTGCACCCGCAGCACACCACCGCGATAGCTCACCATCACCGTTCGATTCTTCGTGAGCTCGCACCGCTCGATCCGATGGTCCAGGCCGATCGCGTGCAGGCGTCGCAATAGCGTCGCGCCGTCGCGCGGGGCTGCATCGAACGCCAGCTCCAGTTGGGTGGCAGCCCCGCGCAGCAGTCGCCCGATCACCGCTCGAACGTTTGCGTGGGCCCGTCGACGAATGCGACGTCGCGCGACGACCATACGAGCGTGTGCACGTCGATCCGCCCCGGATCCAGCGCGATCACGTTCACCGACGACGGCCGGCCGCCGCGCGACCGGTCCGACACCGTCCCCGCGGTCGACACCACGGTCCCGCCGCGCGAGTGCTCGACGAACTGAATGGCTTCCTGATGGTCGTGCCCGCACATCACGAGGTCCACGCCTAACGCCTCGAATGCGCCTAACGCTCGGCGCGGGTGCGCGAGGCCGTAGCGCCGCGACAGCTGTCCTTTGAGCGGATTGTGGTGCATCACGATCGCGCGCCGGTCGCCGGCCGGCGACGCCTCGAAGACGCGGCGCGCGTGATCGACCTGCCGCGCCTCGAGATTTCCCACCACGCCGATGTCGCGCGGATTCCACGTGAGCGTGTGGAGCTGCACGCCGTGCGCCGTGTTGAGCCCCACGAACGTCACGCCCGGAACGTGCAGCACCGGCTCCAATTCCTTCGAGATGTAGCGCCGATAATCCGCGAACAACCCGCTGCCGAGACCCAAGCCTAACGGCGCGCGCCACCACTTCACATCGTGATTGCCCGGCACGACGATGGTCGCGCTCACGCGGGCGGCGTCGCGCAGAAATTTGCGTGCGCGCTGGAACTCGCCTGCCCTCGCACGCTGCGACATGTCGCCGGAGATAGCCACCACGTCGAAGTGTCGCGTCTCTATCAGTTGTTCAATGGCATCGACCTGCTCGGGGACAGCCGGCTTTCCGAAATGCACATCGGAGACGTGAAGAACCGTCGTCACGACGCCCTCGCGGCGGCCCGGGCCGCAAGGCGCATCGCGTCGATGCGCGCTATCGGAATCGCCATGCGCTCCTGCTCACGGGGCGGACACCAGGTCGGCCAGACGCTCCGCGAAGCTCGCGGCAAGTCCACGCGAAAATTTCGAGGCCGGGTCGCTCGAGACATCGGCCATCCACATGATGCGCGCTTGGCGTGCATCGAACACGACCAGGCGAACCACGGCGCGCTCTTCGCCGGGACCCGCGCCGACAAATCGCACTTCGATGGGAAACAACACGTACCGGCAATCATCCTCGAGCGCCACCAGAGTGCGGAGTTGAGAGGCCAGCGGCTCCGGCACCATGTCCGGAACATTCTTCATTGGTGGACGGAGCCATTCCGCCGCCAGGTCGTACACGTCCGGCGCATACGGCGCGTTTCGCCGAGCGTTCTCCGCCAACTGGTGCGGGAACACCCACATCCGCCCAATCCGGTCTCGATCGCGCAGCGCGAACGCGATCTCGCCGTCTACATCATCCAGAAACGCCTTCCGGTCGCTGATCTGCGCCGCCCAACCCAACGAGTCGTCCGTTCGCAGATAATGTGTCGGAATGACCAGCACGCGGCGCGTCGCATACGGCGCGAGCGGACGTCCGGCCGTCGGTGAGGTCTCATGTAATGACTGTGACGACACCCGCACGGCGCCAACGCACATGGCCACCATGCCGACGACCATCAGAAGCGGTTTCACGAAAGTCCTGGGCTGAGATGGGAGAAACTTACCTTGATGGAGACGATCCGTGCAGCACCGCGTCTCCGGCGCGCGCTCCCAACTCTTGTCGGCGGCTGGTGCGACGCGCAGAATCTCGGGCATGAAGAAGGTCCTGTCCGCGACAGTCTGGATCGCAGTCGCCTGCTTGGGAGCCGGCTCGCTCGCCTGGCTCGCGCTGTCGCGCGGTGAAACCGTCAACGCCGCGTGGCTCATCACCGCGGCCGTGTGCACGTTCGCCGTCGGGTACCGGTTCTACTCCAAATTCATCGCCGCGCGCGTGTTCGCGCTCGACGCGCGCAGGCCGACCCCGGCAGTGCGCCTCGAGGACGGCCGCGACTTCGTCCCCACCAATCGGTGGATCGTGTTCGGTCACCACTTCGCGGCGATCGCCGGCCCGGGGCCGCTCGTTGGGCCGACACTCGCCGCCCAATTCGGTTTTCTCCCCGGCGCGCTCTGGATCATCATCGGCGTCGTGCTCGGCGGCGCCGTTCAGGACTTCGTGATCCTGGCCGCTTCCGTGCGACGCGACGGCCGCACGCTGGGCCAGATGGCCAAGGATGAGATCGGTCCGACCGCCGGCTTCACCGCGCTCGTGGCCGTCCTCGGCATCATGATCATCCTGATCTCGGTGCTGGGGCTCGTGGTGGTCAACGCGCTCAAGGCCAGCCCGTGGGGCACGGTGACGATCGGCCTCACCATCCCGATCGCGCTTCTGTTAGGCATCTACCTGCGATGGATCCGCCCGGGACGCGTGCTCGAGGCGACCCTGTTGGGACTCGTGCTCCTCGCCGTTGCCCTGTACGCGGGCCAGTGGGTAGCCGCCAACCCGTCGCTCGCGCCGCTCTTCACGCTCGACGCGAAGACGCTCGCCATCCTCGTCATGGCCTACAGCTTCGCCGCGTCGGTCGTACCGGTGTGGCTGCTGCTCGCGCCGCGCGACTACCTGTCGGCCTTCGTGAAGATCGGCGTCGTGGTGGCGCTTGCGTTAGGCATCGTGATCGTGCTGCCGCCGCTCCAGATGCCGTCGCTCACGCGGTTCGTCGACGGCACCGGCCCCATCTTCGCCGGCAAAGTATTTCCATTCGCGTTCATCACCATCGCCTGCGGCGCCATCTCGGGCTTCCACGCGCTCATCGCATCGGGCACCACACCCAAACTGCTCGAGCGCGAACCCGACGCGCGTCCGATCGGCTATGGCGGCATGCTGATGGAAGCGCTCGTCGGCGTCATGGCCCTCATCGCCGCCTGCGTGCTGACGCCCGGCGTCTACTTCGCGATCAATGCGCCGTCGGGCCTACTCGGACCAACCGCCGCGAGCGCCGCGCACGCAATCTCGGCGTGGGGCTTCACGCTCGACCCGGCCGCGATGCAACACCTCGCCTCCCAGGTCGGCGAAACCTCACTCCTGTCTCGTACCGGCGGCGCGCCGAGTCTCGCCGTCGGCATGGCGCAATTGTTCACGGGATTATTGGGCGGCTCCGAGGCGATGGCGCTCTGGTATCATTTCGCCATCATGTTCGAGGCGCTCTTCATCCTCACCACGCTCGATGCGGGCACCCGGGTCGGCCGCTTCATGCTCCAGGACCTGGGCCGTCACGTCTGGGAACCGTTCGGCCGCGTGTCGTGGTATCCTGCCGTCGTCCTGTCCAGCGCAACCTTCGTGGCGATGTGGGGCCACTTTCTGTGGCAGGGCGTCATCGACCCGTTAGGCGGCATCAATTCTCTCTGGCCGCTGTTCGGCATCTCCAACCAGTTGCTGGCCGCGGTCGCGCTGTGCGTCGGGACCACGGTGATCATCAAAAACGGGAAGGCGCGCTACGCCTGGGTCACACTCGCGCCGCTCGCCTGGCTCGTGGTGGTCACGCTCACCGCGGGCTGGCAGAAGATCTTCTCGCCAAGTCCGCGCCTCGGCTTTCTTTCGCACGCGCGCACGCTCGCGCAGGGAGCGCAGGCCGCCGACACCGGCCGCCTCATCTTCAACGACCGGCTCGATGCCGCGGTCGCCGCGTTCTTCATGATCGCCGTCGTCGTGATTCTGTTCGAGTCGGCGCGCGAATGGTTTCTCGTGTTGCGCGGTGACAGACCGGCCGCCAGCACCGAAGTGCCGTTCGAGCCGACCGCCCTCGCATCGTGACTCAACCTTCGCTTTGACCATGCGCCCCCGCCCTCGCATCCGTCCGCACCCGCTTGTGACGCTCGTCCTCGTGGCCGCCGCCGCGTTCTCGCCGGCTCCGTTAGGCGCACAGGATTCGTCCACCTTCGCGCTCACCATCCCGAGCATCATGCGCGGCGACGAAGTCGTCGGCCGGATGCCCGAGCGCATCCGATGGTCGCCCGACAGCCGCTGGATCTACTTCTACTGGCTGCCGCCCGGCAGCGATTGGCGCGACCCGCTCGCGCCGTACCGCGTCCGCGCCCAGGCCGGGGCCAAGCCCGAGCGCCTAACGGACGCGCAGATGGACAGCTTGGGCCCCATCGTCGAGCCCGGCAGCCTGTCGCACGATGGCCGCCTGCGCGCCGTCGCCTACCAGGGCGACATCTACGTCATCGATCTCAAGACGCAGACGGCTCGGCGCCTCACCAACACGCAGGCGCGCGAAGCCGACCCGCAATTCGGCGTCGGCGATGATCTCGTCTACTTCACGCGCGACGACAACGTGTTCGCGGCCGATCTGCGTTCCGGGCTCGTCCAACAGCTCACCGACGTGCGCCCCGGCTCCGCGCCCAAGGAAGACTCGGCCAACACGCCCATGCAGAAGGCGCTCGAGGGCGACCAGAAGCGCCTCTTTCAGGTCATCCGCGACGAATATCGCGCCGACAGCATCGCGAAAGCGGAGAAAGCCCGCGCCGAGGGCATTCGCGGCAAGCCGCTCTATCTGCTCAAGGACGAGCGCGTGAGCCAGCTCGCCGTTTCGCCTAACGGAAAAGCGGTACTGCTCATCACCCGCATCAACTCCGAGCGCTCGCGCTCCACCGAAGTGCCCAAGTGGGTCACCAAGAGCGGCTACGTCGAAGACATCAAAGGCCGCGACAAAGTGGGCGACAGCCAGGACTCGGGCCGCGTCGCGCTCGTGAGCCTGCCATCCGGCAACGCGCGCTGGCTGCACGCGATACCCGGCGACTCAGTAGCCAACCCCGGCCTCATTCGGATGCTCGGCTGGAACGACGATGGGTCGCGCGCGCTCCTCTTCACCGTCCGGTCCGACTACAAGGAGCGCTACCTCGAGACTGTCGCCGCCGACGGCCGCATGGACACCGTGGACGTCCTGCGCGACACGGCCTGGATCGAAGGTCCATGCTTCGGTTGTGGCGGCTGGTACGATAACGACAAGCGCCTGTGGTTCGTCTCCGAGGCCGACGGTTGGGCGCACATCTACACGGTGAACGCCGACGGCTCGGACCGTACGCAGCTCACCAAGGGCAAATGGGAAGTGCTCGACGCGGACCTCTCGCCCGACAAGAAGTGGTTCTGGATGCATACGAGCGAGCCGTCGCCGTACGAGCGCCAGTTCTATCGCATGGCCGTCACCGGCGGCGCACGCGAGCGCATCACGGAAACCAAAGGCGGGCACGACGTCACCGTTTCGCCTAACGGTCAGGTGCTGGCCGACGTGTACTCGACGTCCAACCGGCCGCCCGAGCTGTTCGTCGCGCCGTTCCGCTCCGGTTCGAGCATGGCACAACTCACCGTGTCGCCCACCAAGGCGTGGCTCGCGTACCACTGGGTCGACCCCCAGATCATCCAGATCCCGGCCTCCGACGGCGTGATGGTTCCCGCGCGCATCTACCGCCCGCAGGACGTGGGCGCTCAGCCTAACGGAGCCGCCGTGATCTTCGTCCACGGCGCCGGCTACCTGCACAACGTCGTCGACTATTGGTCCAGCTACTATCACGAGTACATGTTCAACCAGTTCCTCGCGACCAAGGGCTACGTCGTCTTGGACGAGGACTATCGCGGCTCCGCCGGCTACGGGCGCGATTGGCGCGTCGCCGTCTACCGGCACATGGGCGGACGCGATCTCCAGGATGAAGTCGATGCCTCCCGCTACCTCGGCAGCAAGTTCGGCATCCCGCCCGAGCGCGTCGGCATCTACGGCGGGAGCTACGGCGGCTTCATGACCCTCATGGCCATGTTCACCGAACCGAAGCACTTCGGCGCCGGCGCGGCACTCCGCGCGGTCACCGACTGGGCGCACTACAACCACTGGTACACGTCGCGGATTCTCAACCTGCCCGACAAGGACACGGTCGCGTACCACCAGTCGTCGCCGATTTACTTCGCCCAGGGCCTCGAGGGACCGCTGCTCATGTGCCACGGCATGGTCGACACGAACGTCGAGTTCGAGGACATCGTTCGCCTAACGGAACGCCTCATCGAGCTCGGCAAGACCAACTGGCAGCTCGCGCCGTATCCGGTGGAGAATCACGGGTTCGTGCGGCCCTCGTCGTGGACCGACGAGTACTCGCGCATCTTCGCGCTGTTCGAGCGGACGATCGGCCACAGCAGTGCGGCCGTTACATCGGGGGCGAAATGATGAGCCTAACCCTCCGCGACCGTCTCGCCGCGGCCGCGCGCGTCGCGCGCACCATTGTGGGCGCGCCGGACTACGAGCGCTACCTCGCCCACATGCGGCAGCGGCATCCCGCCCAACGGCCGCTCACGCGCGACGAATTCGCGCGCGCCCGCATGGACGATCGATACAACCGGCCCGGCGCGCGCTGCTGCTGATACGCAAGGAAAGGGAAGCGGGAAGCGCTCGCTGACGCTCGCTGGGGGAAGCGCTGCGCTGGGGGAAGCGGCGGCGACGCCGCCTGGGGGATCGGAACAACATCAGTGTCTCTGGCTGGAGAGTGCCGGTTTGCGCGGCGTCGCTCCCGGGACTCCAGTCGTGCAGACCATCGATGTTGTTCCACTCCCTCAGGCGGCGTCGCCGCCGCTTCCCCCAGCGCAGCGCTTCCCCCAGCGAGCGTCAGCGAGCGCTTCCCGCTTCCCTCGTTGTCCCTAGTGCGAGATGACCACGCCCCACGGCGAATCCCCCGCCGGAATCGTCTTCACGACTTTGTTCGTCGCCGCATCGATGATCGCGATGTCGTTGGACGGTCCGTTCGCCGTGTAGATCTTCGACCCGTCCGCCGTTACCGCGACGCCCCACGGACGCTTGGGGTCCGGGATCGTCGCCACCACGGAATCGTTCGCCGTCGCGATCACCTCCAACGTCGCGCCGCGCCCCGTCGTGATGTACACGAACTTCCCGTCCGGCGAGATCGCTGACCCCATTGGCTTCGCGCCCGGCGTCGTCTTCGTGAGATCGAGCGTCTTGAGCACCTTGTGGGTCTTCACGTCGACGACCGACACGTTGCCGCCCACCTCCGCCGGCACGTAGCCCTTCGACCCGTCGGGCGCGAAGATCACCGAGCGGGGACGCTTCCCGACCTTGATCGTCGCAACCGCTTTGTTCGATGCGACGTCGATCACCGTGACGGTTCCCTTCCCCTCGCTCGTCACCCACGCCTCTTTGCCGTCCGGCGTGATCTTCACACCCTCAGGCTCTGAACCCACTTTCACCGTCGCGACCGATTTCCCGTCGGACATGTCGAGCACCGTCGCGGTGCCGGCGTCTTCGTTAGACACGTAGATGAACTTCCCGTCCGGTGTGATGTCGAAGTTCTCGGGGTCGTGACCGCCCTGGAGACGCCGCACGCTGTCGGTCGACAGGTCCACCAAAGCAATGCCATCCTTGGACCGGTCCGGCGGCGGCAGCTTCGACTCATCCACGCCCGGCCCGCCGATCGGCGACCCGCTCACCGCCACCACCAGCGTGTTGCCGTCCGGCGTTAGGCGCACGCCGCGCGGCCGCTGGCCGGCGTCGATCGTTTTCACGACGGAGTCTTTCGCGGCGTCGATCACCGTGATCTTGTTGCCGCGCTCGTCGGAGACGTACACGAGCATCGACGGCGCACTCGCCGCCGCGGGCGCCGCCGCCGTCGATTCGGCCCCCGCCGCTGGCTTCTTCTCGCCGCCCGAGCACGCCGCCACCATCAACCCGCCCGCCACGATGCCACTGCCTAACGAAAGGCCGCGCCACGTTCCACGCATCTCGAGTCTCCTTGCTGAAGTACGGGTGCTCCCCTGGCACCCGCTCGCGCCGGTCCAGCTACGCGAGCCCCATTCCCCACCGGGCCAACGCCGTCGGATATCCGCCGTATCGTAGCAGCTCGCTATGGAATCGCAGCAGCGAAAACCCGCCATCGCCGCCCCACGCGCTGCGCGCATCATCACGAAGCCGCTCGATCTCGCGCCGCCCAACGACGAAACATGACATGAGCGTCGGATGCGCCGCCACGCGCATCACCTCCGCACGCGCCGCGGCCTCGTCCATGCCGAGCTCATCGCGCAAACGACGCTCGGCCGCCCACAGGTGCAGGGTCTTGGTGTGAACCGCCACATCGATGATCGCGCGAAGCGTTCGCCATAGGACATCGCGCGCGTGAAGCAGCCGGGCGGCCGGCGTCGCGAAGAACCCCGCGTCCGCCATCATCCCCTCGCAGTAATACGCCCACCCCTCGCGCGCCGCGTCGCTCCACAACACGCGTCGCACCACGCGATCCAATTCATTCGCGCTCACGGTGTGCTGATGATGCCCGGGAACGGCTTCGTGCACCACCACGCTCGCGATGTCCGACCTCCGATGCGCGCACGTCGCCGCCGAGTGCGGCATCGTGATGTACAGCGTGCCCGCGTGCGATGGCGCGAATGCGCCCGGTCCGTCGTACGCCGTGAACGGCACCAGCGGCTGCAAGTACGCCGGCGTAGCCCGGACGCGAACCGGCGGCGTCACCACGTGCACCAAGCCGTGCTCGGCTGCGAACCGCCGCGCCTCGTCCATTGCGTCCGCGTAGGCGCCGAACAGCGATGCCGAAGGCGGCGCGTCGCCACTCACGCGCTCGACCACCTCGCGCCATGGCGTGCCCGGCGCAACGGCCGCGGCCGCGGCCTCGACGCCCTGCTGTGCCTCCGCATACGCGCGCTCTGCCCAACGGAGCAGTTGATCCGCGCCGTCCTGGATCATGTGTGCCGTGTGCAGCCGCCGCTCGAACACGTCGCGTCCCACGCCCACGGTGTCGCGCGCGCGCTCCTCCATCATCGCCAGCGCATCGCCGAACCGCTCGAGCGACTCGATCGCCGCGTCGTGCGCCGATGCCACCTCCGCATCGGTGCCTAACGGACCGAGCGCCTCACGCACCTCCTCGCGGAGCAGGGCCAGCCCGCCCGGCAGCATTGCCGCCGCCGTGCCTAACAATGGGCGTTCGGGTTGCACCAGTGCGTCGGCCGCGGCGCTCAGAAACTCCGGCAGCGCGCGCAGCCGCGACACCAGAGCCACCGCGCGCTCGCGCGCATCCACGTCATCGGCGGCCAGCCGATACAAACCGTCCAGCGCATGGCGCACGTGAAAGGTGGGATCATGGGCGAACGGGCGCTCGCGCTCGAGCCACGATTGGAGCTGCCGCGCGTCGTGCAGCACCGCCGTCTGATCGATTTCGTCGTCCAGCGTATCCGCGGACGCTTCCTCGAGCGCGCCGGTGTAGCTGCGTAAGGCGGCAATGTGCGCGCGCACCGACACGGCGTCGAACGCGCCATACATCCCGTCGAGCTCGCGCCGGCCCGCGCGCGTCCCCTCGACGGGATCGATCCGGTATCGAAGGTCGAGATATCCCTCGAAGACCTGGGCGAGCGGTGCCGTCACGCCCGCGCCGGCTGGCTCCGATACCCGGCGACCAGTGCCTCGATCTCGTCGTCGCTCAACACGCGGCTCACGCGCTTGGCCGCGTCGAACACGTGCTGGCACAACCCCTGATCCGTCGCATCGTGGCCGTGCTCTTCGAGCCAGTACTTCACGTTCGACAACCCGGACACGTGCGAGATCTCGATGCGTTGGGCGAGCCCGAAGTCGCCCGCCGGCACGCCGGAATAGATGCGGTCCGCCAGCCACGCGTGTCCCTTGCGGCGCGCCTTGATGATGGCCGCCGCGTGCACGCCCGTCCCGGTGCGGAACGCGTCGTCGCCTAACACAGGATAGCTCGGGGGGATCGGCACGCCGCACGCACGCGACGCGAGGCGCGAATACTCCGGCAGGCGGCTCAGATCGTGCGGATGCGCACCCAGGAGACGGAGATTGATCAGCAACAGGTCCATCTCGGTGTTGCCCACGCGCTCGCCGATGCCTAACGCAGTGCCGTGCACACGGTCGGCTCCGGATTCGATCGCCGCCAGACAGTTCGCCAGGCCGAGCCCGCGGTCGCGGTGCCCGTGCCAGTCGAGCAGCACGTCCTCGCCGCTCGGCGCGATGATCTCGTCGCGCACGAAGCGCACCAACGCCCGAACGCCGTCGGGCGTCGCATGCCCAACGGTGTCCGCCAGACACACCCGCCGGGCGCCCCAGCGGATCGCGTTGCCGTACAGCGCGCGGAGCGTGTCAGGCGCCGCGCGCGTCGTGTCTTCGGTTACGAACATCACCGGCAGCCCTTCGCGCACCGCAAACGTCACCGCATCCTCGCTCGCGCGCAGCATACGGTCCAACGTCCAGTCCTCCGCGTACTGCCGAATCGGCGACGATCCGATGAACGTCGCCGCTTCGATCGGGAGTCCCGTCGCCTGCGCGATCTCGACCACGGGCTCGACATCGCTTAGCACCGTGCGCGCCGCGCAATTGGGCGACAGCGGAAGCCGCGCGCTCACCACCTCGCGCGCCAATGCCAGCGTGTCCGCGCGCGCGCGCGGTCCTGCACCGGGCAGTCCGAGATCCACAGCGTGGATGCCGAGATCCACCATCAAATGCAGCAGCGTGCGTTTGTCTTCGATCGATGGGTCGGTGACCGACGGACACTGAAGTCCATCGCGCAGCGTTTCGTCGTCCAGCTCGACGCGGCACGCACGCCAATCGAATGCAGTGTCGACCGAGTTCCAGTCGTGGATCAGCTCGCGTTCGTCCATGGTCACCGGTGAAGGGCTCCGTCCAAGAGATCGTCGGCTGCCATGCAATATACCCTTGCGTATCCCCGATCCCGAGATCAATTGAAGACATGCCGCGCCAGTCGCCGGTCCTCGATCTGTGGTCATCAGCGCCCGTGTCGCACGCGCGCGCCATGCTCCGCGCGCGCGATGCCGACATCGTCGCATCGCAAATCGCTGTCTCGGAGATCGAGGCGCCCACGGGCAATGAACGACGCCGCGGCGCATGGGTGGCCGAGCGATTCCGCGCGTTAGGGCTGAACGATGTGCGCATCGATGGCGCCGACAACGTGATCGGTCGGCGTGATGGTGTAGCCGACGTCGCACCGGTCGTCATCTGCGCGCACCTCGACACGGTCTTTCCGATCGGGACGCCGGTGAACGTGCGCCGCTCCGGGCCGCGCCTCGTCGGCCCCGGTATCGGCGACAACGGCCGCGGACTCGCCGCGATGCTCGCCTTGGCCGATGTGATCGACGGAACGCGCGTCCGCACACACGCGCCGGTCGATTTCGTCGCCACGGTCGGGGAAGAAGGCACCGGCGACCTGCGTGGCGCCAAGCACCTGTTCGATCACTCGTCAGGCGACGCCCGCGCTGCCATCGCCCTCGATGGCGCCGGCGATGAACGCATCGTCCACCGCGCACTCGGCTCCCGGCGTTTCCGGATCACGTTCCGCGGTCCGGGCGGCCACAGTTGGACGGCGTTCGGCGTGCCTAACGCAGTGCACGCGGCCGCGCTCGCCGCGGCCAAGCTCGCGCGGCTCCCGCGCCCCGCCTCGCCGCGCACTACGCTTTCCGTTGGACGCATCGGCGGCGGTATCGCCGTCAACGCGATTCCCGAGGAGGGCTGGCTCGAGGTCGACCTGCGCTCCACCTCGGTGCCCGTGCTCGATCGCTACGAGCGCGAGATCCACGCGGCCGCGCGCGCTGCATCGGACGAGGAGAACGGACGCCGGGCGCGCGGCACGCCGCCGCTCACCGAATCGATCACGCGCATCGGCATGCGCCCCGGCGGCGACACCGACGCCGCCCACCCGCTCGTCGCGTTCGCGATCGACACCACGCGCCTCATTGGCCGCGAGCCGGAGCTCGCGACCGCATCCACCGATGCGAACGTGCCGATCAGCCGCGGGATTCCCGCCATCGCGATCGGTGCCGGCGGCCGCGGGGGCGACGCGCACACGCCGGCCGAGTGGTTCGACAACACCGATGGCCACACCGGGCTCGCGCGCGCGCTCGCGATTGTGATCGGCGCCGCGGGTCTCGCCACGGGATCGCTCGCCGCGCTGCCCGTTGCCTGACGTCCGCCCGACGACGCGCCGTCAGTCGCGGTCGAGCCGGACCTCGCTGTGGTTGCCTAACGTAAGGACGCCGCGCACACCCTCCACCACCACCTCGTCGCCGAGCATCGAGTCGTGCAGGAGCGATCGCTCGACGCAGCTCTTGGACCCGATCACCGCGTCCCGGATCGTCGAGTTGGTCACGCGCGTTCCCGATCCGATCGAAACGTTAGGCCCGATGGTCGAATGCTCGAGCACCACGCCATCCTCGATGTACACGGGGTCGAAGATGCGCACGCCCGGCGCCGCTGCCGGACGCCGCGCCCGCCCGCGCTCGAGCATCGCCTTGTTCGTCTCGAGCAGCGTGTCCAGTTTCCCCGCGTCGTACCACCCCTCGACGTCGATCACCGTGATGCGCGCGCCGTGGTCGATCATGTACTGGAATGCATCCGTGAGATAGTACTCGCCATTCACCGGCGGCTGGCGCATCACGTAGTCGATGCCCTCGTACAGCAGCTTCCAGTCGCGCATGTAATAGAGCCCGATGTTCGCGCGTCGCGAAATCGGCTCGCGCGGCTTCTCCACGATGCGCGTCATGTGACCCTCGGCGTCCGTCACCACGACGCCGAAACGCTGATAGTCCTCGACTTCCTTCACCCAGATGATGCCGTCCGCGTCCGTCGTCTTGATCACCGACAGATCGGCATCGAAGATCGTGTCCACGAAAATGATGAGAATCGGCTGGTCCACGTACGGACGCGCCAGCTCGATCGCGCTCGCCGTGCCGTTCTGCACCTCTTGCTCGATGAACACCGAGGGAAAGTCGTATTCGTTCTTCGCGAACGCCTCGACTTTTTCCTTGAGGTGACCCGTGATGTAGATGATCTGCTCCACTCCGCCTAACCGTTCCAGATCATCCAGGATGTAGGCCATCACCGGCTTCCCCGCCACGCGCAGCATCGGCTTGGGCGTGACGTGCGTGTGAGGCCTGAGTCGCGTCCCCTTGCCCGCGAGCGGAATGATGACCTTCATGGCGCGCTCGTCCCCTCCCGTCCATAACGATCCTTGAGTCGCACGACGTCATCGAGATGCGGTGTCGATGCCTCCAACACATCGCAGTCCGTGACGGCTTCCATGTAGTGAATGGTGCCCGGTGTGATGCGGAACGCTTGCCCGGGCTCCAGGTGCATGTCCTCGAGCTCGCCGTCGCCAAGCTTCACCCAGTAGATGAGCTTGCCCGACAGCAGATACACCGTCTCGTCCTTCACGTTGTGATACTGGACCGAGAGCGCGTGGCCGGCTTTGATGTGTAGAATCTTTCCGACGTACTCGTCGGTTCGCGCCCAGATGATTTCGTGTCCCCACGGTTTGGGGACCATGGTCACCGCTGCCGGTCCGGACATGCGCTGGCTCGCCTGTAGTGGAGTCTCAGGATTCTAGAGCACTGCATGTGCCGCGCAAGCGCGGTTGGTCCTTAGGATGCGCGGCGCAGTTCGCCGCGCCGTCTCGCATCTCAGCGAATGGTGCCGAGCATCCGTGAGCGCAGCATGCCGAGTCGGCGGCGCACCGATCCATCCATGATCGTATCGCCCACCCGCACGATCGTGCCGCCGAGAATCTCGGGACGCACCACGAAATGCGGTACCACCGTCTTGCCCAGCACGCGCGACAACCGCGCGGTCACGTCGCGGCCGAGCGTCTGGTCAGGCTCGCGCGCCACGGTCACCGACGCGTGCACGCGATTCTGAATCTCGTCGACGATGGCGTGGTACTCGACGGCGATGTCGGGAATGAGATGCTGGCGACGATGCGTGATCACCGCTTGCAGGAACCGCACGAACGGACGCGGCAGGCGATCCGCGAACGCCGCGGCGACGATCTCGTTCTTGCGTTCGGCGCTCACGCGCGGCGACTCGAGGAATCGCGCCAGGCGGATGTCCGCCTGAATGGCGCCGGCCACTTCGTCGATCAGGCCGCCCCACCCATCGAGATCGGACGCGCGCCGCGCGAGCTCGACGAGCGTCTCGGCGTAGTTGCGCGCGATCGTCGGTTCTTGCATTAGCGGCTGCCCGCCAGTTCCAGCGAGGCCAGGAAGGACTCGACGACCTTGCGATTCGTTTCGTCGTCGAGGTTCTTCTCGATCACCTTGCTCGCGCCGCGCACCGCGAGGTTCACCGCGTCGCGACGCAGCTCGACCATCGCCTGCTGGCGCTCGGCTTCGATCTCCTGCCGCGCACGTTCGAGCACTTGCTGCTGCTCGCGGTGAGCCTGTTCGACAATCTCAGCGCGCACTTTCTCGCCGGCCGCGCGGCCTTCCACCACGAAGCGTTGGGCATCGGCGTGCGCCTGCGCCACGAGCTTCTTGTGCTCCTCGAGCAGCTTCGCCGCCTCGTCACGATCGTGCTTGGCGTTCTCGATTGCATCTTCGAGGGCCTTCTCGCGCGCCTCGACGGCCTTCGTAATCGGCTTGAACGCGAACTTCGTCAGCACGAACAGCGTGACGAGGAAAATGACCAGCGTCCAGAACATCAGGCCGCCGTTCGCATTGAGCAGCTTCGGCGGCTCGGCATGCTGCGCTTGGGCAGCGAGCGGGAGCGCGTTGCCTAACACGAGGACGCAGGTTGCCAGCGACGTGCGCATGAGAACGATCCCCAGAGAGTGACACCCGCGTCGGAAGCCCGGGCCTCCGACGCCGGTGAAATACTAGAACGTGAACTTGTTCTGAATGACGAACGCGACGACGACCGCGAACAGCGCGACGCCCTCGATGAGCGCGGCGAGAATCAAACCCGCCGTCTGAATCGAACCAGACGCCTCGGGCTGCCGCGCGATGCCATCGGCCACCTGACCGCCGATGCGCCCGATGCCGATACCGGCACCGATCGTCGCCAACCCCGCGCCGACGCCGGCGCCTAACATGGCCCACGCGCCCGCGTACTCGCGCGTGAACGAGCCGGCTGCCTGCAAGAGTGCGAACATGTGCATTGTCGTTGAACTCCGTTCCGTTGACTGATCGTCGCTCCGCGACCGCCTAACTGCGCCGCCGCCGCTCGTCACCGAGGCCCGGGCCCCAACGAGCTTCCCCGAGTCGTTCGACCGGGTACCCACCTGCAGTCGGAGCACCTTCTGCAGGAGTACAATACGCTTCGACTTGGTCCGCCTTGTATGTCTCTCGTCCCTAGTGCGCTTCCGCCCTGATCAGCCCGATGAACACGCACGAGAGAATCGTGAAGATGTACGCCTGCAAGAATGCCACGAAAATCTCGAGCAGACTGCTGCCCACGCCCATGATCACCGCCGGGATACCGACCAAATAGCTGGCGAACGTGAAGATGAGGCTGATCAATGCCAACAGCACCACGTGACCCGCCGTCATGTTCGCGAACAATCGGATGGCGAGCGCGAACGGTTTCGTGAACTTGCCGATGATTTCCACCACCGTCATGATCGGCACCATGAAGACCTTGACCCACAGCGGAATTTCCTTGGGCGGCACATAGAAAATCGTGCGCAGATAGCGCCAGCCCTGCGTCTTCATGCCCGTCACCTCCACCACGACGAAGGTGACGATAGCCAGCATCCCCGTCACGGAGATGTTGCCCGTTGCCGTCGATCCGTAAGGCACCAAGCCCAGGAGATTCGCGAACAGGATGAAGAAGAACAGCGTGAGCCCGAACGGCACGAAGGCGTTGCCGTGCGGCCCGACATTCGCGAGCACCACGTCGTTGCGGATGTAGAGCACGACGGCTTCGATCCCGGTCGCGAATCCTCTGGGCGACCCGCGCGCCGTGTGGTGACGTTCGTGTGCGATCGCCGCGGGAATGAGCACGAGCATACAGAGCACCGCGGCCACGCCGAGCATCACCACATGCTTGGTCGGAGACAAATCGACCTCGAGCGACCCGATGTGCACCGGCTTCCAGCGTGGAAGCTCGATCTCGCCCACGAACGGCAGCTCGAGCGAGTGCGAGTCCGTGATGTGGGGCATGATGATGTCCACCGGCCCGGCCTGCTGTCCCGTTAGGCGATCTCCCCGCGGACCCACGTGCACCTGCTCGGCCGACGTCGCTTGGGGCGCGGCCTGCGCCCGCACGCAGATCGGCGCCGCCGCACACGCGAGGGCAAGAACGAGCGAACGAAAAGTCATCGTTTGAGCAGCAGTGGTTCGACCAGTGTCGTCACGAAGAAAAACGTCGCCAAACTGATCAGCGCCGGCTCCGCGCGCAGCCCCAGCATCTTCACGAGCCAGAATCCCATCACCGCCAACGCCGCAAGCCTGAGCAGCATCCCCAATCCCCACGCCGGAAACACGTTCGTGCCGGCTCCCGCAACCACCAGCACCACGGCGAACGCAAAAATCTGGACCGCAAAGGCAATCGCCGCGCTCACGTGAATCGCATGCGCATCGCCCGGAAGTCGGAACAAGAGACCGAGCAAGAACGCAGCAAGCACGATCAAGACCGCACAAGCGGCGACGAAACACATCACCCGCTTCACTGCTCGCCCCCGCCTCGACGTCCCTCGTCAGTCGAGCCCTGTCCGTCCTTCGGTTTCGTCGATGCCATGAGCGCGCGATACATCGAATAGAATCCGGCGAACGCCCCGACAAACGCTCCTAACACCAACAACCACGGCGAGGTACCCAGCTTGCCATCGAGCCAGCGCCCGAGGTACACGAACAGGAGAATCGACAAGACCAGCTGGATGCCCGACCCCGCAAACACCATCGGAGACGGCCCGCCGGTCGATGACCCTCTCGGCCCGCGCCCAGTAGCAGGCGCACCCGGTCGCCGCTCTGGATCTCTCATGCGCGCGGAAATGTAGGAGCTTGTGAAATTTTTCGCAAGCTAAAGAAGACCCCGCTCCAACCCACCGGACATAATAACCGTCTAATCGCCAAGTTTCGGTATCAACATAACTTACGCGTTACCCCGCCCTTGACGGCTCGTCCCGATGTTGATAACTTCGCCCTCAGTTACCCTGTCGCCCTTTGCCCCCTGCGACCGCCCCGCTTTCCGGCCGGTCCCCATCTCATGAGCTCCCGCTTCGTCATCTGGTTACTCTGCGCCGGCGCCGTGTTCGTGGCCTGGAGTCCCCACGCCAAACACAACGAGTCCGCCGCCAGCACGACGAACGAACATCGATCGGACACCATCCCCAAAAAGGTCGCGCCCACCGCTGCCCTCACCGCCGCCGCGCGAGTCACGGTCAACCACTCCGTCAAAGTCAGCCTGCGCGTCACGAACGTCGCCGATCACGCCGTCGAAATCAATTTCCCCTCCGGAAAAACCCACGACGTCGTCATCCTCGATTCTTTAGGCCACGAAGTCTGGCGCTGGAGCGAAGGCCGCATGTTCACCCAAGCGGTCCGCAACACACTACTCGGCGCTAACGAGACCGTGACCTACGAAGAGACCTGGAATCCCGGCACTCGCACCGGTGACTTTACCGCGGTCGCGCGCCTCGAGAGCAACAATCATCCCATGCAGCAGCGCACCGACTTCACGCTGCCTTAATCGAACACCCCACCACCCTTAACGCCTTCCGCTCCCGCCGCTACCTTTCGCACAAACCCGCGGCGAACTCGGAGGGCGTTTGGCGACACCGGCTCGATCCACACACGATGACACCCGCGACGTCCAGCTCCTCGCCGAGTTGGCCCATGCGCGCAAGTCACTCGTCGATCAGATCGGCCGGCGCATCATCGGCCAGAAAGAGGTCGTCGAGAATCTGGTCGCCGCGCTGTTGAGCGGCGGCCACGCTCTGCTCGTCGGGGTCCCCGGCCTCGCCAAGACTCTCCTCGTTAGGACGCTCGCCGACGCCCTCGACCTCTCCTTCTCTCGCATCCAGTTCACCCCGGACTTGATGCCGAGTGACATCACAGGCACCGAGCTGCTCGAGGAAGATCACGCCACAGGTCGCCGCGTCTTCAAGTACGTCAAAGGCCCTGTGTTCGCCAATGCAGTGCTGGCCGACGAGATCAACCGCGCGCCTCCAAAAACGCAGGCGGCACTCCTCCAGGCCATGCAAGAGCACGCCGTGACCGCGGCCGGACGCACGCACCCACTGCCCGAGCCCTTCTTCGTGCTCGCCACGCAGAACCCGATCGAGCAGGAGGGCACGTATCCGCTGCCCGAAGCCCAGCTCGACCGCTTCATGTTCGAGCTCCGCGTCGGCTACCCGACGGCCGACGAAGAGGAGCACGTGGTCGCGACCACCACGAGCGACACCGAGGCGTCAGTCACCCCGGTGCTCGACGCACAGCGGCTCATCGGCCTGCAGCACCTCGTGCGACGTTTGCCCGCCCCGCCCACGGTCGTACGCTACGCCGTCGGTCTTGCGCGCTCGACGCGGCCCGACGCCAAAGAAGCGTCGCCCGATGTCCGGAAGTACGTGAGCTGGGGCGCCGGCCCGCGGGCCTCGCAGTATCTGGTGTTAGGCGCGAAGGCGCGCGCCGCCATGGATGGCCGCGCCGTGCCGGACCTCGACGACGTCCGCTCCGTCGCCCACGTCGTCCTCCGCCACCGCATCGTGATGAACTTCCAGGGCGAGGCCGAAGGCATGACGCCCGAACGCCTCATCCGGCTCGACGAGCGGTAGGCGGCGGATCGGCCTAACTGGGTTAGTCCGTATCGCCGTCGGCGTCGGCCTCGCCGCCCCACCACCGGCGCCACCACGGCGCCCGCGACTCCGGCGCCAACGTCCGGTCCACCGCCGCCCGCCACGCGTCGCGCATCTCGGCGGCATCCCCGAACCGCTGCTCCGCCACCGGCGCCAACCCGCGCTCCAACCACTCGGCCACCGCCTCGGGATATCCGCTCAGATCCACGTCGCCCGACAGCTCGCGCCCCAGAATCGCACGCCCGTCGCCGGTCCCGAACGGCGGCTCGCCCGACAACAGGTACGTCACGATCGCCGCCAGCCCGAAACAGTCGACCGCCGCCCCCTGCGCTTCGCCTAACAATTGCTCCGGCGCCGCGAACTCCGGCGTCCCCGTCGTGCCGCTCAGCAGCTCCTCGCCCGAAATCTTCGCGACGCCGAAGTCGGCGATCCGCCAGCGCCGATGCCGGTCGATCAGAATGTTCTCCGGCTTGAGATCGCGGTGCACGATGCCGATCGCATGCGCCGCCGCGAGCCCGTCCAACACCTGGTCGACGTGTGACGCGATCTGCTCCACCGACCGCGCCCCCGATCGCTTCACCAGATCCGTGAGCGACCCATTCTCGGCCAGCTCCATCGTGTACCACGACACGCCGCCGTTGCTGTCCCAATCGTAGATCGGCACGATCGCCGGATGCGCGAGCTGCGCCGCCAGTTGCGCCTCCCGGCGGAACCGACGCACCGCGATCTCGTCGTTCGCCACCTGCGGGTGCAGCATCTTGAGCGCCACCTCGCGCTCCAGCGTGAGATCCCGCACCCGCCACACCGAGCCGAACGTGCCGGAGCCTAACCGCGCGATCACCTCGTAGTCCTCGCCCGTCGCCCACCGCAGCCGCTCCTCTTCCGCATCGCCTAACGAGCGAATCGCGGGCATCGACCCGCTGATGTACACGGACGACCGCCCGCCGCCGCCCACGGCGCGATCCAGCTCGCGCAGCATCGCCGCCACCGAGTGATACCGGTGCTCCGGATCGCGCTCCAACGCGCGATTGAGCACGCGCGCCACGGCCTGCGGACAATCCGGTCGCACGAGCGGGAGAGGCGGTACCTCGGGCGGCGGATACTCGCCGGTGAGCGACGCGAATGCAGTCGCGGCCAGCTGCCATTGATCGCTCTCGGGCGTCGGCAGCCACTCGCCGTCCGGCCACTCGGGTGCACGCGGCAGCCGCCCGGGGAACGGCGCCAACCCCCCTGGTATTAGGTGACGCGGCAGCACCCACTCCCACGCCAGCAACCAGAGTTGACCCGTCGGCGTCAGCCAAATCGATTCGCCACACACAGCACCGTGCGCCGTACCCGTCGTATGCAGATACGCGAGCGCCTGCCCGGTAGACCGCAGCAGTTGCAACGATGTGCTGAGATCATCCGGTCCCACTCGCCGGATTCGCCCCGCCACGCTCTCGCCCGATATCCACCGTCGCACATACGCCGGCCCGCGCCGGCTCTGCGCCCCACCCGGCCACCAGTCGTACGCTGTCGGGATCGACGCGTGCGCTCGATGCGCCAGCGCACGCGCCTCTGCGCCCAACCACACGGCATGCGTGGGATCCGGCACCGTCACCAACGACAGCGAGCGGCCGAGCGCGTCCACCACTTCCTGATAGTGACGGTACTCGCCCAGGACGCCCTCGGCGCCCCACGACCAGCCCGCGGGTAGTTGCCAGCCCTCGATGTGTGACGGAAGTTTCGCCGTCACGCTGTGCGGCGACGATGCGCCCGGGGCCAAAGGCGAGACACCCGATTCGGGCGCGGCGGCCGGTGACGCCGGCGCCCCTCCGGGACGCGAGCCGGCGCCGGTGGGCGGCGTGACGGTCACGAGCCAAACCTACAGTCAGTGCCGGCCACGGCCAAGCACGCAATCAACGAGCGTCATGGACACCACTCTCTCTGCACCCAGCATCGTCTTCGAGCCGCTCTTCGATGGCGTGATCGCTCCCTCGCGCGCCACCGCTGGCGCTGCCGGCTACGACGTCCGCGCACACCTTGAAGGTCGCACGGTCCGCGCATGGCGCGATGGCGCCGAGGTGATGCTCGCGGCGAGCGCACACGGCACGTGCGACGTCGAGCCCGGCGATGTCGCGCTCATCCCACTCGGCTTTCGCGCACGGCTCCCCGCGGGTTACGAGGCACAGGTGCGCCTCCGCAGCTCGATCGCGTTTCGCCGCGGCCTCATCCTGCCCAACGCACCCGGCACTATCGATGCCGACTATCCCGACGAATGGCTCGTGATGGTGCGCAACGTGTCTGCCCAACGCATCACCATCGAGCACGGCGAGCGCATCGCCCAGATCATTCTCCATCGCTACGCGACACTCGAGTGGTCCGCCGGCGTCGTCACGCGATCCACCGATCGCAGCGGCGGCATCGGCAGCACGGGCTAACTGGACGTGCGCTGCCTAACGATCCGTATGACAGTGTAATACGAATGACGCTCGCGTGACGAGCTCGGCGTTAGTACCTTGGTCGGGCGCGAAACACGGCACGAGGATGCGTCACATGATTCACCTGGTTGGACTCGGACACGCCGTCATCACCATCGGCGTCACCCGCCTTACGCAAGCCAGCGAAACCTTGTTCGCCTCGGCGCTGCTGTTCGTGTCCGAAGCCGGCCGGCCCATCGAGCGACACCGGATCATCGATTTGCTCTGGCCGCGCATTTCCGCCCAACGCGCGAGCCATCGCCTCCGGCAAACCCTCTATCGCCTCAACACACTCGGCGCCGCGCTCCGATCGGATCGCGGCCACATCACGTTGCCCGCGAGATCCGCGCAGTCGGATTTCGGAGAAGTGCTCGCCGCCGGCCGCAGTGCCGATCCCAATCGTGTCGCGGAGCTGGTACAGGGTCCATTTCTCCCTGGCTACTCGCCGCGCTTCTCACCCACGTTCAGCGAATGGCTCGAGCGCGAACGCGATGTCGTCACATCGGGATTGCGACGCGTTCTCGTCGCCGCGATTGCCGCACAGCGCGAGCGAAATGATTGGGCTGCCGTCGAGCGGCTCGCCACACGATGCCTGTTGCTCGATCCGCTCAACGAAGAAGCCACGCTCGCACTCGCCGAAGCGGCCGCATTCCACGGCAGCAAAGTTCGCGCACTCGAGATCCTCGATTCCTACCTGCGCGAGCTCGGCCCGGGCGCCGGCGACATCCGCGTGCCCGCCACGCTGCTCCGACGACGAATCGCCGAAGCGTACCGCGCCGCTCCCGAGCCGCAGCGCGCATCGCAAGTCGGACGCGACCAGGAAATGCTCGACATGAAACGCGTCCTCCACGGTCTCTTTTCGGCCCGCGGCGAGACCTGCCTCGTCTGCGGCGAAGAAGGCATCGGCAAAACGCGATTCGCCACCGAGGTCGCGTGCGCCGCCCAACTCGATGGCATCAAAGTCGTCCGCGTCGAATGCCAGGCACACGACGTCGAACGCCCGCTCGCCGGTATCGTCGAAGTCATGCGACGCGTTCGCGCGATGCGCGGCGCGATAGCTGTGGGCGAAGGTTCCAAGCGCACCCTCGATGCGGTCCTCGTCGCAAGCGAACCCGCTGCCGGACCAGAAGTGGGCGACATGGATCAATTCTGCGCGCGCATCCGCGTCGCACTCATCGACCTCCTCGACGCCGTGTCGCACGAGCAACCCGTTGTCCTCATCATGGAGGACGTCCAGTGGCTCGACCGCGCATCGTGGACGTGCGTCCGGGCGTTGTCCCGGTGGGCACTCAAGCACCGCGCCCTCCTGGTCCTCACCGCGCGGCAGAACGACCTCGGCCAACGCTTCGATTGTGCGGACGACGTGCGCCCCCGTCTCGTGCGCCTCAAGCCGCTCGATGATCCCGCCAGTCGCTCACTCATCCGCCGCATCGTGAGCGGATCGGTTCGCGACGGAAACGAGCCCTTCGCCGAATGGTGCGTTGCTCGCGGCGGCGGCAATCCCTACGTGCTCACCGAGCTCGCGGTGCACGCCGAAGGCGAAACCGAACCGTTTCGCGCGCCCGCGGCGCTCGAGCGTATCGCCGCCGAACGGCTCGCTGGATTGAGCGATGTCCCGCTCCGGATTCTGCAGGCCATCGCCGTCCTCGGCCCGGCTTCATCTACCCGGCGCGTGGAAGAATTGCTGGGCGCCACTCGGTTAGGCCTGCTCGACGGGCTCGACACGCTGAGCACCGCCGGCATGATCGGCCTCGAGGGCGATCGCATTGTCCTTCGCCACCGGCTCACCGCCGAAGCCGCACTCGAGCGGCTGTCCAGGCCCGCGCGGCAACTGCTCCACCGGCGCGCCGCGGAACTGCTCGAGCGCGAGCGCACCACCGACGCCTCCGACTTGCTGGCCGGCGAATGCGCGGAACATTGGCGGTACGCGGGCGAACACACGCGCGCCATCGAGCTCTTGACCGGCGCCGCGTCCCGCCTGACGGGGCTCGGCATGCCGATCGAGGCCGCACGACTGTATGAGCGTGCTGCGCAAATCACCACATCCGCGCCGGACAAGCTGCACCACCTCGCCGCCCGTGCCCACGCGCTCTTTTTGGGCGCCGACTGGGAGCCGTTCGTGCACGTCGCAACCGAGTTGGAATCGCTGCAACGCCACACCCCTGCCTCGCCGGACAACCACGACGACACCGAGCTCGAGTTGTCGCTCGCCAAGTGGAGGCTCGGCGCCGACCGCCGCGAGCTGCTCGCCGACGCCACGCGCTGCGCGGCGGCCGCCACTGCCTCCGAGTCGCACCGCGTCCTCGCGGCCGCGTGGGCGCTCATGCTCGCCGACAACCTGTGCGACGAGCGCGCCGCGAGCGCGGTGATGCGCGCCGTCACGCCCGCCCTCGGCAAAGCCGGCATCGACGAGGGCGCCGCGGCGTGTCTGCACATGGTGTACCACACCGCCTTCGGCAATCCGCAGACGGGCCTCGACGCCGCACGCCGCCTAACGGACACGCAGCTCGCCGCGCCGGATGGCGGCAACAAGGCCAAGTACCTGTCGCACGCGGCGGCAGCGCTCCGGCTCTGCGGCGCCCCGATCCCCGAGGCTCGTCAGGCTGCCGCGGCCGCGCTCGAGATCGCGCAACGACTCGGACTCGCCGCCTACGCGGCGCCGGCCGCCAACCAGATCACCCTGACATTTCTGGCCGAGGGCGATACGGCCAAGGCCCGCGCATGGTTCGAGAAAGCGCTCTGGCTCATGGAACACAGCGTGGACACCGTCGGCCGCTCCACCATCCTGAGCAACGGCGCCGAGATCGCGCTGCGCGAACGCCGGTTAGGCGACGCCGAGCGACTGATCATGGAGAGCGAAAAGGCCGTCGGCCGCGCGCGCTCGCCGCGCGCCGACATTCGACACGTCTCGTTCCGCTGGCGCCTCGGCCTCCTCCGCGGCGATGCGAACCCCACGGAGCACGACCTCACACACTTCGCGCACCTGCACCGGCGCACGCGCAAGGCGAACGGCCAGGACTTCGCCACGGCCGTTCTCGTGGACTTGCTGCTCCTTCGCGGCCGGCGTCGCGACGCGTCGCGATTGCTCACCGCCTACGTGAGACAGTTCCGACGGCCCGCCGCGGCGCTCGAGCCCGACCTCGAGCGGCTGCGTGGTGAGTTAGGCGTGGAGTGACGCCGCGGCGGACGCCGCAGTCAGGCGAGCTGCGCGACCGACAGGTCTTTGGGTCGCGAGGCCGGCGCCGCGTCCCGGCCGGCCGGCGAGGCGAACAACAGCCCGAACATCGGGCTCGCGAGAAGCTGGTCGCAGATGCCCGGATCGAACTGGCGCCCGCGATACTTGGCGAGCTCGGCCCGCACCTGCACCTCGCCTAACGCCTTGCGGTACGGACGATCGGTGGTCATCGCGTCGATCGTGTCCGCGATCAGCACCACGCGCGAGCCTAACGGAATTTGGTCGCCGGCCAGACCGTCGGGATATCCGCTGCCGTCCCAGTTCTCGTGGTGATGCCGCACCGCCTGCACCAGATCGCGCAGTTGCGACACCGTCGATACCAGCTCCGCGCTCTTGATCGGGTGCGTCTGCATCACCGCCCACTCGTCCGCCGTGAGCTTGTCCGGCTTGCGGAGGATCGGGGCGTAGATCTCGTGGATCTTGCCCACGTCGTGCAGCAGCGCAGCCGTCGCGATGCGCTCGATTTCGCGCGACGACAAGCCTAACGCACGCGCGATGAGCTTCGCGTAGTGCGACACGCGCCGCGAATGGCCGGACGTGTATGGATCGCGCGCCTCGATGGCCTTGACCATCAGCTCCAGCAATTCCTGATTCACCCGCTCGAGTTGGCGGTTGGTCTTGTACAGTTGGCGAACACCGAGCAGCGGTAGCGCCAGCACCAGGGCGCCGAACGCGCCGAACCGCGCGTAGCACCACGCCAGCAGAAACGCCACTGGACTCGCCAGCACGTCGTACGCCAGGCTGCCCAGATGATTCTGCCGCCACACCTTCAACAGGTTCTTGCTGTCGTTGGTCGCGATCGCGCCGCTCACCGCCAGCGTGTTCACGGCGACGAACACGATCACCATCACCGAGAACGGCACGCCCACCGTCGCCAACGCCTCGGGCGCGCTCATCGCGCTGTACTGCAGCAGCGGTTTTCCGCCCAACAACACGTACGACAGCACCGCCAGCGAGGTCGCCAGCGACATCTGAACCACGTTGAAGACCTTCTTGACCAGGTCACGCGTGCTGATGATCTCGGTGATGATGTTCGTCACCGCAACCGCGAGCACCGAGATCCAGTTAGGCGCGAGGAGCGCCGTGGCCGTGAACGGGATGAACCCGATCGACCCGCCGGCGCCGGCCGGCAGCTGGTACACCAACAGCAGCGCGAACACCGACAACCCGGACATCCACAGCGCCGCACGAACAGAACCCGCGTCGACCACCGGCACGACCCAATAGACGCAGATGGCAGCCGCCACTGCGCCCAACGCCACACCCGACACGTACAGTCGCACCCGGTTCATTCGCACCGCTTGCGAGAAAGAGGAACCCCCGTCCCCGGGCCTTACCACCAGTGTGCGGTGTCAGACGCAACGACCGCGTACATCGACGTAACGAGCTGGGTCAAGAACGACATTTCGCGTCACCTCCCTTTCGTGAAGTCACACCTGGCACCTGCCAGTTGTGCTAAAGGTCGGCTCCGCTCAACTACATGGCCCTGCCCGCTCAGCTTCGCTCAGCCGAGGATCGGGGGTTGTTAGTCCTTGTGATCGATCGTGATGTGAGAACGGTTGAGAGTCTTGAGCAGGAATGAAGCACCACCGACAGCCGTCCTACTACCGACGATGCTACGTCGCAGGAACCCGGCACTGCCCAGGCACTGCGATTACAGCGTCACCGCTACCGTCCGATCCACCGGTTGGTCGCATCGAGCACGGCCAGCACGCTCGCCGTCTCCGGGCTTTCCTTGATTTCGCAGCTGCCCGTTAGCAGCATGTTCTCGCGCCCAACACGAACCGTGATGCCGACGAAGACAAACTCGCGCTCGAACGCGTCGATCAACCGGCATCCGTCCAGCGTCAACGCGTGCGTGTCGCCTTCCGCCTGGCTGATTGCGACGACAGCAGCTCGCGCGGCCAGCTCGGCCCGCGAGCGTTCGGATTCTGACCCTTCCGATTCTCCGATGTAGGACTGCTCCGCCTTGCGGAGCGTCACTCGGCACGTCACCCCGCGACTCCGCGACCGACGGACCTCGACATCCTCGAAATAGAACCGGCGGCGCACCGCAGCTGCTGCTGCTTCCGCCGCCGCACTCTCGGAGAGGCCTTTCGCCTCCACCGTCTTCTGCGGATCGACTGTCGTCGCGACGGAAATCTTCCGATGATCCACCCGCATGCCGAGGTGCGCCAGCAACGCACTCTCCACATTGCGCACCGTCTGCTTCGGATTCACCTCGGCGCTCGTCAGGAGGTGCACTTCGCTCACCGCACCGCTCTCGCTCGCAACGATGCGCGCCGCGAGCACGCCTGGCAACGTGACCAGCAGTTCTTCCGCGCGCCGCAGCGGCAAGACGCTTCCTGCAATCGGTGACACGGGTTGCGACGACGGAGTCGGCGCGTTGAGCGGCACAGACACGAGTACCTGACTTGGCGAGCGCTGAAAAACAGTGCGGTGGGTACGAACGGGGACTAACACAGACGCCGTCACTCCGACCGGGCGGGGAGGATACGGCGTGTTGCACGACGATATTGTGGTCAGACAATATTCCAACAACGGTGCCTAAACGCAAGCGACAGTTACGCTACGGATACTCGGGCAGGTTATACTCCTTTAACTTTCGGTAGAGCGTGCGTTCGCCGATGCCCAACATATCTGCGGCTTTTCTTCGGTTACCCCGGGTCTCCTTCAACGCCAGCTCGATCGCCGCTCGTTCGATCTCGGCCATGCTCATCCCGGGCCGAATGCTGATCACGTTAGGCAGCGGCGGCTGATCCTTCGGCTCGATCGCCGCCACGGGCGGCGTGCTCGACACGACTTCGCCTACCAGCACGTCGCGCGACGGCCCGGTCCCCAACGCGGGGCCCACGCGGTCCTCCCCAACGCGGCGACGCAACTCCTCCACCTGGAGCTTGAGCTCGACGAGACTCCGGATGATGAACTCGAGCTCGCGGCCGCCCATTCCCGTCTCGTCGGCGCGCCCCGATGCCCCACCGGCCCGCCCAACGGGAACAGGCAAAAAGCGCGCGGCGCCATCCCGGATCTCACGCGGGATGTCTTCGGCCGTGATCTCGTGACCAGGCGACAGCACCACCATGCTCTCCACGAGATTCCGCAGCTGGCGGATGTTCCCCGGCCACGAGTACTCGACTAACCGCTGCATCGCTTCCGCCGAGATACCGGGGAACGGCCGGTCGTGTTGGGCGGCGAACTCCTGAACGAATTGCCGGACCAGGAGCGGGATGTCCTCCCGCCGGTCCCGCAGCGGCGGCAGGTAGATGTTCAGAACGTTGAGCCGGTAGTAGAGATCGGCGCGAAACTCGCCGGCTTCGACGTGCTCACGGAGAGGACGGTTGGTCGCCGCCAGCACACGGACATCCACCCGCAACGGCTGCGTCCCCCCAACACGGGTCACTTCCCGCTGCTCGAGCACCCGCAGCAACTTCACCTGCGTCGAGAGCGGCGCTTCACCCACCTCGTCGAGGAACAGCGTGCCGCCGTTCGCCAGCTCGAAGCGGCCTAACCGCCGCTCCGCCGCGCCCGTGAACGAGCCCTTCTCGTGGCCGAACAGCTCGCTATCCATCAGCGTCTCCGGCAACGCGCCGATGTTCACCGCAATGAACGGCTTGCCGCGCCGCGGACTCAATCGGTGAATCGCGCGCGCCACCAACTCCTTGCCGGTTCCGCTCTCACCCTCGATCAGCACCGTGCTCGACACCGGCGCCATTTGCTCGATCTTGACCATCACCTCGCGGATCCCCTCGCTCTCGCCGATGAGACCTGTGTCGAGCGACAACCGCCGGCGGTCGAGAATGCGCCGAATCCCGGCGAACACCTCGTCGAGATCCACCGGCTTCGCGTAAACCTCCACATAGCCGATCGCCCGCAAGCGGTCGTGCACGCTCGGGTCGTTCAGATCGGCCAGACCCACTACCGCGGCGCCATCCCACTGCTGGCGTTTGACTAACTGAATGTTGGCGACGTCGGTGAGCGCCCCCGTTAGCACGATCACGTCCGGCTTTTCCCGGCGAATCGCACTCGGCACATCGTCCATCGGCGACACGAGCGCCGTTTGATAGCCCGCCCGCTCGAGCAAGGCATTCAGTCGCACGGCGGGTTCGACGTCCGCCAACGTGAGCAGGACCTTCATGGCGCCGACCCGCCGCTCCGAGCGTCGCGATGCTCAGTCACGATCCCGCGCAGAATGTCTACGGCGTGATCGATGATCGCGTCGAGCGCGGCCAATCCATCGCGTACACCGCCGGGCGATCCGGGCAGATTCACGATCAGAGTTCGCCCGCGCGTTCCGGCGACCCCGCGCGAGAGCGCTGCCCGCGGAAACCGCTCGATCGACAACGATCGGATGCGCTCGGCGATACCCGGCGCCTCGCGCTCGATGACGGCCGTGGTCGCCTCGGGCGTCACGTCGCGTGCGGCGAGCCCGGTACCGCCGGTCGTCAGCACCACATCGGCATCGTCTCCATCGCACCATGCCACCAGGGTCGCCGCGATGCGCGACGTGTCATCCGGCACGATCGTACGCGCCGCGATCGTCGCGCCGTGCTGCCTCGCCCAACCCGCGATCGTATCGCCCGACACGTCGGCGCGCTCGCCCTTCGAGCCGGCATCCGATACCGTCAGGATCGCGATCCGCATGCGCGCGCCTCGATCGTTAGGCGGAAGATGGCACGGCGGATGGGCGACGCTTGGCCGCCCGTCGCCCCACCAGGCGGCTAGTGATGCGTCCCGCGCGTGTAGAACGGCGTACGCACCACCTCCGCCGCCACGCGTTGACCGCGAATCTCGATCTCGATTGGCGTTCCCGGTTTCGCCGACGCCGTCGGGACATAACAGGTGCCAATCGGAATGCCGAGCGACGGACTCATGGTGCCGCTGCACACGGTGCCGGACGCCTGGCCGTTCACGAACACCGGGTAACCGTGCCTCGGGAAACTGCGCTCGGCCGTCGTAAACCCGACCAGCCGGCGCGGCACGCCGCGTTCCTTCTGCGCCGCCAATGCATCGCGCCCCACGAAGTCGCCCTTGCCTAACTTCACCACCCAGCCGAGCCCCGCCTCGAGCGGCGTGGTGCTGTCGTCGATGTCATTGCCGTAGAGCGCCATGCCCATCTCGAGGCGCAGCGTGTCCCGGCAGCCCAGCCCAGCCGGCGTCACGCCATCCGGCGTCAACGCGCTCCACACGCGTTGCGCATACTTCGGCGAGAAATACAACTCGAAGCCATCCTCGCCCGTGTATCCCGTCCGAGAGATGACGGCCGGCGCGCCCTCGACCTGCCCCACCGCGAAGTGGTAGTACGCGATCGTCGACAGGTCGACCGACACGTGCGGCTGCAGCACGCGCTCTGCGTTAGGCCCTTGCAGCGCCAGGAGCGCGGTGTCGTCGCTCACGTCGGCCACCGTGCACTGGAGCTGTCCCACGTGGCGACGAATGTGCGCCAGGTCTTTGTCCTTGTTCGACGCGTTGACCACGAGCATCAACCGGTCCTCGAACCGGTACACGAGACAGTCGTCCTCGATCGTTCCGCGGTCGTTCAGGATCGTCGAGTACTGCACCTGCCCGACCTTGAGCGCCGCCACATCGTTCGAGGTCACCGTCGTCGCGAACGCCACGGCGTCGGCGCCAGATACCTCGAACTCCCCCATGTGGCTCACGTCGAAAAGCCCGCACTGCTCGCGCACGGCTCGATGCTCGGCTGTAATCCCGGTCGGGTACTGCACGGGCATCTCATACCCGGCGAACGGGACCATTTTGGCACCCAGCCCGACGTGGATGTCGTAAAACGGTGTGCGCTTGAGCGTTTGCTGAACTGCGGCCTGAGCCATTGGAGGAGCTCCACAGGGAATCTCCTGCAAAAATGGCTGCATGGCCATCCAACTGCCAGCCCGGCGCACGATGCAAGCGAGCCCGCATCCAAAAGGACACGGGCTCGCACGCGAGCTGTCGAAAATCCGGTTCAGTTGCCCGACTGCAGGTTGCTGAACAGCGTCACGACGTCGAACCGGGCCGGATCGATCTCCGAGAAGCGGTTGTTGATGTAGCGCCCGGTGGTTGGAAAGTACGGTGGCGACTGCGAGTTCAAGCATTGGTCGACGCTGCGATTTTCACCAAAGCCATCGTAGTTGTCGCTGTACGTCGCGCTGATGAAGTTCTCGATCACACCACCCGCCTGCTGAATGCACCCGCGGCCCGTGTGCGCGGAATTGCAAGTGCCGAAGGAGCTGGATCCCTCCGGGTGTGAGCTGAAGTTCTCGACGCCCACGGTTCCGGTGCGGCTCATCGTGACGCCGTGGAACACGAAGTTGTTGGCGGTGAGCATCCCGTTGTCGTTGCCGTCGGTCCAGCGGTACGTGGCGCCTGTGTTTCCGGAGCGCTGCGGTGAATTGATGGCGTTGTCCGCTATCATGATGCTCGTGTCGGCGATGACTCCGAACAGATTCGCGCACAGCACCGCGGCCGGATCCTGCGTGTACACGAGATCATCAGTGAGCAGCACCGTACCCTGCGCCGAGCCGTACGTTTGCGCGTACAGCGTCACCCAGCCGCGCAGCACGCCGTCGAGCGCCACCGGCCCGTGCGTGTGAATCACACCTTTGGAGTTAGGGTTGAGCGTGCGATCGAGTGGCCAGAGACGCGCGTCGTTCGCCTGTTGCTGATAGCCGTAGTAAGGCGAAGTTGGCGAAATTCCGGCGAATGCGTTTGCCACGGGCGTATTGTTGCCACCCCACGCCTGCCAGTAGCCGTAAACGGTGCTGTCGGTGAAGGTCGTGTCTTCCCCACCCTTTTGCCATACGCCACTGCTGGTAGGCGCAGGACGCGCGTTGCGCCGTTCCGGCGACACCAGGTGCGGATCACCGGCCGGATAGCAGCGGAATCCCGTATGTCCCATGATGCGGTCGCGCTCGTTCTTCGTAACGGAGCCGGCGCTCGCGACTACATCGGATGGCGAGCTCGCGATCAGCGTACCCGCGGCAATCTCATTCTTGAACCACGATTCACCGTGGACGAACGCCGGGAAGAACTTCATGGTGCCGTTCTCCACGTGCCAGTCGCCGCACATGGAATCCGGCGGCGTGTTCTCACCATTGATCACGGTGGGTGCAACGCGGACTCGGCTCGCATACGCAGCGTTAGCCTGGTACACGCGGAAGAAACCTTCGTTGTTGCCCGTCACGTCGCCATCGTTGTCGAGGTCGATGGCAACGAACTCGATGCGCGTGCGGACGTTGCTCAACGACGTGCCCTGCGAGATCACGTCGAGATTCGCCGCCGCCGCGTACGTCTGCAACACCGCCAACTTCGACACCGGCGGAATCGGTATCACCGAGGCGCCGCTGATCTTGCCCTTCTGGAATGTCGGCGTACCGCCCGAGATGCTCCCCACGGCGGACACAGTGTCGTAATACGTCGGTGTGCCGCACGAATACCAACCCTGGTTGCTATGCGCGCGGCCGCGAATGAACTCGCCCGTGGAGTAGCACAGTCCCGTCGGGAACGTGTTGGTGAACATCGCGTAGCGCGCGAAATTTTCCGCCGCCAACTCGAGGCGGCGCACGTAGCGCGCGCCGCTCGAGTCGTACGCTTCGGATACGATGCTCGCGTATTCGCCGAATTCGCCCGTCACGTTACCCGAGAGACCGGCGTACACATTGACGTGAAGACTCGGGATGATCACTCCATCCGCGCCGGTCACCGTTCCGTTAGCAATGAGCGTCACATACCCGCTGTCGGGTAAGTGAATGCTCGTGTCCTTGCTGAGACTCGACTTCCCCATCGCCAGCCCCGCTTCGGCTGCGTATCGATAGTCGCGCTCGCGGTCGAACGAGTGGCTCAAGATCGTCGAGCTGCCCGTCAGCAGAATCGCGGAGAGCGCGATCGCCGCCAGCGTGACGGTCAACAGCAGAACGAGAATCAGCGCCGAACCACGGCGATGCGTCCGCCGATTCCAGAGCAGCGATGTGCGCGGCATATGCACTCTCCTCGTGATGCTCATGGGACGGTGACGGCGCCCGCCGAGAGAATGGGCGAGTTCGATGGCGAACAGTCCTGCGCCACTACTCCGTATTCCCAACTGCCTGACGGTGGATCGATGTCGTCGTACGTGTACGTCGCAGACGACGCCGCCACACTCGTCACGACATTCTGCCAATTCACATCGCCGACGGCTCGGCGATAAATCAGATAACGCTCGATGTCTTTTTCGCCCGCGTCCTGATCGAGCGATTCGTTCCACGTCAGAATCACTTTGGCCGGCGTGGTGGTGTCGTACACGGCGGTGAACGACGTCGGCGCGATCGGCGGTGTGCCGCACACCGTGCTGTGCAGCATGCCCGCGTTCAACAGCTGCGTCGACGTTTGCACGACACGCGACACTGGACCCTTCTGCGGATCAGCGTACGTACCCGCGACGCGAACGCTCACCATACGGATGCTGTCGACCCAGGCGAATTTGCCTGTGTCCGCGACGGAACCGTGCGCCGCCGCGCTGTGATAGAGCGGCAGGCTCGCCGCTGGGATGGCCACGAGATTCCCTGTGGAATCGGGCTTGAAGTACGTGAAAATCGGCGGATCGCCGCTGTTCCAGATGATCCCGCTCGCGACCACTTTCGGCGCGCTGTCATTCACCCGGCGAAAGAGCACGTACTGGTTGCCGGCGCTCACCGTGCTGTCCACCGATGCCCAGTACGAAATCGTTTCGGCCGCTCCGGGTACGCCGCTCTGCAGATAGTTCATTTGGGGATAGATCACGGCGCTGTGCGGCAGCGTGATGTGCTGCGACGTGATCATGCTCGCCGTGGACATCGAATCGACGTCGGGATCGTAGTAGGCGGCGTTCAGGTCGTTCTGATCGCGCGTCACGATGTCGGCGTTGAACGTCAGCGCGAACTGGTCGGCCTGCACGATCATCGGCTGGTTCGACAACACGCCGGTGCCCGCGAGACGAAGGTCGCGGTCGATGGTGTTTTGCGAGAACCGCGCGTTCTGTTGGGCATCCAGACGGCCCGCGCTCGCGCTGAGCGACCGCGCCTGCATCTTGAAGAACGGGACAGCGAGACCGAACACCGCGACGAACAACGTCAGCGCGATCACCATTTCGATCAGCGTGACGCCGCGACGCTCGCGAGGCCTTGGAGATATCGTCATGACTCGGCATCCTCAGAAGGCGGCGATGACGGAAGTCTTCTTCATCGGGCTTGCGAGCTGCGCCGCCGTCACGACCACGGTCACCGTCTTGTAGTCTGCGCGCGACGTTGACGTGCGCGCGATGTACGTTCGGCGCGTGAAACCTGGATATCCGGCAATGCCGGTCTCGGTGCCCACGAATGTCGCCTCGAGCGACGCATACACCGGATACGCCTTGATCTGTTCGACGCGAGCGACGGCCAGGTCTCCGGCCATCGACAACTCGTATCCCGTTCCGGCTCCATGAGACAGTCGCGAGACGAACGTCCCCATGCCGAGCATCGCGCCGGTGAGAATCGCGAGCGCGATCAATGTTTCGATCAGCGTTAGGCCTTTGCGGGCACGCATCGCGATGGTCATATACTCGCCTCCTGCCACACGCCGTCCAGGTAGCGCCACCAGAGCGTTCGCCCCGTGGATTGAATCACGCGAATGCACCGGAAGTCATCGTGGATGGCGCGCTTCGACGTGATGTAGATGTCCGCGTCGCTGCTCGCGGCACCATCGCGGTGGAAGACGAGCGTCGGCATGTTGTCGACGGCCCGGATGCTGCTCCCGCTGATGGAGCTGTTCGCCGCACCCGACACGCCCGCCGGCGGAACGGCGAAGTGCACGGAATCCTCGAGCTGCACGTAGATCACGTGCTCGCCCGCATCAACCGTCGCATTGTTGTTGTTGTCTTCGAGGAGGCGGATGCGCCGGTTAGTCGTGTCGAAGCTCACGACGACGTCGTACTGTCGCGTTACGGCGAGGCGTTCGGCGTTCTGCAGCGCCACGCGGACCGTGCGCGCGCCTGCGTCGACGCGATACTGCGTGAAGTTCACCTTCGGGTAGGCGAACGCCGCGATGATTCCGATGACCGCGAGCACGATCATCAACTCGATGACCGTGAACGCCCAACCGTTAGGACAAGGCCGGACCTGGACGGCTCGATCCGACGAACCTCGGCGTCTTGTGGCGCGCATGGGTTCTCGCAGGGGCTGTGGGCTCCTTTGTCGCCGGGCCGATGCCGTCGGCCAGCCGCGGGACGGCGGCGCAGGCACGCCAAGCTGGGCGCGCCACGCGCAGGCCCCGTCGAATGCGCGACCCATGCCCTGCGCCTATCATCGTGTCAGATAAGGAGTTACACATCTGGCCGGCAGCCTGACGCTACGCAAACACTCGCTCTTCCGCTAGAATGTTGCGTGCCTGTTGTGACGCGGACCAGAATCGGACCGGTCTAAGCAGCTCCGATCGGTTAGTCTTGCGGCGCCTCGCCCATCAAGGTGGCCATGATCGCCTTCTGCACGTGAAGCCGGTTTTCGGCTTCGTCCCACACGCGGCTTTGCGGCCCGTCGATTACATCGGCGGCCACTTCTTCGCCGCGGTGCGCCGGCAGACAATGCAGGAAAATGGCGCTGCGTTTGGCCTTGGCCATGAGGGCTGACGTCACCGTGAATCCGGCGAAAGCGCGAGCACGCCGCTCTTGCTCTTCTTCCTGTCCCATCGACGCCCATACGTCGGTGTTCACGACATCGGCACCGTCCACGGCCTCAGCGGGATCGCGCACCACCTTCACGACGGCCGTCGTTTGCGCGCGCGCGAGAATCGTCGCGTCCGGATCGTAGCCCTCGGGACACGCGAGTGTGAGATCGAAGCCGAGGCGGTATGCGGCGTTGATCCAGGAGTTCGCCATGTTGTTGCCGTCGCCGATCCACGCAATGTGCTTCCCGTCCCACCCGCCCAGGTGCTGCCTAACCGTGAGCAGATCGGCCATGACCTGGCAGGGGTGCAGCAGATCCGTCAGGCCGTTGATCACCGGGACGTCGGCGTACGTCGCGAGCTCTTCGACCTCGGCGTGCGAGAACGTGCGAATCATGATCCCGTCCACGTAGCGAGACAGCACGCGTGCCGTGTCGGCGATCGGCTCGCCGCGCCCGAGCTGGATGTCGCGCGGCGACAGGAAGAGCGCGTGCGCGCCCAGCTGCCACGCGCCGACTTCGAACGACACCCTCGTCCGCGTCGATGACTTCATGAAGATCATGGCCAGCGATTTCCCGGCCAGCGGATGCCCAACGAACGCGCCGGTGCGCATCGCGTCGGCCAGCTGGAACAGATCATGGAGCTCGACTGCCGAGAAGTCGGGGATGGCCAGGAAGTCGCGGTGCATGCGGATCAGAAGTGGGAAGTCAATTCGTTAGGCCTGATCACAGAATGTAGCGGCGCAAATCTTCGTCCTCGACGATGGCCTTGAGCCGGTCGCGAACCGTTGCACCGTCGATGGTGATCGGCTTCGTACCGCGGTCCGGCAAATCGTAGAGCACGTCCTCGAGCAACGACGACATCACCGTGTGCAAGCGGCGCGCGCCGATGTTCTCCATGCGCTCGTTCACGCCGGTGGCAATGCGCGCCAGCTCCGCGATGGCATCCTCGGTGAACGTGAGCGGTGCGCCTTCCGCCGACACGAGCGCCGCGTACTGTTTCGTCAGTGCGTTCTCCGGCTCCGTCATGATGCGCACGAAGTCTTGCTCAGTGAGCGGCTTGAGCTCGACGCGAATGGGAAAGCGTCCCTGGAGCTCCGGAATCAAGTCGCTCGGCTTGGACACATGGAACGCGCCGGCAGCAATGAACAGGACGTGGTCCGTCTTCACCATCCCGTACTTCGTCTGCACGTTGGAGCCTTCGACTATCGGAAGCAGATCGCGCTGCACACCCTCGCGGGACACATCAGGGCCGCCCATCTGCGAGCGCTCGCCCGCGATCTTGTCGATCTCGTCGAGGAAGATGATCCCCATCTTCTCCACGCGCTCGAGCGCATCCGATGTGACGTCGTCCATGTCGACCAGCTTCTCGAGCTCCTGGTCGAGCAAAATGCGGCGTGCCTCCGACACTTTTACTGTGCGCTTCTTGCGCCGCTTGGGCATCATGTCCTGCAACATCTCGGAGAAATTCTCGACCCCTTCGGGCGCACCCTGCGGGACGAGCATGTCGAACATGGGCCCGCCCTGCTGGGTTACTTCGACCTCCACCTCGCGATCCTCGAGTTGTCCGTCGCGAAGCAGTTGTCGCAGTTTGTCTCGCGTGCGGTTGTAGCGATCCTTGGCGGCTTCCGGGCTCCCGCCCTCGCGCGCGACCTCGCCGCCGGACGACACGACGAAGAGGGACGGTCCGCCACCGGCGCCACCAGCCGCGGCCGAGGTCGCGCCGCGCTTCTCTTCCGCTGTCGCCTCACTCGGCCGCGGCAACAGAAGATCGAGCAGTCGCTCGTCGACGCGCTCGTAGGCCAGATCTTCGACTTCGTTCTCGCGCTCCGTGCGCACCATGTCGATGGCGCTCTCGACGAGATCGCGCACCATGGACTCGACATCGCGGCCGACATATCCGACTTCGGTGAACTTCGACGCTTCGACCTTGCTGAACGGCGCACCCGCAAGACGCGCGAGACGGCGCGCAATCTCGGTCTTGCCGACCCCCGTTGGGCCGATGAGGATGATGTTGTTAGGCGAAATCTCGTCGCGGATCCCCTCCGGCGCCTGCTGCCGGCGCCAGCGGTTGCGGAGGGCGATCGCCACTGCCTTTTTCGCTTCGTCCTGCCCAACGATGTACCGGTCGAGCTCCGCCACGATCTGCCGTGGCGTGAGGTCGGCGAGCCTCGCTATCGCTTGCTGCGTGTGCTTGGAAGGCATGTGTCGCGCGGAGTCCGATGATCCGAAGCCGGATCAGAGCTCCAGAATGGTGATGTTGCGGTTGGTGTAGATGCAGATGTCGCCCGCAATCTCGAGACTCTGTCGCACGATTGGCGCCGGATCGAGAGTCGAGTGCGCAACGAGTGCGCGCGCCGCAGCGAGTGCATAGGAGCCGCCAGAGCCGATCGCGAGAATGCCATCTTCCGGCTCAATGATGTCGCCGGTCCCGGAGACGATGAACCCATGCTGCCTATCGGCGACCGCGAGCAGCGCCTCGAGACGCCGCAGCACGCGATCGCTGCGCCAGTCTTTGGCCAGCTCGACAGCTGCACGCGGAAGATTCTCGGGAAAGCGGTCGAGCTTCTCCTCGAACTTCTCGAAGAGTGTGAACGCGTCCGCTGCCGCTCCCGCGAAACCCGCGAGCACCTTGCCGCCCCGCAACGTGCGAACTTTTTGGGCGTTCGCTTTCATCACGGTCTCGCCGACGGTCACCTGACCATCGCCGCCGAGCGCGACTTTGCCGTCGCGGCGCACGCCGAGGATCGTGGTGGCGTAAATAGTTGGCAAACCTGTCATGGCCGGAAAGATAGCCCGAAGCCATGTCGGGTGCTGGCTGCCCGACGCCGGGAGGAGCCGGCGCTTAGCGGAAGCTAGTCGTCGCTGTGCACGGGCCAGCCGTATGCGGGAGCCGGCGTTCCATCGTCCGATCGGCGCGAGCTGTCTCTCCCCAATCCCAGCTGCGCGCGACTTGTTGGACCGTTGATGAGATCCATCAAGTAGTGCCAGTTGAGCACGACGCCCGCCGCGAGCAGTGCAATCCCAACGAAGGTGGCTGCGATAGCGAACGGCGACGCGCCGCCGCTCAATAGAACCAGAGCCGTGCAGACGAGACTTCCGCCAAGGCATCCCTGCCCAACACGGTTCCGCTGGGGACGCGGCGCTTTGCGGCGCTCGGTGCCATATGGTTCGTCGATCAGAGCCGCATCGGCGACCAGCGCTCCACCGGCAATCGCGGCGAGCAATCCGCCCAAAAATGGAATGATTTCCATCCAGCTCATACTGCCATCCGGGTGCAAGAAAGGAGCCGTCCACGGGTGCAAAGAAGCGTGGCTACGCTCGTGGGTGCGCCTTGTGGTATACAGCTTTGAGTCGCTCGACGCTGGTATGCGTGTAGATCTGAGTCGTCGAAATGGATGCGTGGCCGAGCAGCTCCTGCACGGCACGCAAGTCGGCGCCGGCATCGAGCAGATGCGTGGCGAACGTATGGCGAAGAGAGTGCACCGAGAGCCCGGCATCTTCGTCGATCTGACGCAATAAGCCGCCGACAATCGATTGGACCATCCGCACGCCGATGCGGTTGCCTGTCTTCGAGAGAAACAAGGCCGATCGGTCGGCGGCGCCCTCGAGGTCACGGCGCAACGCATCGCGTTTGAGCTCGTACTTGCGCAACGCGAGCACCGCGTGATCGCCTAACGGAATGATCCGCTCCTTGCGGCCCTTCCCGCGCACCTTTACTTGTTGCGAGACGAGATCCAGATCGCGCAGGTCGATGCCGGCGAGCTCCGAGAGCCGCATCCCCGTGGAATAGAACACCTCGAGGATCGCAAGGTTGCGAACGTCGATGAATCTTCCGCTCCAGGCACGCGTCTCGGCCAGCTGAAACAACAAATCGATCTGCGCGCGATCGAGATAGCCCGGGAGACGCTTGTCGAGCTTGGGCGAGCCGACACCACGCGCCGGGTTCGCGGTCACCTGCTCGTTGCGATGCATGAACCGATAGAAGCTCCGCACCGCCGACAAGGCCCTTGCCACGGAGCGTTTCGAGAGACCACGGCGCGTGAGGTGACCCATGAAACCACGAATCGCGAGGCGATCCACGCCCTCCCACGTCCATTCGCGCGTACCGTAATAGCTCGCGAGGAACGCGACGAACTCGTGAAGATCGCGGCCGTAGGCCCGTACGGTGTGAGGTGAATCGTTGCGTTCTTTCTCCAGATGCTCGAGAAAGTCCGCCACCTCGTTAGGCAACGGCGGTTCCGGAGTCTCCTCGCTCACGGCAGCACCGCGCTCGGACTAGAGTCCGCGCGCCACGCCTCGATCGCAGCCACTGCGCGCTCGGCCAACAGCTCACGCTTCCGGCGCTTGTCCCGTACCGGCTCGTCCAGCTCGTCCAACAACGCGAAGTTCGCGTTCATCGGCTGGAAATGCGCCGGTTTTGCCTCGCGCAAATATCGGTACAGCGCCCCGATCATCGTCGTAGGCGGCGGCACGACGGGCTCGAGCCCGTCCGTTAGGCGCGCCAGGTTCAGTCCCGCGATGAGCCCGGTCGCGGTGCTCTCGGTGTAGCCTTCGACACCGGTAATCTGGCCGGCAAACAACACGCGTGCGTCGTCGCGCAACGAGAGATGACTCGAGAGCGCGGCGGGCGTATTCAGGTAGGAATTCCGATGAATCGATCCGAACCGGAGAAACTCGGCGTTCTCGAGACCGGGGATCATTCTGAGTACCCGCTGTTGATCGCCGGTCCGAAGACGAGTCTGAAAGCCAACAACGTTCCACATGCGCGCGCCGCGATCTTCCTGTCGCAACTGAACGACCGCGAACGGCTCGCGCGACGTACGCGGGTCGCGCAATCCGACCGGCTTGAGCGGGCCGAATCGAAGCGTGTCGCGGCCGCGACGGGCCATCTCTTCGATCGGCATGCAGCCCTCGAAGTACGGCACGGCATCGAAGTCGTGTGCGATGTACTGGTCGGCGGCGACGAGCGCGTCGATGAAATCCGAGTACTGCTGTCGGTCCAGCGGGCAATTGAGATACGCGCCATCCGGAGCGGCATCCCGCATGGTTTCCTTGCCGTATCGCGACGCGCGGAATACGACGTCATGATTGATCGAATCCCGATCGACCACCGGCGCGATTGCATCGTAGAACGCGAGTGCTTCGACGCCGAGGCGGGCACGAATGGCCTGCGCGAGAGCGTCCGAGGTGAGCGGACCGGTGGCGACGATGGCCGGCGTCGGAAGCTCTGTCACCTCGCGGCGTTCGATCGATATGCGCGGATGGGACACAATCCGATGGGTGACGGCAGCCGAGAAAACGTCCCGATCGACGGCCAGCGCGGAGCCGCCGGGCACACGGGCCTGGTCTGCGGCCCATAAGATGAGTGAGCCGAGGCTCCGCATCTCGCGTTTGAGGAGCCCGTGTGCGTTGGTCTCCTCGGTGCTCTTGAACGTGTTGGAGCACACGAGCTCGGCGAGCCGGTCGGTTTTGTGTGCGGGCGTGCCGGTCACCGGCCGCATTTCGACGAGCGCGACATCGTGGCCGCGCTCGGCGAGCTGCCAAGCTGCTTCGGATCCGGCAAGGCCGCCGCCGACAACGGTAATCATGGCCAGAAACTAACGCTGGCCATGAAAGGCGGCGAGGTACTCCAGCTCAGCCTGCGACGGCTGCGGGCTCCGCCACGGGTACCACGTCCCACTCGTTGCCGCACTTGAGGCACTTCCGGTACTCGCCGCGCGCTTTGGTCGACTTCATTTCCGCGCCGACGAAACCGCACTCAGGACACTGCTCGAGCGTCGGCTTGTTCCACGCGACAAAATCGCAATTCGGGTGATTCACGCATCCGTAGAACGCACGACCGCCGCGCTTGGAGCGCAACTGAATGATGTCGCCACCATCCTTTGGACATTTCACACCCGTGGGCAGCGCGCGCGTGCCCCGGCATTTCGGGAATCTGCTGCAGCCCAAGAATTCGCCGGATCGGCCGTGGCGGATCACCATTCGCGCACCGCATTCGTGGCAGATCTGATCCGTTAGCACCGCCGGCTTGCGCTCACGGCCGAGTGGCTTGGTGTAGTCACAGTCGGGGCGGTTCTCGCACGCCAAGTACGGACCGAAGATGCCACCCTTGGGCACGAGGCGTCCGCCGTCCTTGGGACAGCGCTCCTTCTCGATGGCGGACAGATCGTGCGCCCGTGCAATGAGGTCCTCGATGTTCGCCTTGTCGAGCGATTGGGAGAATGGACCGTAGAACTCTTCCAGTACGCGGCGCCAACCCATCTCGCCTTCTTCGATCTTATCCAGCTCCCCTTCCATGTTCGAGGTGAACGCGACATTGAAGATGTCGGGGAACTGATGCACCATGATCTTGGCCACGGTCTCGCCTAACGGAGTAGGCGTGAACCGCCGCTGCTCGAGGGTGACGTAGTGCCGGTCGGCGAGCACCGAAATGATGGACGCGTACGTCGACGGGCGCCCGATGCCCAGACGCTCGAGCTCCTTGACCAAGCTCGCCTCACTGAAGCGCGGCGGCGGCTCGGTGAAGTGCTGGTGGGGCGTGATTTCTCGAACGGGTACGTTCTCATTGACTTCGAGTACCGGCAGCGCCTGCTCGTCCTCGAGCGCACGGCCTTCCCCTTCCTCGTGCGTTTCGCGGTAAAGGGCGAGGAATCCGTCGAACTTGATCACGCTTCCAGTGGAGCGGAACAGGCACCGACCGAGATCGAAATCGACGGTCGTGGTGTCGAAGACGGCCGGAGCCATCTGCGATGCCATGAATCGCTTCCACACGAGCTCATAGAGCTTGGACTGGTCGCTCGTCAGGAACTTTCGGATCTGATCGGGGCGACGCGATGGATCCGTGGGCCGGACGGCCTCGTGTGCATCCTGTGCGTTGGCTTGTTGCGCCTTCCCGTAAAGCTGCGGCCCCGCAGCAAGATGATCTGCCCCGAACAGCCCCGTTAGGACCTCCCGCGCCTGGAGCGCCGAGCTCTCGGCGACGCGGGTGGAGTCGGTGCGCATGTAGGTGATGAGACCCACTGCGCCTTCAGGCCCGAGCTCGATGCCCTCGTACAGATCCTGCGCCACGCGCATGGTCCGTTTGGAGCCGAAGCCGAGTTTCTTAGCCGCCTCCTGCTGCATGGTGCTGGTCGTGAACGGCGCCGCGGAGTTCTTTCGCCGCTCGCGCCGGCGGACGTTCGTGACGGTGAACGTCTTACGATTCTCGAGATCGGCAAGGATGGCGCGTGCCGCTTTTTCGCTGGAGATCTCGGGCTTCTTGCCGTCCAGCTGATGAAGCTTGGCGGTGAAGCGTTGTTCGTTTTTTTCGAGCAGCGCCTCAATGGACCAGTACTCAACCGGCTTGAACGCGCGAATCTCGCGCTCACGCTCGACGATGAGACGCAGCGCGACCGTTTGCACCCGACCCGCGGACAGACCTTTCTTGACCGTCTTCCACAACAGCGGGCTGGCCTTGTAGCCGACGAGCCGATCGAGAACGCGCCGAGCTTGTTGTGCTTCGACCTTGCGCTCATCGATTGACGTGGCGTTGCGGATTGCGCTTTGAACCGCGTCGCGCGTGATCTCGTGGAACATCACGCGGCGGACCGGCACGGCACCCTTGTGCTTGATGGTTTCGGCGACATGCCATGCGATGGCTTCGCCCTCGCGATCCGGGTCCGTCGCCAGGAACACGCGGTCCGCGATCTTCGCGGCGCTCTTTAGTTCCGCGAGCGTTTTTTCCTTCCCAGGCACGGTGACATATGTCGGCTTGAAGCCGTGCTCGACATCGATGCCCAGCCCTTTCTCGGGCAAGTCGCGAACGTGGCCAACGGTCGCGCGCACGCGGTACGAGGGGCCGAGGTACTTACCGATGGTCCGCGCTTTGGCGGGCGACTCGACGATGACGAGCGACTTCCCGGCGATCGTGGCCAGGTCGAGCGGCTCTTCGACGACGCCGCGTCGTGATGTGCGCCGGCCGTTACCACGAGCACGCGAGGCGCGAGGCGCCGATTCGGCGACCACGGATGCGCCGTTCGACGATCGGTGCGTGCCAAGGGGCATCGCGTCTGCGGATTCCTTTCTATTGTCTTTCTTCGCGCTTTTGCGCGTTTTCTTCGAAATCTTCTTGGCAGCCATGGAAATCAGTGTATGGTCACGTTTTCGCCGCCCAGGCCGTCGTCCATGTAGCCCGCGCCCTCCATCAGGACGCGCAAGTCGTCCAGGGCGATTCGGCCATCGATCTGGCTGAGAGCACGTTCGATGACATGTTCGAGCTCCACAGCGTTGAGCATGCCGGCGCCGCTCATCGATATGAGGTGCCCCCACGCATCGGGGGTGAAGCGGCCCCGTTCATGAGGCCCAAGCACGCGAAAAGTCATTGTTCGAGGTACCGGATCGGGAAACCTCTCCGCCAAATGATTCAGCAAAATCGGGGCGGCGACCGGGTAATGCCGTGTCGAAATCCAACGAGTTGAATCTTCTTGTTGCGAGGCCAGAATCAGCTGTAGCGCTTCCGCCCTCGGCCTATACACGGGATCCAGCCGTTGGGTCGACGAGGCGAGCAATTTGTACTGCAAGTGATTCAACATCAACGAGATTGGTGTCAATGGCGTAGTCAGCCTGACGGTAGGCTGGCTCCCGCTGCTGAGCCAGTCGTCGTAGAACCTCGACCGGCTCCGGATCCTCCAGGAGGGGCCGCTTCGTGCGACCCGCCCCCATCCTTAGTATTGCGACTTCGGGGGCGACCCGGAGGTAAATCATACGCGCCGGCGGACGCAATAGTGCCAGCGCCCCTGGAACCATAACCCAACCGCCTCCCGGTGCCAAAATGGCACTATCTGATCTAGCGAGCTCTTGCGTGAGGCTGAGCTCCAAGCGACGGAAGTAAGTTTCCCCGTGCGCCCGAAAGATCTCGCCGATTGTCATACCGGCGCGGCGCTCGAGCTCATCATCGAAGTCCAGGAACCGGCGCCCAAGCCGTGAGGCCACCAGCCGTCCGACCGACGATTTACCGGCTCCCGGCAAGCCTACGAGAATGACGTGGGCGATCACTGGCTGACACTCATCACTCGCGTTCGCCGTGTCGACGCTTCACGCCTCACGGCCTCGTGATGCGCGAGCCGATGGCCGCGACATACCCATCGTAGTTGCGTCGCACCTCGCCTAACGAATCGCCGCCGAACTTCTCGAGAAAAGCCTGCGCGAGCACAAACGCCGCCATCGCCTCGGCGATCACGCCCATGGCGGGGACCGCAGTCACGTCGGATCGTTCGGCGACGGCCTGCGCGGACTCGCCCGTGGCGACGTCGATCGTTTGAAGCGGGCGCATGAGCGTGCTGATCGGTTTCATGCCCACCCGGATGACTAACGGCTCGCCCGTCGTGATACCTCCCTCGAGTCCGCCGGCGCGATTCGTTAGGCGGTGCACGTTGCCCGTTTTCGGACGTCCAGGCGGCGCCGCCATCTCGATCTCGTCGTGCGATTCGGCACCCGTGCGATGCGCCGTCTCGAAGCCGAGGCCGATCTCGACGGCCTTTACCGCCGGAATCGACATCAGCGCCGCAGCGAGCCGTCCGTCGAGTTTGCGCTCCCACGAGATGTGCGAGCCAAGGCCAACGGGGATTCCATCGCACACCACCTCGCAGATGCCACCCAGCGTATTCCCTTCGCGCTTCACCGCATCGATGCGCTCGATCATTCGATTTGCCGCTGCGGGATCGAGCGTGCGGAGTGGTGATTGGTCGGCTACCGCGTTGATGTCATCGGGAAAAGGATCAGGTCGTTGGGCATCGATGCCGCCCAAGTGGACGACGTGGCTGGCAATGCGAACGCCGAATTCGCGCAGGAAGATGCGACAGACTGCTCCAGCAGCAACACGGGCGGCGGTCTCACGGGCGGACGCGCGCTCGAGAATGTCGCGCGCATCGCTGCGGTCGTACTTGAGCATGCCCGAGAGATCCGCGTGGCCTGGACGAGGCCTCGTGACAACTCGCTTCCGTGGCGCGGGATCACCATCGTGCACCGCGGGATCCATGATCTCCTGCCAGTTCTTCCAGTCGCGGTTGGCAATGAGCATCGCGATCGGAGAGCCAATCGTCGCGCCAGCTCGCACGCCCGACAGCAACTCGGCCGCGTCCTTTTCGATTTGCATGCGCCGGCCACGGCCGTAGCCTTGTTGGCGGCGCATGAGATCGACGTTGACATCCGCGGCGGAAATCGGGAGGCCGGCGGGCATACCCTCGAGAATGCAAACGAGAGCTGGCCCGTGTGATTCGCCGGCGGTTGTAAAGCGAAGGAGTGGCAATAGAGCAGCGCGGCTAACGGAGCGTCGGCGTGCGTACCAACATGCCGACCAAAGAAAAAGGCGTGGCAGCACCGAATGCTACCACGCCTCCATGTTTTCGCGCAATCAATTGCTACTGAACGCACTCACGCCAATCGCCCGCTCATCCCGGCGCCATCGGCACAGGCACCCTCTAGTTCTGCGGGCAATTCGCGAGGAGTTGCGCCTGTGTGACGGTGGCGATGACGACACCGAATTGTGTCGCACCGACAAGGATGACGTTGCCCGACGCGTCCTTCCCCGCCCTGATCGGTCCAATGACCGGATCCCTCGTGGGAAGGATCATGCAGCGACTGAACCGGTACGTGTCATAGACTTCGATTTGTGGCGATGACGAGGCCGCGAAGGCGAGTCGTGTTCCCGGCGGCGACGAGCTACCACCGATACCGGTGTTGTCCGGCTGGAAATCGAACCCAGCGTTACCGGCCGACGTTTGCAACAAGCCTTGGAGCCGAAGTGTGCGATCGATGATGTAAGTGGAATCGCCTCGGATCGCCGCCAGAGCGCCGTCGAAGTTGATGGCCGCGCTGCCGACCCGCGCGAACGAGTTCGCGATGAAGTCGGAGACCTCGACCGCGGGAGAGATGCCGTTGTCGACTGCAGGCACGGGCGCCGTAAAGGTGCCCAGTGCGTTAGTAAACGTGGTTTGGAAACCGGCGCTGTCATCGTACATGATGGCGCGGCTGCCCTGCACCGCTCCGCCTTCGCCGATCACGGCTCGACGGAAGTTACCCGAGTTGCGCACGAAGGTCGTGTCGCGGAACGCCAGGTTGGCGATCTGCACTACTATGGAATAGCCGATCGAGTCCGAAGCCGAACCGAATTGACGGAACGGCACGAGCGCGGTGTCGGCTCCGACACCCTGTGCAGCGTGACGGTCGATTTCGAGTGTGTCGCTCCGGCCGTCCGACTGACCCATCGCCTGCTCGAAGAAGAAGTGCGACGTGTGCTGGGTCAAATTCTCCCAACGAACAGTGCCCTGGTTTTGGAACGGCAACGTCTGTCCGGGTGTCGGCGTCGTCGAGTAGAGCAGCACAACGTCGCCGCATGGCGCGACCCCCGAGGCCGGGCCCAAGCAGGTCGCAGCAAGGAACTGCGGACGTTCACTGAAATCGTGCTGCGTCTTGTTCTCGATAACCTGTCCCGTTGTCTTCGAAATGGTAGACGTGACCGTGAAGACATCGATCTCGGGGAGCGGGTAGCGGAACACTTCTTGGTCCGCGTTACCCTGGACGTTCACGTAGCTGATGTTCGTGCCGCCTGAATTCGCGACGAGGATCGTGTCGCCCATCGTGCCGTCGCGATTCGCCGGCCAGGCGGCCAGGCCCCACGGCTGCGATCCGACAGGAATCGGCGCTTGGAACGCGGAGTCGGTGAGGTCGAACACCTCGAGCTCGTTCTTCGCGATATTGCTCATGTACAGCCGGTTAGTCGGCTTGTGGAACAATGCGTCGGCAATCACGCCGCCCAGAGGCAGATTGCGCGTTAGGCCGGCGACGACCGTCACCGTATCGCCCCGTGGCGTGACGTTGTCACTGAGCAGCGCATATGCGCGCGTGCCGCCGTTGTTGCGCGCGAATCCGAAGACCTGCACCTGCTTCGGGAAGGTCGTGATGTTGAGGTTCAGCCTGAACGTGTGCAGCGCCGAGCTCACGTTGCCCGATACCTGGAACGAATCCGTCGAGAAGAACGTGTTCGGGTCGCTCGGCAGATTGCGCACTTCGTATCCGAGCCAGCGGACGCCACTGCGATCGTGAGCGCTCACGTGCATCGTGTCGGTGACTTCGATGCGCGGCGTGATCCCGAAGTCGACGACCGGGATGCTGTTACCGGACACCGAATTGGAAACCACCACGTTGACCGGGACGCCGAGTACTCGCCGCTTGAGCGAATCCATGAGGAACGGCGTGAGCGTGAGCGTTCCCGTTGTCGCACCTACCAAGCTCAACGCGGTGTCGACACCGACGGAGTCTTTGAGCGGCGAGTTGAAGAGCACCGAGTCGGTGACCGGCGTGGCGAACACACCGCTGGCAATGAAGCCAAGGGCCTTCACCAAGCTTGGGCTCTTGCCACTGAGTGAGACGGCCATGGTGAAGCCGACGACTGCTGTGTCGGTCGACTTCGGATTCGTAATGATCGCGACCGATGGTGACTGATTGCCGGTGCCGATGAACGCGGTGTCTGGCCTGGACACGTTGTGCGCGCCGTCGATCGCCGACGCTATGACCGTGACGGTCGTGCCAGGCGGTACGGTGGACGGAACCGGAACGGTGTACGGCAGCGTCACGTTAGTCACGGCGCTGGTGAACGTGGTGTCGAACGTGCCGCTGATGCCGGGGCCGGCGACACTCACGCGCACATTGAGCAAGCCGAGATTGTCGGTCGCGACGACATTGAACGCGACGACGGAGTCGGCCGTCGCCGCAGCCGCCGTGATCGAGACGACGGGCGGCGTGGAGTCGGCGATGACACCGCCACCGGCGCCATTGCCTTCGACGCAGGCCGCGGCGAAGACGATCGCGGCCAGAGCAAGCACACCGCCGGCGAGGCGGCCCGCGTGCGCCGGCGTGCCGGCGCGCGCGAGGAGAGAAGTGCGCGCGAGGCGCGCCAGGGTCCGCGTCATGGGTCGCTCTCGGTCAGCGGTCGCCGCCGGGCGCACCGATGGCGTCACCGTCGTCGACAATGTGTGGGGTGACCAGGATCAGGAGATCCGTCTTGTCTTCCTGGGTCCGCGTCTCACCGAACAGCTTGCCGATGAAGGGGAGATCGACCAGGAGCGGAATACCGGACTTCGACTGTTGAACCTGCGTTGTCGTTAGGCCGCCAATGACCGCGGTCTCGCCGTCGCCCACGAGCAGCTCGTTGTCCGCGCTCTGCTTGAGGAACGTGTAGCCGAGGTCCGACGCAGCGGGTTGGAGCTGCGAGCGCTCCGCGTGCAGCGTCATGAGGATCTTGCGGTTGTTCGTGATGTGGGGCGTCACCTTGAGGATGATACCGGTCTCCTTGAACTGCACCGTGGCGCGCGGCGCCGTGGCTCCCGTACCGCCCTGGCTGAGCGAGCCGAGGTCGACGATACGAATCGGCGTCTCTTCACCCGACAGGATCTGCGCTTCGCGGTTGTCGAGCGTGACGATGCTGGGCTCCGCCTCGACGTCCGACAAACGGACTTCCTGCAGCCCATCGAGGAACGCCGTGAGGTTGAACTTGCCTAACGCGGTCGAGAAGATGAGGGACAACGCGGGGTCGACCACGCGCTGCGTGGCGTTCGAAATCGCCGCGAGCGAGTTGCCGCCGATGTTGATGACCTGTGTGTTGGACGGGAACGGCGTTCCGACGACGGCGTCGGGCACACCATCGCCGTTCGAGTCGATCGGCTTGAAGGTGCTCGGGTCGGTACGCTGCACGAGCTTATTGAAGAACGTGCCGTTGTCGCCCAGGTCATAGCTCACGCCGATGTCCTGGATGTTCGTGCGATCGACGAGAATGATCTTGGTCTTGATCGAGACCTGCGGCGTGCGAACGTCGAGGTCCTTCACGTAGTTGGCGATTTCCTCGAGACGCGACGGCACATCGGTCACGAGCAACCGGTTCGTGCCGGAGTCCGCGGTCACATCACCGCGCGTCTTGCACTCCGTGCTGCCGGTCGCGCCGTTCGGACCGGCTGCGCCCGGAGGGCAATCCTTGGAGAGCAGGCTCTTCACCGTGGAAACGAGCGAGCTCGCGCGGGCGTAGTTCACCGAGATGATGCGGGTCTGCACTGGTTCGGTGGCTTGCTGCTTGGCAATGTTCTCGTAGCTGTCGACGGAAATGATGCCGTCGGCGTCTTCTTTGGCGGCGTAGCCCTGCGACGACAGGATTGCGCGTAAGGCGACGTCCCAGGGTTGATCGCGAACTTCGGCGGAGACGTTTCCCGTCACGCCTTTGCCCGCGACGATCGTCCGGCCGGAGAAGACGGCGAAGCCTGCGATCACGTCTTTGATGTCGGTGTCCTGATACGTGACCGTGATCCTGGGCTGCGACGACATCGCCGTCGAGCCATCGTGCGACGTGAGCTTGACCGACGTGTGGCGCGGCGAATCGGACGCGGGATCCGACGCCGCGGCATCCGCGGCCGCATCGAACGAATCGCCATCGCCCGCCGAGGCGCGCCAGGCGGTGAACGACGCTTTCGTCGTTCCGTTCGGGTCGAGCACGACGTGCACTTCGTTCAGCGTGCGGTTGACGGTGTAGCTGTGTTGCCCGTCGAGGTCGATCACCAGGCGGACGATGTTGTCGCGGTACTGTGCGACGCGCACGTTGGTGATGCCGCCGCGCGCGACGCGATCGTACAGACGGCCTGTGGCGCCGAGCTTGGCGCCGCGCAGGTCGAGGACGATGCGAGGCGGACTGGCCAGCGAGAAATCATCGATGTCGACTGAGCCGTCGACGGCGACGACGACCTCAGCGCGCCCGGCCGCGGGCACGACGCTGAGGGACGTCACCTCACCGCCGCCTAACTTGCCAACCGTCGCGGCGCGGGCGACGGACGCCTGCGCAGCGAGCGCGGCGAACGTCATTCCGATCAGCGCACAGACCCGCCTCATTGCGACCTCGCTCTCGTGGAATCGTTGAGCGCCAGCGTTTCTTGCCGGCTGTATCCGAATTCTTCCAGGGTGAACGTGACGGACTTGAGGTCGATGCGCGCGACGCGCATGCGGCCTAACGTCTGCCCCGTTTTGACGCGGTACTGCTCCTTCGTCGACACGTCGCGCAGAATGGCGACGGATCGGCCAGCGGGATCGTAGATGACGACCACGAGCCGGAGATCGGAGACCATCGGTCGGAGGTCGCCGGACTCGATCAACGACACGAACGGATCGCGGCGTCCATCCGCGTTGTAGGAGAACGACTCGCGCATGAGGCCGATTTCGTTCTTTCCGCCGCGCTCGGAGATCGATGTCGTGCCATCACCGTTCGGACCCTGCGCGGTGACCGTGAGCGTGTCCTTGCCCTTCGATGCTGCAGAGTGTGCGGCACGATCAGCCGGTGCACGGCCGTGCGCCGCCGGTGTCGTGGCAGCGGCCGGCGTCGCCGCCTTCGGCTGCTCCGGCATCCGCGCGCTGCGATTCGACTCGGCGACACGTGTCGGCGTCGCCGGGGCTTGCGTGCGCGTCGGCGTTGCTGCCGGGCCGTCGGTGTTCTGCATCGCGGCGGTGTGCGCGTTCGTCGCTGCCACCACCCGGCGCGCCGCGTTCTTCGCGGCCGTTCCCGGGATCTGCTGCGCGCCTAACGATGCGGCAGCGCATGCGACGAAGGCCGCGACAAACGGCGCGAGCCTGAGAGTACGCATCATCATGATTTCGCCCCCTTCTTCGCGGGAGGCTGATCGTCCGCATCTTCGGCGGGGTTGTGCGTCACGAACGTCTGCAGTTGGAAGTGCGCCTCGATCACGGCCTGGCCTGGTGCGGAATGCGATGCCTTGGCGTTGGCGTTCGTCGAGAGGGTGAGCTGGACATTGACCGGCAGCACGATGCGCTGGAGTGAGCCGACGTTCGCGAAGAACTCGGCCAGCTGGTGATAGCCGCCAACGATCGCTATGCCGTAGCGGTACGTGTCGTAGTTGCTGCCTTCCTGCACAGGCTGCGGGTCGACCGACGCGAGATCGAGCCCCGCACGGCGCGCGGCGGTCGAGACCTGCTCGAGCAACGCGGGCACTTCGTTGCCGGCCGGCACCAGCGTGCGAATCAGCGAGAGGTTCTGCTGGTATGTGGCCAGTTGGGCGCGCAGCTCGCTCAAGTTGCCCTTGCTCATCTCGGACTTGGCGCGCTGGTTCATCGTGACGAGCGTCTCGATGTGATCCTGCTGCTTCTCCAACGCAGCGGAGCGCGGCGAATAGACCATGTACCAGTAGAGACCGATCGCCGCGATCGCGAGCACGCACACGAGCACGAGCGACTGTTCTCGCTGTCCTTTAGGCATCCCGGGCATCGCTTACCTCACCGAAAGCGAGACAGGAACGGTCTTGATCGCAGAAGGATCGGGCGCCTGGTACGAGGCATCCAACTGGAATTCCGTCACTTCCTTTCCGTCGGCGATGACGATCGATGACTTGACGAGCGTGACGTTCTGGATGAACGGCGACGCCTCGAGGAGCTTCATGAATCGGGTGAGTGCTTGGATGTCCACCGTTTGACCGACGATGTGCGCTTTGACCACCGGGATACTGGTGGTATCCACGGGCGGCGGACCTTTCGGCGCAGCCGCCTTCTTTCCTTTCGCGGGTGGCGGCGCTTCGTCTTGCTGCGCGGCCGTACTCGAGTTGCTCTGCACGACCGACGTGAGCCACGTCTCCGGCGGCAACGCACGGCTGATCTCATCCATCAGATGCGGCCACACGTAGCGCTTGTTGTCGAACGACTTGATGAGATCGACCTGCCTAACCACCGAGTCGCGCTGCGTCTCGGCCTTCCGCTTCTGCACGATCACTGCAGTGAAGCGAATGGAATCCTGCTGCGCCGTTTGCAGCTGCGCGTCGAGATCGGACGCGCGCGCATTCTGGTGCAGGTACATGAAGCCCACCACGAGGACGGCCAGGAGGGCAGATCCGGCGGCGGCGAGCAAGTACGGATCCTTCACTCGCGAGACCGCTCCGGCTGCGAGGCCGGCCAGGTTCACGCCGGCGCCGCGGCTGCGCGACTTCTTCGCGCTACCCGGATTCAGATTGATTTGGATCATTACGCGGCCTTCGCGATGAGATCAGGCGACCTGGCGAAGCGCCAGCCCGATGGGGAGCATGAGGAGCGGAGCGACATCGTCGATGACGAGCGAATCAAAAGCACCGTCACGTACTCGCAAGCGCTGCAGCGGGTTGGCTTGCTCCACCGGAATCCTCAGACGCGTCGCCAGCGCGTCCGTTAGGCCAGGGACGCGCGACCCGCCGCCGCTCGTGTACGCGGCGCGCAACTTGTTGGTCACGCGTGACGAGCTCGCGAGGAAGGCCGCGGCGCGCTCGATGCCGGTCGCGATCTCTTCGCCGCGCGTCTCCGTCACCGCCTGGAGGTGCGGCGAGCGATCGTAGCCCTGCAGCAGCCCATCCGCTTCCTCGGCGCTCAGCCCGCGTTCGCGCTGCAAGTCCTCGCGGAACCGGCGCGTGCCGACCGCGATGTCGCGCGTGAGGAGCGGGACGCCGTCTTCCATGATGTTGATGTTCGTCACCTCGTGGCCGATGTTCACGAGACAGACGACGCCGCTCATCGCTTCGGGGTAGTTGACCTCGAACGCGTTGTGCAGCGCGAATGCGTCCACGTCGACGACGCTCGGCGCGACTTCGGCGTCCGTTAGGAGGCGAAGCTTGTTTTCGATCAGGTCGCGTTTCGCGGCGACCAGAAGCACGTTCATCTCGAGGCCTTCCGCATCCGGGTCGAGGATCTGGAAGTCGAGCTCGACGGACTCCATGTCGAACGGCACGTGCTGCTCCGCTTCCCAGCGGATCAGCTCACGCGCTTGCTGTTCTTTCACGCGATCGATCTGGATTTTCTTGATGATCACATCGCGTCCACCGACCGCGGTGATCACGGGACGGCCGCTGATGCCCGCCGCTGAGAGCGCGTTGCGAGCTGCTTCGGCGACGATACCGGGATCCATCACTTCGCCTTCGACGATGGCGTCGGCGAGAAGTGGAGCGATCGCCACTTTCGTCAGCTCAGGCTCGCCTTTGCCATGTTCGATGACGGCGACCTTCACGAGGCCGGAGCCGATATCGAGACCGATCGACGTCTTCTTGCGACCGAAGAGACCCATGGGGAGATCGTGCGGTGAATGGAGTGAGCGCGCGTTGAAACAGGAACTGCATTGCCGTCCGAATCACGGACGTGCGCACCATTGCGGATGCGGTCCGCTCGGTTACCAGTCACACGACCCGATAAGGCGGAGGTAACTTCTGAACCGGGCGTGCAACACGTCGTATCGATCGACCGGGAACACGGGCCGATGGTCAGAACATCTCGGTCCACGAGTGGGTCACTTCAGGAAACGGTCGGGCGCCGGCGCGCGATGCCTGCTCGACTGCGCACGCCGAGTAGTGGATTTCGGATGCGCCGGCGAGTGAGACACGATCGGCCAACACGATCCCATCGAGTCGCGAACCATTTTCGAATCGCGCGCTCCCGCGCACGAGCAGGACGCCCGTAAATCGCGCGCCCGCAAGGAGTGTCAGGTTTCCATCGACGACCAGCATTCCCTGCCCCGCACCGCCTGTCAGATGCAGGTCTCCCGCGGCGTGCACGAGCGGAAAGAAGTCGGCACACGGTGAGTCCGCGCCAAGGACGCGGAGCGGGTCGCCGAAGTTTGCCGAAGCGTTAGCATCGCACGCGTCATTCGCGTCGATGGCCGGTGCTGGAGTAAGGTCGCTGCCGGGGACGAGCGGGCGCCCAACGCTGGCAAGAAATGAGCGGTCCACCTGACCGAACTTGTCGGACGTTTCTGCGTTAGCGGCGAGCACGGTGTCGCGGAGCGTGCCGGCGGCGCGCAAGCACGGCAGCGGCGTACAGCCCGTGGTATCGATCGCCACGCCGGGCGGCACGCTGATGGCGGCGACAGTGGAATCCGGCGTTAGGCAGTCGCCGACGCCGGCGCCGAGCCCGCCCGTGATCGACGAGCCGTCGCTGACGGATAAGCCGGTGAGAGCAACGGCAGCCGCCGCAGGCATGCGCGGTCGCAACAGCGACAGTAGCAGCGACACTCGTCGCCGCGCGTCGCGGGGAGCCGTGCCCGCGATGCCTTGAGCAATGACCAGCGCGCTATAGGGCGTGAGTTTCCACACCTGCGCCGTTGCGCGCGCGCCGCCCGCGAGCAGCTCGCTGTCAGAGGCAACGGCTCGTACGGGAGGCGCGGCGTTCCATGCAGAGCGCCAGCGTTGCGGCGATATGATGGTGTACGCGAGATGTTCTGCAGCCGCGAGTGCCCGAGCGCGTACGATTTGCGCGCTATCAATGCGTTCTTCGTGCAACGCGGCGAAGAATGAACCTGCCGCGAGCGCGCCGAGGATGGCGAGGATGACCAGCACGACGATGAGAGTTGCGCCGTGCCGGCGGCGATACGTGGCGGGATGTGCGGGTCTCATGATCAGTGGCGAGGGCGAATGGTGAGCAACACGGAGTCCGCGAATGCGCGCGACGTGATGCCCGGGACGTGCAGTTGCATCGCGCTCTCCGCGCGGAGCACGACGTCGATCCGAGCGACGCGATGAGGCTCACTGGTCGGCGCGCCCGCGCTGTCGAGAAAGCGAAACTGCAAGCCGGCCCGGGCATACGGGCCGCTCACGGGCTGCACTGTCGCACAAGGTGTGGCGCGCGTCGAGAGACAGTCGCGAAAACCGAGATACCATCCGCCGTCCGCGGCGCGATAGAGCTCGTACCGCGCGCGGCGAACGAACCGGAGCACAGCGCCCGCATCGATGTCGCGTGCGACGGGAGTTGCGACGCGAAGGGCCAGCGTCGGCGCCGGTGCGTCGGCAGCGACGAAGTTGGGCGAGCACGCACGGCCGGACGTTGGAGCGGATGCCAGGGCGTGCGCGTGCCACCTTGCGGAATCGGCCGATGCGACGACGAGCAGGACGGTGTCGCCCGCTTCCGGCGCGACGATCCACGACGTCACGTTAGGCGCCGACGCTGTGTGCGCCGGAAATGTCAGCAGCGTGCGCGTGGAGTCGAGGCCGCAGAGAATCGAAAATCCCGTGGCCATCCGAAACTCGACAAAGCTGGCGCCCATGGAGTAGATCGCATCTCCGTTGGGTGCCGTGGACCGCAAGTCGTATCGCAGCGCGTCAGCACCTTCGCGAAGCGCACGGCGCGACTCCATGATTTGCTCGAGCGCGAACGCGAGGTGCTCGTGGCGGACGGCGATCGTGATGGCCGCCAGGCCCACAATGGTGGTGACGAGCAGTCCAACCATGAGCTCTACGAGCGTGAAGCCCGCATGCGAACGACGCGCGGTCAACATGGCGCCGCCGATTGGATGACTTCTTGGAGAGGCCGGCCGGCCAGGCGATCTACGACCGTAACACTGTCGACAATTTCCTGGACGCTGTCGGAAACGGAAGCGTGCCACGCGGCGGACACGCCGCGAGCGCTATCGCTGCCCGAAGACGAGTTACAACCGCCTCGATGAAGCAACTCGAGCCTGTTGCTAACGGCAGACGCGGCGCGCGACCGACGGTCGGCGGTGGTTTCGAGTCGCAGGCTCGCGACGCCAGTAGCGGCGATGCCGAGCGCGCCGATGCTGAGCAGGATGATAGCAGCGAGCGCTTCGAGAATGGTGGTGCCATGCCGGCGCCGATGTCGATGTTTGGTCACGGCCACAACCTCCGTCAGGAGTGGACGTGCCAAAGAAAGCGCGCTTCGCCTGAATCGTATCAGCCGAAGCGCGCTCGTCGAATCGAATCTACGCCGCGTTAGCCGCGGCCGATGCTGTCTCGACTCAGCTCAGTAGAGGTCGACCCAGGAGCGACCAGGCGTGAG
>DATEKK010000227.1:0-3637 GCA_035277485.1 Gemmatimonadaceae bacterium
GCCAAGCACCCGGTCACACTCGTCGTCGAAGAGATCGTCGAGATCTTTCGCGAGCTCTCATTCACGGTCGCGACCGGCCCCGAGGCCGAGCACGACTGGTACAATTTCGGGGCGCTCAATTTTCCGCCCGAGCACCCGGCCATGGATCTGCACGACACGCTCTACCTGGCCAAGGGCGCGCTCCTGCGTACGCACACGTCGCCGGTGCAGGTGCGCACGCTGCAGTCGTATCCGCCGCCCATTCGCATTCTGGCGCCGGGCAACGCGTTCCGTCGCGATTTCTTCGACGCGTCGCACGCGCCCGTGTTCATGCAGATCGAAGGCATGGCGGTGGACGAAGGCGTGAGCTTCGTGGACCTCAAGGCGACGCTCACGCATTTCGCCACGCGCTTCTTCGGCAAAACCGAAACGCGCTTCAGGCCGAGCTACTTTCCGTTCACGGAACCGTCGGCGGAGATGGACGTGCGCTGCACCATCTGCGGCGGATCGGGATGCGCCGCGTGCAAGGGCACAGGATGGATGGAAATCCTGGGCTCGGGCATGATGCATCCCGCGGTGCTCGAGTCCGCGGGCGTGGACTCCGAGAAATACACGGGTTGGGCATTCGGCATGGGACCGGGACGCATCGCCGATCTGCGTTACGGCATCCCCGACATCCGGTTGCTGTACGACTCCGATGTCCGCTTCCTCGAACAGTTCGCGACATGAACGCGTCACACGCCTGGTTGGAATCGCTCCTCACCGTTCCGCTCTCCGCCGAGCGTATGCGCGAGCTCATCACCGCGCACTGCTGCACGGTGGACGAGATGGTGCGGTTGCGCGACGACCTGAGCGGCGTCGTGATCGGACGCGTGGTGGAAGCGGCGCGGCATCCCGATTCCGACCACCTCTGGGTCACCAAAGTGGACGCGGGGCGCGGCACGCTGCTGGACGTGGTGTGCGGCGCGCCTAACGTAAAGACGGGCGGCGTGTATCCGTTCGCACCCGTCGGGACGACGCTGCCCGGCGGCCTGGTGCTCGAGCGCCGCAAGATTCGCGGGACCGTCTCCAACGGCATGCTGTGCTCGGCGCGGGAATTACGGTTGAGCGACGAGCACGAAGGGATTCTCGAGCTCGAGACGACCGCCGCGCCCGGGACCCCGCTGCTCGACGCCATTCCGTTAGGCGACACGCGCCTCGTCATCGACGTCACGCCCAACCGGCCGGACCTGCTGTCGCACGCCGGCCTCGCGCGCGAGCTCGCGGCGGCGGTCGGCGCGCACATGCGCGTGCCGCCCGTGCCCGGTGCGACGCCGCTCGCGCTCGCTCCCGCCGCACGCGCCCGCGGCGAGGTGCAGGTGGGCGGCGTGCGCGTCCGCCTCGAGGATGCGGAAGGTTGTCCGCGGTACATGGGCGCGGTGATGCGCGACATCACCATTGGCCCGAGCCCCGCGTGGCTCGCCGAGCGCATCGTCGCGGTGGGTGGCCGGTCCATCAACAACGTGGTCGACGCCACCAACTACGTGCTCCACGAGCTCGGCCAGCCGGTGCACGCGTTCGACGTGGCGAAGTTAGGCGGAAACGAGATTGTCGTGCGGCGCGCGCGGGCGGGCGAGAAAATCGTGACGCTCGACGGGGTGTCGCGCACCCTGACCGCGGACACCACGGTCATCGCCGACCACGATCGCGCGCAGGCAGTGGCCGGGGTGATGGGCGGCGCCGACAGCGAAGTCACGGCTGAGACCACCGCGATCTTCATCGAGGTTGCGCACTTCGACGCCGTGCGCGTGCGTCGCGCGCGCCGGGCGCTCAACCTCTCGACGGACGCGAGCTACCGCTTCGAGCGACACGTGGACATCGAGCTGCCGCCGCGGGCCCTCGCGCGCGTCATCGAGATCGTCGCGGCCGTCGCCCAAGGCCGCGTGGACGGTGCGCCGGGCGATCTGTATCCTGCGCCGCACGTCCCCCGCACCGTGTCGCTCCGGCCGGAGCGCGTCGCCACCGTGCTCGGCGACGCGGTGCCGCACCAGGAGATCGTCGGCCTCCTAACTCCGTTAGGCTTCGAGGTCGAGGCGCGCGCGGGTACGCTGGACGTCACCGTCCCATCGTGGCGGCCGGATGTGACGCGCGAAGTGGATCTCGTGGAGGAAGTCGCGCGCCGCCGCGGCTACGACACGTTCTCGAGCGAGCTGCGTCCCTTCAGGCCGGGGACGGTGCCCGAGTCGTCGCTCGAGACGGTGTCGCGACGCGTACGCGATGCGCTCGTGGCGCGCGGCCTGCTCGAGGCGCGTCCGCTCCCGTTCGTGAAAGGCGCCGACATCGGATTCGTGCGCGTCGCGAATCCGTTGTCCGAGAACGAAGCGCACCTCCGTCGCGATCTACTCGACACGCTCGCGCGTCGCGCCGAATACAACCTGGCGCGCATGCAGCGCGACGTGCGTCTCTTCGAGATCGGCTCCGTGTTCATGCCGTCGGCCGACACGCTGCCGCTGGAGGAGCTGCGCGCTGCACTGATTGTGATGGGCCATCGCCGGCCGCCCCATTGGACCGAGACGCGTCCGCCCGACTTCGATGAATGGGACGCCAAGGGCCTCGCCGAGGAAGTCGCCTCGGCGGCCTATCCCTCAACCGAGATCGCGCTTCAGGCGGACGCGGACGCCGACTGGCTCTGGTCGATCATCATTGACGGCACTCGCCGCGGCGGCGTGCGTCGCGTTGCACTCGATGCGCCAGTGTGGGCCGCGCCCGCGTACGGCGTCGAGCTTACGCTGCTCACGGTTCCCTCCGGCTTCGTCGCGCAACCGGGGGCAGCCCGTTACGACGCGACCCAGGCAGCGGCCAAGCCGCTCCACGTGCAGTACCGCCCGCTTCCCGACACGCCCGCCGCCGAATTCGATCTCGCCCTCCTCGTGCCGAACGACATGCCTGCGGCGCGCGTCGAAGACGTGATTCGTACCGCGAGCGGCGAGTTGCTCGAGCAGGTGGTGCTGTTCGACGAGTATCGCGGCGATGCCGTGCCCAACGGATTCCGCAGCCTGGCGTGGCGATTGACGTTCCGTCATCCGGAGCGCACTCTACGTGACAAGGAGGTAGCAGGTCGTCGCGAAAAGCTCCTGCGTACTCTCGAAGGAGAACTCGGTGTCCGACAACGAACGTCCTGATCTCGCCGCGTTTCAGGAGCTCGAGCAGCTCATCCACGCGCTGGCCGAAGAAATGGCATCGTGGCGACGCCGGGCGCACGAAGCGGAATCGCGTTTGCGGACGCTCAGCAACGGATCGGGCGGCGGGGGAAAGGCGAGCGGGCGATCGGAATTGGAACGCGAAAACGAAGAGCTGAGGCGGCGCCTCGATAGCGCGCAGCAGCGCACGAAACAACTTCTGGACCGTCTGCGGTTCCTCAGGCAGCAACACGAACTCGGAGCAGATCGATGAGTGTCGCCCACAAGTCGACCGTGAAAGTCACGATCCTGGGCGAGGAGTACGCGATTCGCAGCGACGAGACGCCGGAGCATACGCGCGCCGTGGCCGAGCACGTCGATGCGACGATCCGCGCACTCATGAACGCCGGTGTGGTCGTCGAATCGCACAAGGCAGCCATCCTGGCGGCCATGCAGATCACGTCCGAGTTGTTCAAGTCGCGCCAGGGTCCCGAGGAGCT
>DATEKK010000228.1:0-12047 GCA_035277485.1 Gemmatimonadaceae bacterium
CCGCGACGCGGCATCGCGACTAACTGCTCGAGGTCGTCCCAGTGCCTGCACTCGAGTGCGCGCGCGGCATCGAGGAGTCGGAGCAGCACGTGCGCGGTGGCGTGCGCATCGCCGCCGGCGCGATGGCGGTCCACGATCTGGATGTCGTAGTAGCGCGCGAGACTGTCGAGCCGCCGGCTCCGCAGATACGGCAGCACACGTCGCGCCAGTCGCACCGTGCACAGCTTCCGCCCAACGAGACGGCGTCCGCGCGCGCGCACCAGCTCCGCGCTCAAGAATCGCCAATCGAACTCGACGTTGTGCGCGACGAACACGTGGCCTTCGAGCACGCGCAGCAGCTCGTCGCACACGTCGGCGAAGACGGGCGCATTGCGGACCATCTTGGCATCGATGTGCGTGAGCGCGGTGATCATTCGCGGAATGGGCCGCTCGGGATTCACCAGCGTCTCGAATCGCTCGCAAATGACGCCGTTGCGCACGACCACCGCCGCAATCTCGGTGACGCGGTCGCCGTGCCAGGCGCGCATGCCGGTGGTCTCGGTGTCGACGACGACGTAACTCAGGTCGCCTAACTCGTCGCGACGCTTGGGCGGAGCATCCGCCAGGATCGCGCGCGTCGCGGCCTGGGCGGCGGCCATTGCGAGGCCGCGCGGCGCCAACGCCCACTGGCCCGCGGCATCCTGCGTGAACTCGGGCCGGCCCGCGAACAGCGCGAACGCCATCTGCTCGGCTACGACGCGCGGGGCGCCCGGCAACTGGCACACGTGCTCGATGAGCGCCACCGCGTCGGCGGGGCCGTTGCCCAACAATTCGCACGCGCGCCGCGTGAGCACCGTGTCCGTCAGGCGCGAGGACACGCCCTCGACCGGCGTCACGGCCGGCTCCCGCGCGACTGCGTGAGGAAAACGGCGCTCAGGACCACGGGTCGTCGCGCTCGAGCGGCAGCGTCATGCAGCGCGGCCCGCCACCGCCGCGCACGAGCTCCGCGCCCTCGAACGTGATCACCGCGCGCTCGCCGTCGCGCACGCGCTCCTGCCCCGTGAGGAAATTGACCGCCGGCACGATCTTGAACCCCATTTTCTGCAGCTCGCACAACGTCGCCTCGTTGCGCGTGTACGAGATCGCGACGCCGGGCCGCGTCGTCACGAAGTTGCAGCCGCTCGACCACTGTTCGCGCTCCTGCACGATGCGATGCTCGCCGCCGCAGAATACCGGCTCCATGGGCAGTCCGACGTTCTGCAACGCGGCGAAAATGTTCGGCATCTCGCTCATGTGCCGCTGATTCTTCCGGCGATGGAGAATCGCCAGCCGCTCGGCGCCCACGAAATGCGGCGGATGGATCGCGGCCAGCTCGCGGTCCAGTTGCGTGAAGATCATGTCGAGGTGAATTGCGGTGTGCTCCTTGGGCATCACCACCACGATCACTTCGGTCACCGGCGTGTGCGTGAACAGCAGCTCCGATACATGATCGATGGCCGCCGGACTCGTGCGCTCGCTGAAACCCATTACGACGGTGTCGGCGCGGAGCGGATGCATGTCTCCGCCCTCGATCGTGTAATTGTTCCGGCGCTCCGCTGCACCGTCGTACAGAATGCCCTGGTTCGCGAGCAGGGGATGATACCGGAACAGCGCCTTCATGATGAGCTCTTCGGACCAGCGCACACCGTAGCGCATGGAGCCGATGAGGATATGGCCGCCGATCACCATCGCCGTGTCGCGGGTGAAGAACAAGTTGGGCAGTGGCGGCAGCATGTAGCCCGACTCGTTGAGCGCCTTGGCCAGCGGACCCGGTTCTTCGCCCTCGCCTTCGATGAGCATCTTCACGAGCTCCTCGGGCGGACGCTCGCCGATCTTCGAGGCTAACGGACCCGACGGCACCACATCGGTGGCTTCGCGGACGAGCAGGTTGCGCGCTTCGTCCAACACGGCCACCTCGGCCAGGAGGTCGCGGACGTAGTGGACGCGAGCAAATCGCTCCAGGATGGCGACGAACCGCCGATGCTCTCGCTCGGCGTTTTCGAGATCGACGATGTCGTCGTAGAGGTAGTCTTCGCGGTTCGCGGGCGTCACCGCGAGGAGCTCGGGCCCCGGTGTGTGGACCAGGACAGAGCGCAGCGAGCCGATCTCGGAAGTGACGTGAACAGGCATAGATAGAGCAAAGTAACGCGACCCCACGAGAAGCTGCCATAGCGCCGATGGAGATTTCCGGCTGGCGTGCGGGCGCGGTCTCGGGTAACTTGTGAAGAAATTCACAAGTTCAATCCTGGCCCTCCGTGAAACGGATCGCTGACTCTACGGTTCGTCGCCTTTCCATCTACCTGCGCTTCCTCGAGGACTTCGAGAAGCGTGGGATTGCGACGATCTCGAGCGACGAGTTGGCCGCGCGCGGCGGGACCACGTCGGCTCAGGTTCGGAAGGACCTGTCGTTCTTCGGATCCTTTGGCAAGCGCGGTCTCGGGTATTCGGTAGCCGAGTTGTCGGCGCGACTCCGGCAGATCTTGGGGCTGGAGCGGGAGTGGCAAGTGATCATCATCGGCGCCGGAAAGATCGGCGCCGCTTTGGCGCAATACCATGGATTTGCGCAGCGCGGCTTCCGGATCGTGGCCGTGTACGACTCCGATCCCGCGAAGGTCGGCCGATCTGTCGACGGGTTGGTGATCCGCGCGCTCGCTTCCCTGCCCGAGGAGGCCAAGCGCCAAACGCCGGACATCGCCGTGCTGGCCGTACCCGCGGCGGCCGCGCAGGACGTGGCGGACCTCGTGGTCAAGTCCGGCATCCGGGCGATTCTCAACTTCGCGCCGCATCAGTTGCAGGTGCCGGACACCGTGGCGGTGAAAGCCGTGAACATGGCCATGGAGCTCGAGGGGCTATCGTTCGCGCTCACGAACGGATGAGACCCGGGGGCTTGTCGTTAGGCGGATCCATTGCGCATGGTGGAGCTTCCTCGCTCTGGGGAACACGGATTGGGCGGATTCAACGGATTGAACGGATCGCTCTCTGCGGTGGCGATCGCATCGCGCCTTGATCGAAGAGAGTACAACCACCTTTCTGTTGTTCTCAAAAACTCACTCTCCGCGGATGGGAGCAGTGGGCCCGAGAATGGCCATCGCGAGCGCCGCGAACTGTTCGACCTCGAGCGTTTCGGGCCGCGACCCGGGATCGACGCCGGCACGCGCCAGCAACGCGTCGACATCCTCCACCGATCGTTTCGTGATCGTCCGCAACACGCGGCGCATCTGCTTGCGGCGGAGCGCGAACACATCCTGCACGAACGCGCGGAACGCGGCCTCGAGCGACGCGGGCACCGCCGGCGCCGCGAGCGGCGTCAGGCGAATCACCGCGCTCTCGACGGACGGCGCGGGATGGAACGCGCCGGCGTGCACGGCGAACAACATCTCGGTGCTCGCGAACGCGCGCACGTTCACGGAGAGCGACCCGTAGGTCTTCGACCCCGGCGGCGCCACGACGCGCTCGGCCACCTCGCGCTGGACCAGGAACACCGCGCGCTTGGGCCGCGGCGCATCGAGTGCCTGGAAGATGATGGGCGTCGTGATGTAGTAGGGCACGTTGCCCACCAGCACGTAGCCGCCCGGCGCGGCGCCTAACTCGCCCAACGACATCTCGAGCACGTCGCCTTCGACGATCGACACGCCGGCTTCGCCCGCGTAGCGCGCCCGCAGTTGGGCCGCGAGATCTCGGTCCACCTCGATCGCGATCACACGAGACGCCCGCGCGCGCAGGGCATCCGTGAGCGCGCCGCGCCCCGGACCGATCTCGATCACCGTATCGCCCGCCTCGAGCAGCGCCGCTTGGGCGATGCGCGCCAGGATGCGCGGGTCGGCGAGAAAATGCTGGCCGAATCGCTTTCGCGGACGGTGCGGCCTCGGCGCCGGGTCCGTCGACGCATCCCGACGCCGGCGGTGCTGGCTCATGCCGCGGTCAGCTGCGCACGAGCACGACCGCGAGGTCGTCGCGCTGCACGGCGGTACCCGTGTGATCCAGGAGTTGGGCGAACACCTGCTGCAGGATCGAGAACGGTGGCTCGGCGTGCATGCGGCGCACCGTATCCACGATCGGCTGCTCGCCGAACCGGCGCCCGAAGCGGTTGCGGGCGTCGCTCACACCGTCGGTGAACAGCAACAGCAGATCGGTGCCGCTGACCCAGGGCCTGGTCCGCGCCGAGTGCGCCGCTTCCACCATGCCTAACGGAGGATCGAGCGCGGGCAGCCGTTCGCACGCGCCGTTGCCCGCCACGTGGTAGGCGTGCGGGTGGCCGGCGTTCGCGTAGCGCAGGAGTCCGGCGCGCCGGTCGATGACGCCGTAGAACGTCGACACGAACATCTCGGTGGTCGCCAGCTCCTCGCGGAGCGTACCCAAGAGCGCGTCCAACATGCGGCCCGGGTCATTGGAACCCTGCGCGTGAATCGCCGACGCGCTCATCACGAGCGCCATGATGAGCGCGGCCCGGTACCCGTGGCTCGACACGTCGCCGATCATGACACCGGTGCGCTCTTCGCCTAACTGAAACAGATTGTAGAAGTCGCCGCCCACGCTCTCGGCCGGCACGACGCGCGCGGCCACGCTCGCGATCGGATCCACGATCTCGGTGCGCGGGAGCAGCTTCATCTGCAGGTCGTGCGCGAGCTCGAGCTCCTGCACCAGCCGCTGCTGGCTGAGCGACGCCCGCACCAGCCGTGTATTCTGAATCGCCGTGCCGATCTGCGTCGCGATGGCGGTGATCAGCTTCTGGTCGCCGGCGCTGAACGCCTGCCCCGACGCACGGTCCGACAAATTCACCACGCCTAACGGCTCGGCGCTGCCGCCGGGAGCCGTCCACATGATCGGCACCGACAGCATCGTGCCGCGCCGGTAGGAGGCCTCCGCGGGACACGGGTCGGCATCGCTTTCGGTGACCACCATCGCGCGCTGATCGCGGAACACCTGCGCCGACACGCTGCACTCGTCGGTCAGCGCGATCGGCGGGACGTCGAGCGCCGGAACGCCGAGCACGGCCACCGTTTGCAGGGTGTCGGTGACGCGGTCGTGCACGAGGATCGAGCCGCGCCGCGCACCCACCGTCTCCGAGACTTCCTTGAGAATGGTCGACGCCGCTTCGCCTAACGCAACCGTGCGGCCCAGGATCTCCGTGATCGTGTAGAGAAGGTTGATCTCCTCGTAGCGCTCGGCCAGCTCGTTGGCGGCGTGTTCGACCTCGAGGGCCGATTGGAGGTATTGCGAAACGACGGGAAGGAGAAAGCGGAGGTAGTTCTCGAGGGGGGCAGCAGCATCCGACGACGGGCCGATCACGAGCCAGCAGCGGCGCGGTCCCGGCAACGTGGTCACGAGTGCAGGACCGCCCGGCGACTGCACGGTCCGGGGCGGTCCAATGTCTAACGGCGGCGTCCAGCCGAGTACGCCGACAGCCGGCGTGGACGCAGCGAGGCGGTTCGGCAAGCGGCCGTCGTCCTCCGACCACACCGCCGCGGCGCACCCCGTCGCATCGCGAAACGCGGTCAACACCGTCTGCAGATCAGTCATGCCGGCGCATCGTGAGTCGCACCACGTTGCCGTGGTTCGCAAACCGCTCCACGCTGTCCATGAGCTGCGCCATCAAAAACAGACCGCGACCATCCTCACGCACGAGATTCTCGGGGCTCGTCGCGTCGACCAGACATTCGGCGAGATCGAACCCGTTCCCCTCGTCCACCACCTCGAGCACCAGGCGCTCGCGATTGACATCGCATCGCACCTGCACGCGCTTGGCGAGATGTTCCCGATTCCCGCGGAGAATGGCGTTGGACAACGCTTCGGTGAGTGCGACGGGAACGTTCAGCGACACCTGTCGCGTGCTGTACGCCAATTGCTCGCACTGGCGCGTGACCATTTCGACCACGCGCTCGATGTAGCGCACGTCGCTCGGGATCTCGAGCTCCAACGCCAAGTGCAGACTGCCGATCGGCAGACCGCGAGAGCGATCCGGCGACGTCATGCGCACGTGCGACGTATCGCTCGACAGCCGCTAGAAGGACTCGAGCGCGCGTTCGCGCGTGTCCGCGATCTGGAACAACGTGTCGAGCTTCGTGAGCTCGAACAACGTCTTGAGATCGTCGTTCAGGTTGGCGAGCCTGAGCTCCCCGCCCTGCTCGCGAATCTTCTTCGACAACGACACGAGGACGCCCAACCCCGAGCTGTCGATGTATCCCGTCTGACTGAAGTCGATCAAGAACTTTTTCTCGCCACGCTCGAGCTCGTCGAGGACTTTCTGCTTGAGCTCCTGGCGGTTGCCCACAATGAGCTGACCCTCCACATCCACCACGACAATGTCTCCCTGCTTCCTGAGTGCGAAGCTCATGTCTCGGTCTCCCGTCGGAATCCACGCGCAGGTTCGGTGTGCGCGCCGGCCGCAACCACCGTGTCGCCCGCATCGAGCGACTGCAGCGCAGTGATCGCGGCCACATTGATAATGTCATCGGTGGAGGCGCCGCGCGAGAGATCGGAACACGGTCGCGCGAGACCTTGCACGATGGGTCCCAGTGCCCGCGCATGCGCCAACCGCTCCACGAGCTTGTATGCGATGTTCCCCGCGTCGAGCGACGGGAACACGAGCACGTTTGCCCACCCGGCTACGGCACTGGCCGGCGCTTTCCGCTCGGCCACTGCGCTGACGAGCGCGGCGTCACCCTGCAATTCTCCGTCCACGGCGAACGGCACCCCCCGCGCGCGGAGCAGCGCTGTGGCCGCGCGCACGTTCTCCACCGACGGCCCGGTGCCACTGCCGAGGGTGCTGTACGAGAGGAGTGCGACTCGCGGCTCGTCGCCCACGATGCGGCGACGGTCGCGCGCCGCGGCGATCGCGATGTCCGCGAGCTGCTCCGCCGTTGGGCGAAGCACCACTGCGCAGTCGGCGAACGTGAGCACCTCGGGGTCGGTACCGGTCGAACCATCAGGTGCGGCGCGAAACGCCGGGACCACCATGTAGAACGCGCTCGAGACGGTCGTGACGCCGGCTGCCGGCCCAACGGTAGACAGCGCCGCACGCATCACGTCGGCGGTGGTGTGCACGGCGCCGGCCACGCAACCGTCGGCCTCGCCGATCGCAACCAATCCGTCGGCGAACACGAGGGGATCGAGTGCGAGCTGGACCGCGGCATCCCGGGTGACGCCGCGGCGCGCGCGGCGCGACAGAATGTGTTCGGCGATGCGGGTGCGCCGCTCGTCCGTGGCGGGGTCGATCGCCGGCATGCCTAACGCAAGCGCCCGGCGGCGCGCGTCGTCACGACCGGCGAGCACCAGCGTGGGCTGCACGATGCGCTCGTCGCGAAGGGTCCGGACCGCGTCGAGTGTGCGTTGGTCATCGCTCTCGGGAAACACGATGCGACGCGCGGCCGCCGCCGCACGCGCCCGGACCTGATCGATGAACGTCACGCCGATCCAAAGCGCTCGCGGAGCGCGCGGTGCACAGTGGGATTCACGAGATCGGCCGTTTCACCATGGAAGCGGGCGATCTCGCGCACGAGGCTCGAGCTCACGTAGGTGAGGTCGAGGCGTGGCATCATGAACACAGTTTCCATGTCGGCATTCAGGTGGCGATTCATGAGCGCCATCTGGAACTCGTACTCGAAGTCGGCGATGGCGCGCAGTCCGCGAATCGAGAGCGTGGCGCCCACCGAGCGCGCGAGATCCACGAGCAGTCCGTCGAACTGTCGCACCTCGACGCGCGGATCGTCGGCCACGGCGCTTCGAATGAATCGAATGCGCTCGTCGACGGAGAAGAGCGGCTGCTTGGAGATGTTGGTCGCGACGGCAATCACGAGATGGTCCACGAACGAGAGGCTGCGCGTGATGAGGTCTTCGTGTCCGTACGTAATCGGGTCGAAGCTGCCCGCGTAGATGCCGATGCGCATGGGTGGTCGAGTGTGACGGGAGACCGGCGGTTAGGCTCGTCGACGATCGGCTGATCGTTGAGGTGAAGTCGAACAACGATGGTTCGGACGTTGGGAGCGCACAGCTATTCAACTCCCTGCGTGCAACGAACCCCCAACTTGGTTTGCTGCTCTGCTTCGGCTGGAAAGCTTTCTTCAAGCGCGTGATCTGTTTGAACACATCGCAGTTTACTCGCCGGGCCAAGATGGACGAAAATTCTGGTGCGGAATCCGATACGGTGCCGGGCGAATGAGGCTTCCTCGCTCATGAGGAACACGGATGAGGCGGATTGAGCGGATCGAACGGATCAAGCAAAAGGAAAAAAAAGGGAGACCGCGTTCGTCGCGCACCAACAAGCAATTCTTCGGAACAACAACAAAATTGTTGCGATCGGATCAGCGGTATCCACCACGCTGAACGATCCGTTCAATCCGCTCAATCCGCCCAATCCGTGTTCCTCAGAGCGAGGAAGCCCAGCCATCCCGCACACGGAACCGGCTTGGTTTGGCGCTCTGCTTCGGCCGGAAAGCTTTCATCAAACGCGTGATCTGTTTGAACACATCGCAGTTTATTCGCCGAGGAGAGATGGACGAAAATTCTGGTGCCGAATCCGATACGGCTACACGGTTTGCGGCGCGTCGCCCGCGCCGCCACGGTAAATGGTGATCGCGGTGTCGCCATAGGTGCGGCGTGTCGCGCCCTCCGGAATCGACTCGCGCACGTCGTGCTCCACGGCCAGCACGCTCGCGAACGGCACGTCGAGCCACCGCGCCGCAACCCGCGACGCAAGACCGAGCCGGTACGGCGGATCCGCGAATGCCATATCGTATGCGCCGGCATCGAGCCTTTCAATGAACCGCAGCGCGTCACCGCGATGCACGCGCGTTTCGCCTGCCGCCTCGAGCGTCTCGACGTTGCGGCGCAGCGCCTCGAGGCTGCGCGCCGAGATCTCGACGAAATCGACGAAGGCCGCGCCGCGCGACAATGCTTCGAGTCCGAGCGCGCCCGAACCGGCAAAAAGATCGAGGACGCGCGCATCGGGGATGTCGTGCTGGAGGATGCTCATCCACGCTTCGCGCACCTTGTCGGCCGTTGGGCGCACGCGCGGGTCGGCGGGGCGCACGATCGTGCGGCCACGCCACCGGCCACTCACGATCCGCAACGTTAGACCCGGATGTCCGCGACGTGCGCCTGCAGCCGCACTTCGCCATTCCATTCATCGCGCTCGAGACGGAACGCGACATCCACCGGCGTGCCCGGCGTGAGCTCGGCCGCGCGCGATGCCATGCCCCAGCCGATGGCGTCGAGCGGCGGACCCGCGTTACCCGCGAGCCGCAGCTTGAGGTGCGCGCCGGGGTCGCCCGACCCGCCCGCCGAGCCCTGCCCAACGATGCGCGGCGGGACATCCAGGTGCACACCGCGCGCGACGAGCACGGGCGTCGCGTTGCCGGGACCGAACGGCTCGAAGTGTCTGAGCAGCGACTCGAAATCGATGGTCGCGTCGGCGAGATCGATCTCGAGGTCGATGCGCAGATCGGGCACGAGGTCGTCGGGCGTGAGACGCGCGCGCGCGACGCTGTTGAACTTGTCGCTGAAGGCGTCGACGCGCGCGGTCTCGATGCTGATACCCGCGGCGACGCGGTGGCCGCCGTAGCGCAGCAGCAGATCGCGGCATTCCGTCAGGCCGCCGTGCAGATCGAACGCGGGAATCGAGCGGCCGGAGCCGCGGCCCTCAGCGCCGTCGAGCGCCACCAGCACCACGGGGCGGCACACTTCCTCGACGAGGCGCGACGCCACGATGCCGACCACGCCCGGGTGCCATCCCTGCTCCGCGATCACGACGCCGTAGGTCGCGTCGAGATTCATCCCGTCCACATGGCGGGCGGCGCGCGAAAACGTATCGCGGTCGAGCTCCTGCCGGCGCCGATTCAGCTCCTCGAACTCGCGCGCGAGGGCGTTCGCGCGCGATTCATCGGTTGTCGTGAGGAGCTCGACGCCGCGAATCGCGTGGCCTAACCGCCCAACGGCGTTCAATCGCGGTGCGAGCACGTAGCCGATGCGGCCGGCGGTGATCGGGCGCCCATCCAAACCGGCCGCGCGGCGCAGCGCGCGGAGCCCGGGATTGGACGTGTCGTTGAGCACCTTGAGCCCGTACCGCGCGAGCACGCGGTTCTCGCCCTTGAGCGGCGCCACGTCGGCGATCGTCGCGAACGCCACGAGGTCGAGCATTCGGTATACGACGTCCTCGTTCACGCCTAACGCATTGGCCAGCGCGATGGCGAGCTTGAACGCGACGCCGGCCGCGGCGAGGTCTTTGTCGGGATACGTGCAGCCGGGCTGCTTGGGGTTGAGCACCGCCAGCGCCTCGGGCAAGGGACCGCTCGGCAAGTGGTGATCGGTGATGATGACGTCGATGCCGGCGTCGCGCGCGGCCAACGTGGGCGTGAGCGCATTGGTGCCGCAGTCGCAGCTCACGAGCACGGATGCGCCGGCGTCGATAGCCGCCTTGACGCCGCTCATCGTGAGGTCGTAGCCGTCCTCGAGGCGGCGCGGAATGAACGGTTCCACGCGGCCACCGGCCGCGCGCAGTGTGCGCAACAGGATGGTGGTCGACGAGATGCCGTCCACGTCGTAGTCGCCGTGGAGGAGAATCACTTCCCCATTTCGCACGGCGCGCACCAATCGATCCACCGCCACGTCCATGCCGAGCATGAGGGACGGACTGTGGAGGTGATCGAGCTTGGGTCGCAGATACCGCTTGGCGGGCTCGATGTCGACGAAGCCGCGCTGGCACAGCAGTCGACAGACTGTGTCGGGGAGATGGAGCTCCGCGGCTAGCGCACGCACCGCGCCGGAATCAGGCGCCGTGGGAAGCACCCAGCGAGACCGGGGGCGCACTCGTGCGACGGGAACACTCACGCGCGAAAAGTACGAGCGACCTTACGGAGCGACAAGCATCAAACCGCTGCGTACAGAAGCACTCCACATCCTTCGCACACTTCGACGGACCGCCCGGCAGCCATGACATTTCGTCGTTGCAGGGGAATCGCGGTGTTGCATCGGCCGCACGCGGCGCCGCGCAGCGCGTAGAGCGCGTTCGAGTTTTCGCGACCGCGGATGCGCTCGTACTTCTGGAGCAGCGGTCGTCCGACACGCGATGCGGTTTCGGTCCGTTGGGCACGCGCGGCTGCGAGCTCCTTGTCCAGCTCCGCGCGTGCCGTGGCGATGTCGGCGCGCTCGGCGCGTTGGCGCTCCTCGAGCTCGCCCAGGGACAGCTGCTCCAGCTCGGCGGCCTGGTGCAGATCGGTGATCCGTGTGGCGAGCGTCTGCATCTCGCTTTCTTCCTGCGCGAGCACCCGGCGCGTGATCTCGATCTGCGCCATCGCGGCCGTTGCTTCGCGGTCTTTGCGGACGGCGTCCAGGGCGGCCAAGTGGCGTTCCTGGAGCGCGCGGTGTTCCTGGAGCTTCACGCCCAACTCGCGGCGCTTCTTGTCCTCGGCGTCGGCCGCTTGGCGCGTGCGGGTGATGCCGGTTTCGGCGGTGGTGCGCTCCTGGTCGAGGGTCTGTTCTCGGATGTCGAGGTCGCGGCGGCGCGACTCCAGGGCGGCAACGGTGGTGTCTTCATCTTGCAGGGCCAGCAATGCGACGAGATCTGGGTGCACGCGTGCCTCCTTAAGTCACTGTGCGGGGTCGAAACTCTTGATACGGCCGGCGCCTAACGCAGCCAGCTCGCGCTGCAACCGCACCTTGTCGCGGATGAGCGCGTCCTTCTCGGCGTCGGATGCGATGTCGATGGCGCGTTGGTTCTCGAGCAGCCGCCGACGCAGCGGTGCGGCGCGCAGCGCGGCCATGCATCCGTCCGCTTCGCGCTGCATGTCGAAGCCATCGCCCGGCGGCTCTTCCAGCAACGTTCGGAAGAGCTCGGCCGCCTCGTCATCGAGCGAGGCTGCGATGTCCGCCGCGCTCGCGTCCGCACCGGCCGCCACGATCGCCGCGAGGATCGTGCCCAACGCGGCGTGTGTGAGGTCATCGGGGCCGATTTGCTCGCCAATGTGTTCGCGGAGTGCGGGGGCGTGGACGAGGACCCAGACGAGCCGGCGCTCGGCGTGCGGCGGGGGGGGACC
>DATEKK010000229.1:0-15566 GCA_035277485.1 Gemmatimonadaceae bacterium
CGCCGCCCAGCCGCCTAACGGAGAGCCGGCGCCGGCGCCCGAGCGGGCCCCGCGCGTGGTACCGGCCGCGCGCTCGCGACTGGCCGCACTCGAAACAGAGCTGCAGCGCCGCCTGATCGATGCGGGACTCGTCGTGCGCGGATTCGATGTCGCGCGCGTGGTCGCCGTCGCCACCGGTCAGGACGTGCAATGGCTTCCATGAACGTCGTACGCCGCGCGATCGCGGCTGCGCTGTGCATCGCCGCCATTACCGCGTGCGCGCGCAACGACGAAGCCGCGACGAAGGGCCCGTACGCGAAACAGGTCGCCGAGGACATCCCGGTTCTCGAGCACGGTACGGGTCTCAAGTTCAAGCGCCCACCCGTTCTCGAAACGCGAACCAAAGCGCAGGTGCGCCAGTTCCTCGAAGCGCAGTTCAATACCGAGAACAGCAACCAGGAAATCGCGGCCAAACAGATCGTGTACAGCCGGTTAGGTCTGATCCCGGACACGCTCGACTTGCGCAAGCTGTTCGTTAATCTGCTCACGGAACAGGTCGCGGGATTTTACGACCCGCACACGAAGGTGCTGTACGTGGTCGACAGCTCGCCTCCCGACATCGTCGGGTTCACCATCCAGCACGAGCTGGTGCACGCCCTGCAAGACCAGTACATGAATCTGGACTCGATCCTCCACGTGAGCCGGCAGAACGATCGCAGCCAGGCCGCGAAGGCGGTGATCGAAGGACAGGCGATGCTCGTGCCCATTCAGGCAACGCTCGGTCCGGGTGCCGGGCTTCCCGGCGGATGGGATCGCGTGCGCGACATGATCCGCGACACCCGGATGCAAGGCATGGCCACGCTGCGCGCGGCGCCCGAAATCGTGCAGGAGACGTTGATCTTCCCCTACCTGAGCGGCGCCGAGTTCGTGCGCCAGTTCCAGTTGCACGAGCCCGGCAAGCAACCGTACGGCGAGAACATGCCGGCGTCGACGTCGGAGATCCTGCACACGGGATCGTTCTTCTCGCCCGAGCGCCGGGCCCCGCTGGCGATCGCGTTCGCGAAGCCGTCGGGCGGCACCGTGACGTACGACGACAACTTCGGCGAATTCGAGACGCGGATTTTGCTGCTGCAATTTCTGCAACAGCAAAACGCGTCCATTCAGACGGCTGCCGGTTGGGCAGGAGACCGCTACGAGGTGATCAAGTTTCCTTCGGGTGACGGCGTCGCGTGGCTCACCCTCTGGAACACCACCTTCCAGTCGGGTGAATTCGGCAGCGACCTCGAGGCCATCGTCGCGCGCCGGTTCAACAACCCCGCGTCGAAGGACACTCCGTTAGGCAAGGTGTACGACCTGCCCAACAGGCGCACGGTGACCATCTGGGGCGGCACGGTAGCCGGCCACGCGGCCGTCTTGTACACGGATTTGCCGACCGGAATCTCGGCGAGCGCGGTGCGGGCCGACAAGGCGCACATCACCGCCTGCCCGGCGACGGGAGCGTGCCCGGCCGCCGACTCGACGCACTGAGCTTGCGTTAGGCGGTCCCCAAGCCCACCGCGGGCCGCTCCACGGCCACGGTCCGATCGGGCGCCTCGCGCTCGGGCACCGACGGCTGGTCCGCCGGACGGCCGGGCACCGGCGGCAAGAGTGCCAACCGGAACACCTCGTCCATCGTCGCCGCGAACGTGAACATCATGTTCGCGCGCATCTCATCCGGCACATCGCGCAGGTCCTTCTCGTTCATTTTGGGCAGGATCACTTCGCGGAGCCCCGCCCGATATGCGGCCATCATCTTCTCCTTCACGCCGCCGATCTCGAGCACCTTGCCGCGCAGCGTCACTTCGCCGGTCATCGCGAGGTCGCGGCGCACGGGGCGCTCCGAGAGTGCGCTCGCGATGGCCAGCGTCACCGTGATGCCCGCGCTCGGTCCGTCTTTGGGGACCGCGCCGGCCGGCAGGTGGATGTGCAGATCGAACTCGCGGAACATCTTCTCGTCGATCTCGAGCTGCTTGGCGCGCGACCGCACGTAGGAGTACGCCGCATCCACCGATTCGCGCATCACGTCGCCTAACTGACCGGTCACGATCAGACGGCCCGTGCCGGGCATCTTGAGCGCTTCGATGATCATGAGGTCGCCGCCGGTCGCCGTCCACGCGAGCCCCGTGACCGTTCCCACTTCGGGCTCTTTCTCCGCTTCCTCGCGCGCGTAACGCGGCACGCCTAACAATTCTTCGACCTTCGCTGTGTCCACCACCCACGCGCCTTCCTCGCCCTCGGCCTTCCGCAAGGCGCGCTTGCGCATGATCGCCGAGATGTTGCGCGAGAATCCGCGGAGCCCCGCTTCGCGCGAATAGCCGCTCGAGATGAAGCCCAGCACCTCGTCGGTGAACTGCAGCTCCTTGTCGGTGATACCGTGCTCGTCGAACAGCTTGGGCAGCAGGTATCGCCACGCGATCTCCACTTTCTCTTCGATCGTGTAGCCCGCGATCCGGATTACTTCCATGCGGTCGCGCAGCGGCGCCGGAATGTCGAACAGGTTGTTCGCGGTGCAGATGAACAACACCGACGACAGATCGAACGGCAGGTTCACGTAATGGTCGACGAACCCGTGGTTCTGGGACGGGTCGAGCACCTCGAGCATCGCGGCCGTCGGATCGCCCGCCATCCCGCCCGAAGTCATCTTGTCGATCTCATCGATCATGAGGACCGGATCGCGGACCGCCACGCGGCGCAGCGCCTGGATCAACAACCCCGGCATTGCGCCCACGTACGTGCGCCGATGCCCGCGAATTTCCGCTTCGTCGCGCACGCCGCCCACGGAGATCCGGTAGAACGCGCGTCCGATCGACGACGCGATCGCTTCGCCTAACGACGTCTTGCCCGTGCCCGGCGGCCCGACGAAGCAGAGGATCGGCCCGTGCGGATCGCCGCCGCGCAGCTGCCGCACCGCCAGATACTCGCGGATGCGCTCTTTGGCCTCGCTCAGCCCGTAGTGCTTGGCGTCCAGCGCCTCCTGCACTTTCTGGAGCGTGATCGTGTCCGCGCCCGAAGTCGTGGTCCACGGCAGCGACAGCAACCAGTCGAGGTAGGTGCGGATCACCTGGTATTCGCTCGACGCCGGCGACAGCATGCGGAGCCGCTCCGTCTCGCGCCGCGCCTCGTGCGCCGCCTTCTCGGGCAGTTGGGCATCCTCGATCTTCTTGAGGATGTCGATCGCATCCTTCTCGCCCGGATCCGCTTCGCCTAACTCCGCCTGAATCGCGCGCAGCTGCTGGCGCAGGTAGAACTCGCGCTGGTGCTGCTCGATCTTCACCTCGGTCTGGCGCTTGATGTCTTCCATCACGCGCGCCCGCGCCACTTCGCGCTCGAGCCGGCCTAACACGAACCGGATGCGGTCGCCGATGTCCAACCGCTGCAGCACCTCGTCCTTCTCCGAGATGCGCAGGTTCATGTTCGTCGCGGCCAGGTCCGCGAACCGGCCCGGGTCCGACATGTTCATCTTGAGGATCGCCGGCACCTCATCCGGGATGCGATCCACGAGCTCGGCCAACGTCTCGGCGGCGGACACGAGGCGCGCCATCAGCTCCTCACCCTCGATCGGATCGAGCGGTGTCTCCTTCGCCGGCTTGATCACGGCCACGGGATACGGCTCGCGCGATACCACAGATTCGACTACGATGCGCCGGAGTCCTTGCAGCGTGATCTGGATCGTGTCGCCGGGCAGATTGATCCGCTCGTGCACACGCGCCGCCACGCCCACCCGTCCCACGAATGCGTCCGCGTTGATCGGCTCGTCGTGATCGCCGGTGGCCACGAGCAACCCCACGATCAGTCCGGGCTCGTCGTTGGATCGGATGATCGACAGGTTTTCGGGCGCGCCCATCTGCACCGCGATCGTGCCCAGCGGATAGACGATGGTCGACCGGAGCGCCATGAGCGGCAAGGTCGGCGGCAGCTCCGAGCGAAGAATCTCTTCTTTACGCTGTGTGCGAGCCATTTCGGTTGGGTGGAGGAGACGACGAAGAAAGGACGAGTGGAGGGCCCGTTCGAATTCAGAACTTCATCGTGACGTGGTGAGCTCCTCTGTAGAGGGTTCAAAGGATAACGACAAGGATACGAGGGATGGGGTCGGTCGACATCCCGGCTCAACGACGCGGGCAACCCGCAGAGTGGCCTGGGGCAACGCGGGTGAGACGTTGAAGTCGGATGTGAACCGACCCCATCCCTCGTATCCTTGTCGTTATCCTTCGAACCGTTTACAGAGGAGCAATCCAGGCACGTGACGTCGTTGAAGTCAATGATACGTCGATCTATCTTTCATGGCTATGTTTGACGAGCTGAGTGAAAAGCTGGACTCCGTGTTCGCGCGCCTGCGCGGCCGCGGCGTCCTGTCGGAAGCCGACATCAAGGAAGGGCTGCGCGAAATCCGCCGCGTCCTCCTCGAAGCCGACGTCAACTTCCAGCTCACCCGCGAATTCTTGGAGCGCGTCGAGCAGAAAGCCGTTGGCGTCTCCGCACTCCGCACTGTCTCGCCCGGACAGCAACTCGTCAAGATCGTCCACGACGAACTGACGGCAATGTTGGGCGAACAGCGCGAAGGCCTGCGCATGAGCACCGTGCCGCCCACCATCGTGCTCATGGTCGGCCTGCAGGGCTCAGGGAAAACCACGACCGCCGCCAAGCTCGCGCGGCGCTTGGCGGGCGAGGGCCGCCCAACTCGGTTGGTCGCCGCCGACGTCTATCGCCCCGCCGCCATCGATCAGCTCGAAACGCTGGGACAGCAGATCGGCGCGCCGGTCACGCTCGACCGGTCCACCACCGACGTCGTCAAGATCGCCAAAAAGGGCGTCGATGAAGCGCGGCGCGCGCGCGAACGCGTCGTGGTCGTCGACACGGCCGGCCGCCTGCAAATCGACGACGACATGATGCGCGAGCTCGCGCGCCTCAAGGACGCCCTGCACCCCGACGAGATTCTCCTGGTCGCCGACGGCATGACGGGCCAGGACGCGGTCCGCATCGCCAAGGGCTTCGACGACGCGCTCGGCATCACGGGCGTGGTGCTCACCAAGATGGACGGCGACGCCCGCGGCGGCGCCGCCCTCTCGATCTACGGCGTCACCAAGAAGCCGATCAAGTTCATTGGGTTAGGCGAAAAGACGGACGCCCTCGAGGAGTTCTATCCCGACCGCATGGCCGGGCGCATCCTCCAGATGGGCGACATCATCTCCTTCGTCGAGAAAGCCCAGGAGTCGTTCGATGCCGAAGAGGCCAAGCGCCTCGAGAAGAAAGTGCGCAAGGAAGGCTTCGATCTCGAGGACTTCCTCACCAGCATGAAGCAGATTCAACGCCTGGGCCCGCTCGAGGGACTCCTCAAGCTCTTGCCGGGCGTCAACGCGAAGATGCTCAAGCAGGCGAAGCTCGACCCCAAGCGCCTCAAGCACACGGAAGCGATCGTGCTCTCCATGACCAGGGCCGAGCGCAAAACGCCGACCATCATCAACGGATCGCGCCGCGCGCGCATCGCGAAAGGCGCGGGCCGGCCGATCAGCGAAGTGAACCGCTTGCTCGACCAGTTCCGCGACATGCAGAAGGCCATGAAGCGCATGAACAAGGAAGGACGGCCGCCCGGAATGATGTTCGGCCGTTAGCGTTAGGCCCGGGTGCGGTCCGGATATACCGGACACGCGATGAGCCCGGCGCAGGTGATCACACTCGTCTCGAAGGAGCTCGGTACCATGGCCGTGAGAATTCGTCTCCGCCGCGTTGGGCGGAAAAAGACACCGCTGTATCGCATCGTCGTCACCGATTCGCGCAGCCCGCGCGACGGCCGCTTCATCGAGACGATCGGCAGCTACAACCCGCGCCAGAGCGAAGCGCCGCTCAAGCTCAAGACGGAGCGCGCCGACTACTGGTTAGGCGTAGGCGCCCTGCCCAGCGACACCGTGCGCTCCCTGCTCCGGAAGGCGGGCCTGCTCAAGACGCGCCACGAAACGCGCGTCGCGACGCGCCGCCAGGGCAGCGCCGTGCCGGTGCGCGACGCGGAGTGACGTGGGCGCGCCCCCTCCCGAGCTCCTGATCGTCGGGCGGCTGCGCAAGGCACACGGGATCAAAGGGGCCCTCGTGGTCGAGCCCCTGACCGACGCGCCGGCCGCGGTATTCGCGGCCGGCCGTCGTCTTGTGGCGGGTACGCCTAACGGAGAACCGGATCCGGGCGGCCGCGCACTCGTCGTCGAGTCGGCCCGCGCCCAACCCGACGGCTCGCTCATCGTCCAGTTCGACGGCATCACGGACCGCTCCGGCGCCGAGCGCTGGCGCGACCGCTACCTCCTCGCCAACGCCCGGGACCTCGAGCCGCCGGCCGCCGGCCAGGTCTACGTCCACGAGCTCGCGGGAATGCGCGTCGAGCGCCCCGACGGCCAATCGTTAGGCACCGTGGCCGATGTGCTCGAGCTCCCGCAGGGACTGGCCCTCGAGATCACCGACGGCACCCGCACCGCCTTGCTTCCCTTCCACACCGAGTTCGTGCGCCACGTGGACCGGACCGCGCGCCGCATCATCGCCGTCCCGCCTAACGGACTGTTCGAATGACGCTCCGGATCACCATCGTCACCATCTTCCCGGAGTTCTTCGCCGCACCGCTGGGCCTGAGCATTCCCGCCCGCGCGGCTGCCGCGGGCAGCGTCGCCTACAACGTGGTCGACCTGCGCGACTTCACCCACGACAAACACCGTACCGTCGACGATTACCCGTTCGGCGGCGGCCCCGGCATGGTCATGAAACCGGAACCATTCTTCGAGGCGGTCGACTCCCTCGACGCCCAAGGACCCATCGTCCTCGTCTCCGCCCGCGGACGGCGGTTCACGCACGCCGACGCCGTTCGCTACGCCGCCGGCAACGATCTCACCCTCCTCTGCGGCCACTACAAGGACGTCGACCAGCGCGTCGCCGACCATCTCGCCACCGAAGAAATCTCGATCGGCGACTACGTGCTGAGCGGCGGCGAGCCTGCAGCCCTCGTCATCGTCGACGCCACCGTCCGGCTCCTCGAGGGCGCCATGTCCGACATGGACAGCGCGCGCACCGACTCGCACTGGAGCGGTGGCTTGAGCGCGCCGAGCTACACGCGGCCCGCCACCTATCGCGGCTTCGCGGTGCCCGACGTCCTCATGTCCGGCGACCACAAGCGCATCGACGCATGGCGCTTGGCCGAAGGCGAGCGCCTCACGCGCGAACGACTCGCGTCCGATGCCGCACCCGGAACGCGTCATGCGGATGAGCCGCCGCACCCGTGACGCGCCGCCACGTGCCCCACGCCATGTGAACACGCTGCCATGATGAAATCGATCAATCCGGCCACCGGAGAAACGCTCGACGAGTTCGACGAGCTCACCGACTCCGAGCTCGATGCCTGCCTCGAGCGAGCGGCGCACGCCTTCGCGCACAACCGCCTGACCACGTTCGCCGAGCGCGCGCGCCGCATGTCGCGCGCGGCGGAAATTCTCGAGAACGAAAAGAACGAACTCGGCAAACTCATGACGCTCGAGATGGGGAAGCCCCTGCGCAGCGCGGCCGATGAGGCCGCCAAGTGCGCGTGGGTCTGCCGCCACTACGCCGAGCACGCGCACGCGCTCCTCGCCGACGAAGACGTGCGCACCGAGGCCGCGCGCAGCTACATCGCCTACCAACCGTTAGGCGCCGTGCTCGCGGTGATGCCGTGGAATTTCCCGTTCTGGCAAGTGTTCCGCTTCGCCGCGCCCGCGCTCATGGCGGGCAATGTCGCGGTGCTCAAGCACGCGTCGAACGTGCCGCAGTGCGCGCTCGCCATCGCCGACGTGCTCCGGCGTGCCGGCTTCGACTGCGATGAGTTTCAGACGCTGCTCATCGCCTCATCGCGCGTCGCCGACGTGATCCGCGACCCGCGTATCGCCGCCGTCACGATCACCGGCAGCGAGCAGGCGGGCAGTGAAGTGGCGAGCGTCGCCGGCAAGGTCATCAAAAAAACCGTGCTCGAGCTGGGCGGCAGCGATCCGTTCATCGTGATGCCTTCGGCCGATCTCGACAAGGCGGCGAAGACCGCCGTCAAAGCGCGCATGGTGAACAACGGCGAATCGTGCATCGCCGCCAAACGCTTCATCGTGCACGAACGGATCGCCGGCGAGTTCGAGAAGCGATTCGTGGCCGGCATGAACGCGCTCACGGTGGGCGATCCGATGGACCCGAAAACCGATGTCGGTCCGCTGGCCACGCCAAAGATCCGTGACGATGTCGCGACACAGGTCGAGCGCAGCCTGTCCGCGGGTGCGCGGCTCCTGATGGGAGGCCGGCGCGTGGATGGACCCGGCTACTACTACGCGCCCACGGTGCTCGCCGACGTCCCGCGCGACGCGCCGGCATATCACGAAGAAGTCTTTGGGCCGGTGGCGTCGCTCTTTCGCGTCGAGAGCGCGCGCGACGCGATCGTGCTCGCGAACGACACCACGTTCGGACTCGGCGCGAGCGTCTGGACACGCGACGACGCCGAGCGCGACATGTTCATCCGCGATGTGCAGAGCGGCGCCGTGTTCGTGAACGCTCAGGTCGTTTCGGACCCGCGGTTGCCCTTTGGTGGTGTAAAACGTTCCGGTTACGGACGTGAGCTCTCGCGCGATGGCATTCGCGAGTTCGTGAATGTGAAGACGATTTTAATCGCAGAATGAGCCGAATCCGGATGATGATCAACGCTGCTTGACTGACCACACAGTCAAGCAGCGTTTCTGTTAGCGCGTGATCTAACGCACATTCGGATGCACTCATATACTGTCGCGCGACGTCGCCTCTTCGGACGTTGCCGCTGGATGACTTCGAACGTCTTCGGTTCACACCGCACGCTCGCTCTCATTCATCACAACTCGCACGGTTGCTAACGCCTCACCGGCTTAGTGACGAGGGCAAAGCCGCTGAAAGGCGGTGACGCAAAGCTACGAGGCTAAAGCGAGCTCACGCTTCGCCATGCCAGTCGAGCCGTCGCGCGGACCACCCCTAACGGGAGTCCCACGATGAAACGTCTCCTCGCCGGCGCCCTCGTGGCCATGTCGCTTGCCGCATGCAGCGACGCCACGGGCCCGGAAGCCTCCCCCACATCGCCCGTCGCCAAGCCGCCTTCCGCGCAGCCGGACGTCCGCGCCGATCACTACATCGTCGTCTACCGCGACAACGTCACACGCACGCCGACCACCGCGAATCGCATGATCACGAGTGGTCGCGTGACCGTCGAGCGCACGTACACATCGGCGCTCAACGGTTTCGCCGCCCACCTCGACTCGAGCCAGGTTGCCGCACTGCGCGCGGACCCCGATGTCGCGATGGTCGAGCCTGATATCATCGTGCACGCGCAGGGCACCGAGTCCAATCCCGATTGGGGGCTCGATCGTCTCGACCAGCGCTCACTGCCGCTCAGCGATTCCTACACGTATGCGACGTCTGGCTCGGGCGTGAACGCCTACATCCTCGACACCGGTATTCGCTATACGCACACGGACCTCGGCGGGCGCGCGCATTTCGCCTTTGACGCGTTCGGGGGCAACGGCGCCGATTGCATGGGACACGGCACGCACGTGTCGGGAACGGTGGGCGGCATCAAGTATGGCGTCGCCAAGGCTGTCACGCTCTGGTCGGTTCGCGTACTGGAGTGTGACGGGAGCGCACCGCTCTCCGACATCATCGCCGGCATCGACTGGGTCACCGCGCACCACCGGAGTCCGGCAGTGGCCAACATGAGCCTCGGCGCCTCCAATGCGCCGGCACTCGATTCAGCCGTCGCCAAATCGATTCGGTCCGGCGTCACCTACGTGGTCGCCGCCGGCAACTACACCGAGAACGCCTGCAGCATCTATCCGGCCAACCTGCCATCGGTCATCGACGTTGCCGCATCCGACAACACGGATCACCGTTGGGCATATTCGGACTACGGTTCGTGCGTCTCGGTGTTCGCGCCCGGCGTGAACATCACGTCCGATGATTACTTGAGCGATGTGGCTACGGTGACGTGGTCGGGCACCTCGATGGCATCGCCGCACGTCGCCGGCATCGCGGCGCTGTACCTTGGCGCACACCCCTCGGCGACGCCGGCGCAGGTCAAGCAGGCGATTCTCGGCAACGCGACGTCGGGTCACATTCTCAATGCGAACGGCTCGCCTAACTTGCTGGCTTACAGCGCGTTCATCGGCAGCACGACGACCGCGACGCCGTCCACGAGCACCTCGTTCACGGCGACGTTCACCGCGTCGTGCGGCTCGACCGACGCCTGCTCCTTCAACGCGAGCGGATCGAGCGTGCCGAACGGCGTGTCGTCGTACAACTGGTGGTTCGGTGATGGCACCGATGCCGGCTCGACCGGCAGCACGATGTCGCACGCGTACGCGAAGGCCGGAACGTATTCGGTGAAGTTGTTGATTGCCGACAAGCTGGGGAACAAGACGTCGATCACCAAGAGCATCACCGTCGGCGCGACCAGCCAGTCGTCCACGACGACATCCACGATCAAGGCGGTCATCAGCGCATCGTGCTCGAACATGTACTGCGCGTTCAACGCCAAGGATTCGAGCGTGCCGGCGGGCGCGTCGTCATACAGCTGGTCCTTCGGGGACGGCAAGAGCGGCAGCGGCCTATCGATAGTGCACAAATACGCCAAGACGGGCACGTTCAGCGTCCAGCTCACGATCATCGACAACCTGGGCCACAAGGCCAGCACGACCCGGTCCGTGACCGTAACCGCCTAGCGCACGAACACGTTGCTGCACGACCAAGAAAAGGCGCCCACGCGGGCGCCTTTTTTTTTGGGTCTTCGGGGAATTTCGGGAAATGCCGTAGACGCGAACCGACGGCGAGGCGATGCACCGGCTGCGAATCCGCCTCCGCTGTTTGACAAGCATCTACGACTTGATAGCGGACACACCGGGACACAGGCAAACAGGGCGGACTGAATTAGCAACTGCTCGAGATGTCAGCGCTCGAGACCAAATAACAAATTCTTGTCTTGTCCCTTCGTGTCCGGCCTTGTCCGCGTTCACAGTCGTACGACTTCCTCAGCACCGGAGGCGGATTCACGAGCTCAGTCGTGCCCGCGTGTCCGCCTCCGCTGTGTCACACGCGCTGCCTCTTCTCGAAAATTCCTGAAGAACCTTTTTTTTTATGGTTCTTCGGGAATTTCCGGGAAAGGCAGCGGGGCCGGGTTTCAAGCTCCCCCGTGTGTGAGAGTCTAACGACAGAGGCTCAAAGGATAACGACAAGGATACAAGGGATGGGGTCGGTTCGCATCCGACCTCAACGCCGCGGGCAGCGGCAACATCGACTGGCTTGCGTCGTTGAGGTCGGATGTGAACGACCCCATCTCTTGTATCCTTGTCGTTATCCTTCACACCAGAGCGAGGAAGCCCTCAATGCGCGCTTCCAGTGAGCCCTCACGTCGCACTCCCACCGGAGCTAGCGCGCCGGGGTGTACTGACCCGCCGCCTCATTTTCCCGAAATTCCCCGAAGACCCTTTTCTATTAGCGCTCCGGTTGCGTTAGGCCGGCACCTCTGTAAAGGTTGCACGTCTTCGGGAATTTCCGGGAAGAGGCAGCAGCGCCTGTTAGACAGCGGAGGCGGACACGCGAGCATGACTGAGCTCTCGTGAATCCGCCTCCGCCAATGATGAGAGTCTTACGACTGTGACGGCGGACAAGGCCTGACACGAACGGACAAGACAAGAACTTTCTTGTTTGGCCTCGAGCGCTGACATCTCGAGCAGTTACCAATTCAGTCTGCCTTGTCCCTCTGTGCCCGGGTCGTGTCCGCTATCAACTCGTAGATGCTTGTCAAATGTTGGAGGCGGACCCGCAGCCGGTGCAAAGCCTTGCCGTCGGTTCGTCTCTACGACATTTCACGAAATTCCCGACGACGACGTGCCGTTATCCTTTGGAACGTCTACAGAGTTGCTGGCCCGTATCGTCGGCTGGCGTAGAGGCCGAGTGGTGGTTAACTTCTTCAGTCTGTTCAAGATCATCGACTACCTGGGCCAGACCTCAGCCCCGAGCCCTATATGCACGCCTTCATCGAAACGCAAAAAGAATACATGCGCACGGACATTCCCCCCTTTCGCCCCGGGGATACCCTGCGCGTCGCCGTACGCGTGAAAGAAGGCGACAAGGAACGTCTCCAGGCGTTCGAGGGCATCTGCATCGCCCGCCGCGGCAGCGGCGTCAGCGAGACGTTCGCTATGCGGAAAGTCTCCAACGGCGTCGGCGTCGAGCGCATTTTCCCGGTGCATAGCCCGATGATCGGCAGCGTCACCGTGGTCCGCCGCGGTCGCGTCCGCCGCGCCAAGCTCTATTACTTGCGCAACGCCAGCGGCAAGCAAGGCCGCATCCGCGAGCGCAAGACACACCTCGGACAAGCCGCCGAGGAGTAACCGCCGTGGGCGGAGGCCGCGGCGCGAAGCCTGGTCGGCGCGCCGGCGTACACCGCCTACGCTGGACCACCATCGAACGGGACATGCGCCGCCACGGCGCGTCCCTCATCGCCGGCGTCGATGAAGTCGGACGCGGTTGTCTCGCCGGTCCCGTCGTCGCGTGCGCCGTCATCATGCCGCCCGACGCCCGCGCGCTTCCCGGCGTCGACGACTCGAAAATGCTCCCCGCGGCCAAGCGCCGGCTGCTCGCCACGCGCATCGCCGAGCGCGCGGTGGCGTATGCGTTAGGCGCCGCGTCGGTCCTCGAAATCGAGCGCCTCAACATCTACCACGCCTCCGCGCTCGCCATGCGCCGCGCGCTCCGCCGCCTCCGCGCCCAACCGGACCGCGTGCTCATCGACGGCCGACCCATTCGATCGTTAGGCATCGAGCACACGGCCGTCGTCGACGGCGACGACAAGTGCTACAGCATCGCGTGCGCGTCGATCATCGCCAAGGTCACCCGCGACCGCCTCATGGCCTATCTCGCCAAGCGCCACCCCGCGTATTTCTGGGAACGCAACTGCGGCTACGCGACGGCCATTCACATCCAGGCGATCCGCGACACCGGCTCGAGCCGGCACCATCGGAAGTTCTTCGTCGACACCGCCCTCTACGGACCGCCGCAGCTCGAGTTGACGCTCGACGGATCCGAGATGGCGGAGAGCGTCGCCACGCTCATCGCCGACTCGTTTCCTAACGAGCTGCCGGACCAGCCGACCGTATGACCGCACGGCCGGATCAGGCGATGGTCTTTCGGCCGGGACTCTTCGACGGCCAGGTCGCGCTCATCACCGGCGGCGGCACGGGCATAGGCTTCGGCATCGCCCAACTGCTCGCCGAGCTCGGCGCTACCGTCGTCATGGCAAGCCGCAACCAGGCGCACCTGGAGCCGGCCGTCGCACAGTTGCGTGGAGCGGGAGGCAAGGCGGATTCGCTCACGCTCGATGTCCGCGACCCTGAAGCGGTGAAGGCAGGCATTCGGTCCGTCGCCGACCGGTTGGGCCGGATCGATGTGCTCGTCAACAACGCCGCGGGAAATTTTTACGTGCCGTCGGAGTCGATGAGCGCCAACGCCTGGCGATCGGTGATCGAGATCGATCTCTCGGGAACGTTCTTTTGTTCACAAGCCGTGATGCCCGCCATGCGCGATCACGGAGGCGGTCGCATCATCAACACCTCGATGACGCTTCACTATCGCGGGTGGCCGCTCATGGCGCACGCGACAGCGGCGAAAGCCGGGATCGATGCTCTCACACGCACGCTCGCGCTCGAATGGGCCCGCTACGGCATCCGGGTCAATGCGGTTGCGCCCGGGCCCATCCCGACCGAAGGCGTCAAGAAGGCGTTCTCCGCGCCGCCCGATGCCGTGCACGATGTGTTTTCAGCCGAGCGCGCCATGGAGGACTATGCGCGTCGCGCGATCCCGCTCGCGCGAATGGGATCGCCGCGCGATATCGCCAACATGGTCGCGTTCCTTGCATCGCCGGCCGGCGACTGGATCACCGGCTCCATCATGGTCGTCGACGGCGGCGAGTGGTTGCAGAAAAGTCCGCATTGACGATTTCTCATTCTTGGGCGCGACTGGTTCTGCCCTACGGAAGGAGTTTTTTTGCTGGAGTGACACAAATCACACGCGTTTCGCGGGGCACATTTTTAGCATGAACGGCACATGTCCCAGTACACCTCACTCGAGTGGAACAAACCGGAGCACACTATGAAACACCAGCTCAAGACCATCGCGGTAGTTGCGCTTGTCGCACCAGTGATGGCCGCCTGCGCCTCGAAGGGCTTCGTCAGAGAGAATCTGGCGTCGGGCCTCGCGGCTCAGAAGGCGTACACTGACTCGTCAGTCTCGAATGAGCGGACGGCACGCATGGCGGCCGACAGCTCGCTCTCCACAGACGTGGCTTCGCTGCGCAAGGATCTCGACAGCCTTCGCACCGAGTTCGGCGCGAAGATCACCGCGCTCGAGAGCGGGCTCCAGTTTGCGATGCCCGTGCACTTCGCGTTCGATGACGCCACCGTTCGTGATGAAGATCACGATGCGCTCGATCGCTTCGCCAAGATCGCGCAGAAGTATTATCCCGGCTCGACCATCACGGTCGAAGGATTTGCTGATCCCGCCGGGTCGCAGCGCTACAACGTGAAGCTGTCCGAGCGTCGCGCCGAAGCGGTGAAAGCCTATCTGGCGTCGCAGGGTCTAACCGACCAGGTGAACACCGTCGGCTACGGCAAGACGCGCCTCGTCGTACCGGGCGCCGAGAAGGATGCGCCGGGCGCGGAGAAGAACCGCCGCGTGGTGTTCGTCATCGAGAGCAAGGGCGACTCGACGGCGACCACGGCCTCGACGATGCAGTGACGCTGTGAGTTGGTGTAGCAACTGGTGATGTGAAGACGGCGCGTCTCTCGAAGACGCGCCGTTTTTTACATCGTGTGGGTGTCATCGACAAAGTCGGAGGCGGATTCGCGAGATCTTAAATCGTGCTCGCGTGTCCGCCTCCGCTGTCTGGCAAGCATCCACGTGTTGAAAGCGGACACACCCGGACAAAGCCGGACAAAGGGAATTGATTTGAGGTTGCATCCAGATGCCGGCTTTCGCGACAACAACAAAGTTCCTGCCTTGTCCGTCTGTGTCCGGCTTTGTCCGCAATCACCGTCGTGAGACTTTCTTCGTCTTCGGAGGCGGATTCGCGAGGGTTCACTCGCTCAGTGTCACAGCGCACTGCCCCGGGCGCCGTCCGCGGATGCCTGCGAGTGCGGCAGTTTCTTCTTGCGCGCCGCGAGCATCAGCTCGGGTGCTAACGCTGCGCCTAACACAGTGACCGGGACGTTCTGCACGACCTGCAACAGCAGCGCGACGCCCACAGCCGCGTCCTTCGACAAGCCCATCGCCTGCGCCGTGGCCGCGTACACGAATTGAAAGAAGCCGACGTTGCCCGGCGTCGCGCGCGCAAGGAATCCGACGTTCACCAACAGCATCGCCGTGATGCTCCCGGCGAGCGAAATCGGAAAATGCGCGGCAATCGCCGTGAGATGATAGGACGCGATCTGCGTCGCCCAGTTCACGATCGTGAGCGCGAGCGCGGCGCCCATGCGCCGCAGCGTGACGATGTGCGC
>DATEKK010000230.1:0-39704 GCA_035277485.1 Gemmatimonadaceae bacterium
CGGCTAGCCGTTAGGCACGTGGGCGCCGTATGCCGCGCTTGACAGCGGGCCGCCCGCGTGCAACTATTCGGCTGCCGGCACGAGCCGGCGCCACCATTCGCTCTCGATCATGACGCGCACGCACTCCACGTACTGGTTTACGCCTTCGTATCCCGCGTTTTTTGCGGGCTATTTCTGCTGTGCCCAACGAGAGGGGTAAATCGAGCGCGCTGTGAGTCCGCTGTCCTGGCGGCCCCTCTCGATGATTCGAGAGGGGCCGCTTCGTTTTTGGCCCTCGCCGCGGCCACGTCCGCGACCATTCGACGCACACGGAGCTCCCTATGCTGCACCGCCTCGCCCAATCTCCCACCGGCGCGTTCACACCGCCATCGCCTAACGGTCGCCGATCCGTGACCGTCGGCGGCATCGCGTTCGGCGGGCGCGATGTGGTCGTCATCGCCGGTCCGTGCTCGGTCGAAGGCCGCGCGATGCTCCTCGATACCGCGCACGCCGTTAGGCGGGCGGGCGCGGTGATGCTGCGCGGCGGCGCGTACAAACCGCGCACGTCGCCGTACGATTTCCGCGGGCTCGGCGACGACGCGCTCGCGCATCTCGCCGAGGCGCGCGAGGAGACGGGACTGCCGGTGGTCACCGAGATCATGGACCCGCGCCAGATCGGCCGCATGCTCGGCGTCGCCGACATCTTGCAGGTGGGCGCGCGCAACATGCAGAACCTCGCGTTGCTCGATGAACTGGGGCGCGCCCGCACCCCGGTACTGCTCAAGCGCGGACTGTCCGCCACCATCCGCGAGCTGCTCTATGCCGCCGAATACATCCTCGCGGCCGGCAACCCCGACGTCATTCTCTGCGAGCGCGGCATCCGCACGTTCGAGACCGCCACGCGCAACACGCTCGACGTGTCCGCCATTCCGGTGCTCAAGAGCGAAACGCATCTCCCGGTGATCGCCGACCCGAGTCACGCTGCAGGTCGCTCGGCGTTCGTGCCGTCGCTCGCGCTCGCAGCGATCGCAGCGGGCGCGGACGGACTGCTCATCGAGGTGCACCCCGATCCGCGCACTGCGCTGTCCGACGGCGAGCAATCGCTCACCTTTGCCGCGTTCGCCGATCTCGTGCCGCGCGTCGAGGCGGTTGCGCATGCCGTCGGGCGCAAGGTTGCGGTGCGAAGCGTCGCGGGGACGGTGCGCGCCGAGAACGGCAGGGCCGAGCCATGTCCGGTGTAAGCCATCGCGTCGCGTTCCAGGGTGAGCTGGGCGCGTACAGCGAAGATGCCGTTAGGCGGCAGTGGTGCCGAGGAAACGTCGAGCCGGTTCCCGCTCGCACCTGTGCCGACGTCGTGCGAATGGTCGAGCGCGGCGAGGTGGATTCCGGGCTGCTCCCCATCGAGAATTCGCTCGCCGGCAGCGTCGTTGCGACGTACGATGCGCTCGCGCAATCGCGCGATGTGTGGGTCGTCGGCGAGACGACACTCCCCATTCATCATTGTCTGCTCGCGCTACCGGGTGCGGTGCTGAATGAGGTGCGCGTTGTCGAGAGTCATCCGGTTGCACTGGCGCAGTGCGGGCGCTTTCTCGGCGCGCATCGTTGGCTCATGGCGCGTGCTGCGTACGATACCGCGGGCGCGGCGCTCGAGGTTTCGATGGCGCGCGACCTCGAGCGGGCGGCGATCGCAGGTCGTGGCGCGGCGGAGCGGTTCGGGCTTGTCGTGCTCGCGGCGGACATCGAAGACCGGCCGGACAATCAGACGCGATTCCTTGCGCTCTCGCGTACCCCGAGTGAGCCCTCGCCGGGATCGCCGGCCAAGACCGCGATCATGGCCACCACTCAGAACACGCCCGGTGCGTTGTACCGATTGCTCGGTCCGCTGGCGGAGCAGGGTCTCAACATGAGCAAGCTCGAGTCGCGGCCAACCGGTGAGCCGTGGACGTACAGTTTCTTTCTCGAGATCGAGCACGAATGCTGTCCAACGGAGCTCGCGCGCGCGTTGGGCGCGCTCTGTGCGGTCGCGACAGGATTGCGAGTGCTCGGTACGTTCGAGCGGATGGTGACGCCGGCGATCGTCTCCGGTTGAGCGCAGAGAGAACCGGCAGAGGGTGGCGGTTGCGGCGCAGGTTGCTTGTGTACTGCGGCTCGGCGAAGCCACATTGTGCAGCCCTCGTGCGCCACTGACCTCATCAGCGGAGACATCATGAGCCGGATCCGCGGCCCGTTGTCGTTGTTGCTCACATTCGTCGTCTCGGCGTTCCTATCGGCCGGCGCGCACGCACAGCACGACGCTCGTATCGTCACCGTCTCCGATGGCGCGGCGGATCCCGCGGTGTCGCCGGATGGCGCCCAGATCGCGCTCAGCATCCTCGGCAAGATCTGGATCGTGCCGGTGACCGGCGGCGAGGCGCGGCAGGTGTCTAACGGAATCAGCTGGGACACGCATCCGGCGTGGTCTCCGGATGGGCAGTTCCTTGTCTACGCACACGAGGACGGCGATGGCAGCGACCTCGTCGTGATGAATCTCGCGACCGGAACTTCGGCCGGCCTCTACCACACCGACAAGCAGATCGGTCAGACCGCGTTCACGCCGAAGGGCGACGAGATCTATTTCATTGCGCAGTCGGAACAGCTGGACGCGCATCTCATGCACGTGCCCGTCGACGGCGGCGAGGCCAAGCCCGTGACCGAGGCACACGACTGGCACGAGTGGACGTTCGCGCTGTCGCCGGATGGACAGCACGTGCTGCTGGCGTCGGGCCGCTACGGCGGCGCGGACCTCTTTCGCATCGACTTGCCGGGCCGCGCGGCCACCCGCCTAACGGACACGCCCTGGAACCAATCGTCGGTGGCGTGGAGCGGCGACGGGAAGACGCTCTACTACATCAAATCGGTCAACGCGATCGACTCGGTGATGGCGATGCCGGCGGCCGGCGGCCCGGCCCGCACCGTGTTCGCCAGCCCGTTCGACGACAAGGCGCTCGCGCTCGCGCCTAACGGAACCTTCGCGGTGCTCTGTGCCGCGCGCACACTCTATCGGCTCGACGTGCGCACCGGCGCGGCCACGCCCATCCCGTTCACGGCGCGCTTCGCGCTGCCGCCGCAATCGGCGCCAAACATGGTCATCACACACGCGCGCGTGTGGGATGGAACCGGCGCGGCGCCGCTCGCCGACCGCACGATCGAGATCAAAGACGGGAAGGTCGCGTCGATCGGCGCCGGTGCGCCTCACGCCGCGGCCGGTGTGCCCGTGATCGACGCGCACGGCCGAACGGTGATGCCGGCGCTCATGGACAACCACTACCACTTCTGGGACTACCAGCAGGGCCCGTTCCTCCTGAGCCGCGGCATCACCAACATCCGCGATCCGGGCGCGCCGCTCTCGCTCAGCATGAGCTTCAAGGAAGCGATCGCGCTCGGCCTCTTCCCCGGTCCCGACATCTATTCGGCCGGACCGCTGATCGATGGACTCGGCGACTACCACCCGTTAGTCGATGTGATGATCGATGACACCGCGGCGGCGGCGACGGTGGTCCGCGCGTTCAAGGCGCAGGGCGTCGACCTGCTCAAAGTGTACTTCATGCTCAAGCCCGACGTGTTGTGCGCGGTCGTGCGCGAGGCACACAAAGTCGGACTGAAAGTCACCGGGCATATTGGCGTGCACATGAGCTGGGGCCAAGCGATGGATTGCGGCATCGATGGCCTCAACCACATCCGTGTCTGGGCCGACTTCCTTCCGGCGAGTAAGCAGCCGCAGGGCTACAACGAAACGCTCGACGGCGACAAGAATCCCGTGCCTCGCATGCAAGCCGACTGGCGCGAGATCGACCCCGACTCACCGCGCGTCACCGCGCTGCTCCAGAAGATGGCCAGGTCCGGCGTTGGATTCGATCCCACGCTCTCGATTCAGCGCATCGACGACGGCATGCGCAAATCGGTCGGGCTCGCGCAATTCGCCGCCGCACAGGACAGCTACAAGCGCATGGCGAAATTCGTCGCGCGGTCGCAGCAGATGGGCGTGTTTCTGCTCGCCGGCACCGACGACGGGTTGCTCTTCGACGAAATGGATGCGTACGACAGCGCCGGCATCGCCAAACCGACGATTCTCGAGGCGGCGACGGTCAACGGCGCCAAATGGTTAGGCAAGGACGCCGAGTTCGGCACGATCGCCGTTGGACATCGCGCGGATCTCATCATCGTGGATGGCGATCCGCTCAAAACGACGGCCGACATTCGCAAAATCGACATCGTGGTGAAGGACGGCCGGATCGTATTCCGGAAGTAGATGCGGCTCCGCCGGGATCTTTGGTTGGGCAGGCTGCTTCGGTCAACACGAGGAGGATGCGGCGCTGGTTACGGCTGGGTTCGGCACTCGTCTGCGTAGAGGATTCGCTCGCGCCTAACAGCCTGTCAACCAGTCACGTCGGGGTCAGTCATGTCTGCTCGCTCCACTCTTTTCGCGCTCGCCGCCGCGCTCGCGGTGTCGGCATGTGGCGCGACCATGGTCAACGCCCCCGGACACGCCGGCGCGTACGCGCCCGTGAACGACGCCGATCGCGTTGGCGTGATCAAGTTCCGCGACGACGATCTGCTGCGCGAGAAGCGCCGCCAGGACGCCTACAAGCAGATGTATCAGGCGTGCAGCGGCAAGTACGCGATCGTGGACGAGGGCGAGAGCATCGACGGCAAGGAGATCTCGCACTACTCGAACACCAAGACGACCACCGATTCGACGGCGCAGTCCACGACGCGGTACCATCCGCGCAGCACGACGACCGACGCCAACTCCTCGGCGGAGAGCAACACGTCGAACTCTTCGACGACCGTGGTGCGCAACCAGCATTATTGGGTGATGCAGTTCCGTTGCGTGCACGACAGCACGGCGACGTCCTCTCGCTAAGCGCGCGCAACTCACATCGCCGGCGGACGCGTTGACCCCCTGACGACGGCCGCTCACCACGACGCGCGCCGAGATGCCATATTCCCGGGTGCGGTGATCGATCTCGGCCACGCTCCGGCCGCAGCGACCTCTGCAACGACACGCACGCCGCGCCTAACGAGCCGCGGCGTGCGTCATCTGGGACCCGCGGCATGCGCAAACAGTATTTCTTTCGAAGCTCGCCGGATGGCCTGCTCGCGTGGGATGTCGACCGCCTCGTCACCCTGTCGCGCTCTTTCCCTGTTCGCGCGGTGCCGCTGAACGACATCCGCGAGCTCGACGAAGTGAAGGTCATCGATGACAACGGGCATCCGATCACCTGGCGCGGGTTCGTCGAGCACGCCGCGATGATGAAGGCCGCGGATCTCGCCTATCCGATTATCCTCTCAGCCGATGGCGCCGTCATGGACGGCCGGCATCGGGTCGCGAAAGCCCTGTTCGAGGGACGCGCCACGATCGACGTCGTGCAGTTCAGCGAGGACCCGGCGCCCGACTTCGTTGGACGCGACCCGGACGATCTGCCATACTGAGGATGTGATTCAGCCGGCGTCGCGATCACCGCGCGCGACCGGTTCTTGCATCCGTATTCGATCCCATTGCCGCGCGCATGTCCGCGTGGGGCAGTCCTGGCGTCACACGCGGGAGGTTAGGCGGTGTCCAAACTGCGTTTCACGATTTCGATGTCGCTCGACGGGTACGTTGCCGGTCCGCAGCAGAGCCTCGAGAACCCGTTGGGGATCGGCGGCGAGCGGCTGCACGATTGGGCGTTCGAGCTTGCCGCGTGGCGCGCGCCGCACGGCCTAACGGGAGGCGCGGTGAACGAGAGCACCGCGGTCATGGAACGCCGCATTGCCAACATCGGCGCCACCGTGATGGGCCGCAACATGTTCGGCGGCCACCCCGGCCCGTGGAAATCGGACAACCCGTGGCGCGGGTGGTGGGGCGAGCAGCCGCCATTCCATCATCCCGTGTTCGTCCTCACGCATCACGCGCGGCCGCCGCTCGCCTTGCAGGGGACCACGTTCACCTTCGTCACCGACGGCATCGAGTCCGCGTTGGACCAGGCACGGAGCGCGGCGAACGGCAAGGACGTGTCGCTCGCCGGAGGCGCCAGTGCCGCGCAACAATATCTCGATGCCGGCTTGGTCGACGAGATGGATTTGACCATCGCCCCCATCCTGCTCGGCGGCGGTGAGCGGCTCTTCGACAACGTGGGCGACGACTTGCACGGACTGTCGCTCGTGAATGTCGTGGGCGCGCCCGGCGTCGCGCATCTCACATTCGTCCGTTAGGCAACGCGTGGTTGCCGGGAGGCACCGATGTCGAACGACCGCCACGTTCACGTCATGGTGGTCGAGGGATTCGCGGTCTGGGAGCCGGCCCATATCCTAGCCGGGCTCCGCTGCCTTCCCAAGGCCTTTGCCGCACCGGTTGCCGACGCTGCGCGCTGACGGCTCGGATTTCGCATCCACACGAAGTCATGCGCCGCCTCCGCTACAACGTCGCGATGAGCCTCGATGGCTACATCGCCGATTCGCACGACGCGTTCGACTGGATCCTCAACGATGACACCGTCGACTTCGCGGGATTGTTCGCGCGCGTCGATACGATCATTCTCGGCCGGCGCACGTACGACGTCGTTCGCGCGCACGGAGATCCGCCATGGAAGCCGGGCACGCGCGTCTTCGTCGTGTCGCGGACGCTCGCGCCGGAATCGAAAGGTGGTGTGACGGTTGTGTCGGGCGATCCGGTGGCGATTGCGTCATCGCTCAGGCGCGAGAGCGGCGACGGCGAAATCTGGCTGTTCGGCGGCGGTCAACTGTTCGCCGAGCTTCTCGACGGCAACCAGGTGGACGCCGTCGAGGTGACGATCGTTCCTGTTCTGCTCGGCGGCGGGATACCGATGCTGGCGTCGATATCGAAGCGGACGACGCTCGTGCTCACGCATTCGCACGTGTATCCGAGCGGCATGGTCGCGCTGCACTATGCGGTGCCCGGCGCCGCGGCGGTGTAGGGCGCGCGCGGCCGCCTTCCGTTAGGCATGGCAACAGACGGCACTCGAGCAGGGTGACTCATGCAGTTCGCGATCGGCGGCCACCGGCCTGACATCGATCCCGGCGCGGTGATCGCGCCCACCGCCGTGGTGAGCGGCGACGTCACGATCGAGGCGGACGTGGTCGTGTCGTTCGGTGCGGCCATCATTGGCGACGACGGTCCGGTCCATGTCGGTCGCGGAACGATCGTGCGCGAGCACGTGGTGATCCGGGGCGCACAGCGACACCCCGTACACATTGGCGCACATGTGCTCATTGGAGCGCACTCCGCGCTCTACGGATGCACGGTCGAGGATGACGCGTTCGTGGCGACCGGCGTCACGATCTTTCACGGGGCACGCATCGGGACGAGAGCAGAAGTTCGCATTCGCGGTGTCGTGCACGTGAATTCGGTGCTGGCGGCAGATGCCATGCTGCCGATCGGATGGATTGCCGTGGGCGATCCTGCCCGTCGGTTTCCGCCGAGCGCGCACGACGAGATCTGGGCCATCCAGCGGACGCTCGATTTCCCCGGCACCGTGTACGGAGTGGAACGCCGTGCCGACGGCAGTGTCGACATGCGCCTCGTGACCGAGCGCGCGATCGCGACGGCTCGGCGCGGCCGGTGGACGCCGCTCGACGAGTGACATTCGCCTAAAGCAATCGACCTCATAGACAGAGGAGCACCATGAGGGAATTGATCGTCGCAGAATTCATCACACTCGATGGTGTGATTCAGGCTCCGGGCGGTGCGAACGAAGATACCGATGGCGGGTTCGCCGGCGGCGGATGGACCTGGCCGTACTGGCACGACGACATCGGGGCGCGCTTTTTTCAGCTGATGTCCGAGTCCGACGCGCTGTTGTTGGGCCGCAAGACGTGGCAGATCCACGGCGGTGCGTTCGAGCCGATGCAACCCGGCGACCCGTTTGGCGACGTGATGAACGCCGTCAAGAAGTACGTCGTGTCCCGCACCCTCACCTCGGCGTCGGCGTGGCGGAACTCGACACTCATTCGCGATGATGTGCCCGGCACCGTGCGGCGGCTCAAGCAGGAATCAGGGAAGAACATTCTCCTCGATGGCAGCAGCGTGCTCGTCCACACCTTGATTGAGGAAGACCTGGTCGACGAATACCGTCTGCATCTGTACCCCGTGTCGTTAGGCGGGGGGAAGCGCTTGTTCCCGGAAGGACAGCGCCTCGATCTGACGCTCGCCGAATCGGCCGCGCTGCCTAACGGAGTGGTGTACATGCGCTACCGGCGGGCGCGGTCTGCGTGAACGTGGGGCCTCACCCGCGCCGGCAGGTGCCCGGTCAGCGCGTGAGCTTGCCGCGGACCTCGGCGAATCGCGGGTGCGCGCGGAGCGGCGCGTACAACGGCATGTAGAGCGCAAAACCGGCGAGTAGCTCGTGCGCATCCGCGCTGCGCCCCGCGAAATCGACGGCATCATCCATCCGGCCGGCTGCGATCGCGGCCATCGTGAGCGCCGAGTACGCCGGCGGCTCGAACTCGGAGCGCACCAGTATCTCGCGGAAATAGGCATCGGCGCGATCCACGTCGCCGCTCGCGGCAGCGGCAAACGATGCGACGCCCAATAGCAATGGCGATCGCGCCGAGATGTCGAGAGCGCGCTGCGCATGCCGCAGCGCGCTCGCGGCGTCGCCGGTCTCGGCGCACACCAAGGCGAGCGTCGTGAGGCCAAGGATCGACTGGGGCTCCAATTCGACGGATTGGCGCGCCGCGGCGAGCGCCTCATCCGTTAGGCCGGCCACGTCGTACACCTGCGCGGCCAGCGCGACGACCGTCGAGCTGCGCGGGTCATCCTGGTGCGCGCGCCGCGCCTCGATCGTGGCGCGCGCGACATCCCCGCAGCCCAGTACCAGACCGTACAGCGCGAACATCACCCGCGCCTCCGATTGCATGGGCCCCAGCTCGAGCGCACGCTCCCAGTAGCGGACCGCTGTGCGCGCGTCCCAATCGAACGAGAACGCGATGACGGCGTGCACGGCGAGTGCATCGGGTAAGTCCGGATGAATCGCGAGCGCGGCGGCGATCGATTGTTTGGCGCGCGGAAGCGCGATCTCCGGCGGCGCGCGATTGTACGTGGCGAGCAGGCGCCAGGCTTCGGCGATCATGGCGTGCGCGCGCGCGTGTGCCGGATCGAGCTCCACGACGCGCTCGAGCATGGTGATCGCGCGGTCCATGTCGACGCGCCGCGCGACGATGGCGCGCGCCTTGACGAAGAGCTCAAAGGCCTCGACCTGCGCCGGCGTTGCGCGCGCGCGCTTCTTGGTGGCAGTCGTGTCGAACGTGACTTGCAACTTGGCGGCGATCGCGGCCGCGATTTCATCCTGCACGGCAAAGACATCGACGAGCTCGCGATCGTAGCGCTCGGACCAGAGGTGATAGCCGTCGGCGACGTCGATGAGCTGGGCGGTCACGCGCAGCCGCGTACCGGCCTTACGCACGCTGCCCTCGAGCACGGTGGCAACGTTCAGCTTTTCGCCGATGGTGCGCAGATCGTCGCGCGTGCCCCTGAACGAGAACGCAGAGGTGCGTGCCGCGACGCGGAGCCCATCGATCTGCGTGAGGACGCTGATGATCTCCTCGGAAATTCCGTCGCCCAAGTAGTCGGTGTCGGTGTCGGCGCTCAGGTTCGCGAACGGCAACACGGCGATCGACTGCGCCGGCGCTTGGCCCTGGGCCGGTGTCGACGACATCAAGCTCGCGTGCAGCGCGTCGCGCATGTCGGCGGCCGTCTCGAACCGGTCCATCGGCGTGCGTGCGAGCGCTCGTTGCACGATGCGCGCGAGCGGACGCGAGACCGTCTCGCGCAGCGCCGACACGTCGGCGGGCGTTTGCACGAATCGCTTCGCGATCACGGATTGCGCGGTGGGCCCCGTGAACGGCGGCTCGCCCACGAGCATCTCGTACAGCACGCAGCCGAGCGAATAGATGTCGCTGCGTCCGTCGATGGATTCGCCCACGGCTTGCTCGGGGCTCATGTACGCCGGTGTGCCCACACTCGTGCCGATCTGGGTCAGCGAGTCATCGGCGACGTCGCTCAGCGCTTTGCCGATGCCGAAGTCGGCCACGAGCGCGTGGCCGTCCTGCAGCATGATGTTCTCCGGCTTGATGTCGCGGTGCACGATGCCTTCGCGGTGTGCGTGGTCGAGCGCCGCGGCAACGTCGGACGCGATGCGCACGGCGTCGGCGACTGGCAGCTGGCGATCGGCGATGAGGCGTTCGCGCAGCGAGTGCCCCTGCACGTTAGGCATCACGTAGTACAGCGCGCCGTCGCTGTCGCCCGAATCGAAGAGCGGCAGGATGTGCGGGTGCGCGAGCTTGGCCGCCAGGTGGATCTCGCGCAGAAAGCGCTCGCGTCCCACCGACTCCGCCAGATCGGGCCGTAGAATCTTCACCGCGACGTCGCGGTCGTGCTTGAGGTCGCGCGCGAGATACACCGTCGCCATCGCGCCGGCGCCGATTTCGCGCTCGATGCGGTAGCGCCCGGCGAGCGTCCGAGGTCCAAGATCGTTGCGGACGGAACTCATCGCGTGTGTAATCGAGATGACAACTGTCGTGACTGCAAGAGAGAGAGACGCCGAGGATGGGCTCGGTTCCTCGTGCTCGACCCCGCAATGATGCAGATTGCAAGGTCGGCCATTCGCGAGGAAACATGTCGCCGGTCAAGCTGGACCCTCGGTCGCTCGCCGGACGCTTGCGCGCCGCGGCGCTCGCTCTGCCCGAGACCACAGAGGATTTTCCGTGGGGCGAGCGCGCGTTCAAGGTGCGCGGAAAGGTGTTTTTGTTCTTGCACGCTGAAGGGCGAGGTGTGCGATTCTCGGTCAAGCTGCCGCACTCGTCGGCCGAGGCGCTCGAGCTGCCGGGCGCTGAACCGACGGGGTACGGATTGGGCAAGCACGGATGGGTGACGGCCGACATCGACGCGACGCGGGATGCGCCGATCGAGACATTCGAGGCGTGGCTCGCCGAGAGTTATCGGGCGGTGGCGCCGAAAGCAGTTCTCGCGAAGCTCGACATTCCACGCCGCGCGAAGAGGAAATAGTACTCATATCATTCGCCTGGTTGTTCCATTCGTCCCGGCAGCTGCTGCGCGTTCGCTGCCCGAGCTCGACACCCGATGCCCATTCTGGCACTCCGCCGCGACAAAGTCAGGCAGCCGCTCTCCCAATGCCGCCAGCCTCGCGGCTGGCTCGGCCGCCTAACGCTGTGGTCGATGAACCGGCGGCACTCCGCGCTCACGGACTGGGGACTGCAACAGGTGTCGATCGGCGCGGGCGACACGGTGCTGGATGTCGGCTGTGGCGGCGGACGCACGGTGGCAAAGCTCGCGGCGCGCGCGACGGCGGGGCGTGTCTACGGGATCGACATCGCGCCGGAGAGCGTCGCCGTATCACGCCGGACCAACCGGCAGGCAATCGCCGCGGGACGAGTCTCGATCGACCAGGCGTCCGTGGCCGCGCTGCCGTTTGCGGCAGAGACGTTCGATCTGGCGACGGCCGTCGAGACCCACTTCTGGTGGCAGTCGTTAGGCGAGGGGATGCGCGAGATTTGCCGCGTGCTCAAGCCGGGCGGCACTCTCGTGATCATCGCGGAGTTCTACAACGGCGGCCGGCACGCGCGGTACGCGGCGCGATTGGGTGCGCTCACCGGCATGGCGGCGCTCGATGTTGCCCAACACCAGGCGATGTTCGCGGGCGCCGGGTTCACCGGCGTTCGTGTCGTTGAGGACGGTCGGCGCGGTTGGATCGCCGCAATCGGAACGAAGCCCGCGTGACCGGTTGCTCCAAACACTTTCGGAGTGTGTGACCATGCGCCTACGAGTGACGATGGCTCTCGTTGGTCTGCTGGCGGCGTCGCCGGTGCGGGCGCAAGCGCCCGCCCCGCGCGATTCGCTGCTGGACCATCTCATCGGGCATTGGGTATTGCGCGGCCCGATGGCCGGCAAGTCGGTGGTGCATGACGTGACGTTCACCTGGGTGTTAGGCACTGAATACGTCGAGATGCACGAGGTGTCGCGCGAGCGCACCGCAGCTGACACGCCGGCCTACGAGGCCATCGTGTACCTCGGTTGCGATCCCAAGACGCACGAGTACGCGGCGATGTGGCTGGACAACACGGCGTACGGCGCGTTTGCGCCCGCGGGCTTGGGCCGCGCGCAGGCCGTCGCCGATTCGATCCCCTTCGTTTTCACGAGCTCGCCCACCAGCCGCTTTCACAACACGTTCGTGTACGATCGCGCATCCGACAGTTGGGCATGGCACATGGACAACGACGACGACGGCGTGCGCCGGCCGTTCGCGCGCGTGACGCTCACGCGCGAGTGATGCATCGCATCGCGATCGGCTACTCGCCCATGGCCTTGAGGATCACGCGCTTCGGTCGGCGGCCATCCCATTCGCCGTAGAAAATGCGCTGCCACGGGCCCAAGTCGAGGCGACCGCCGGTTACGGGCACGATCACTTCGTGTCCGATCGTGAGCGAGCGGAGGTGCGCGGCGGCGTTGTCCTCACCGGTTTCGTTGTGCCGGTATCGTTTGGGATCCCACGGTGCGATCGTGTGCTCGAGCCAGTCGAGGATGTCCTGCCAGAGGCCCGGCTCGTGATCGTTCACGAACACCGAGGCCGAGATGTGCATTGCGGACACGAGCACGAACCCATCGCCGATACCGGCTGCCGCGCGGCACGCTTCGACGTCGTCGGTGATGTCGATGATTTCCTGGCGGCGCTTCGTGTTGAACGTGAGGTAGGTGGTGTGCGTCTTCATGGCTTCGAGCGGTTCACGCGGCGTTCGCCCGTTGCGCCGCCCTCGGGGCCGTCATCGACCGTTTGAGCATCCACCGATACAGGAAGATGACGATCCCGACGAACGCGAGGACGCCCAACCACGGCGCGGGCTTGAACGACTCGGGCACGAGCGCGATCGGCGCGTCGGTCGTGAGCGCAACGATGAGGCCGGCATTCACGACGCCCCACACACTCTCGCCCACGATCAATCCCGACGCCACGAGCGTTCCCAATCGCTCGGCGCGTTCGGGGTCCGGCGTGTTGCGAGTGCGGCGCGCGTACCAGTGTGACAGAATGGCGCCGATGATCACCGCGAAGGTGGCCGACATCGGGAGGTAGATGCCGATGCCGACGGCGAGCGGCGGGATGCGGAGCTTGTGCATCGCGCCTAACGCTTCGTCGAGCAGAATGAGTGCGACGCCGACCAGCGCGCCGACGCCGATCATCGTCCAGTTGAGCTGGCCGCCGATCACGCCCGTCGCGAGCGCCGAGATGAGCGTGGCCTGCGGTGCCGGTAGCGGATTGTGTGCGAGCACGCCCACGTTGGCCGCTCCCGCGAAGCCGTATGCCTTCGCGAGCAGGTTGAGCACCCACGGCACCACGGCGGCGCCGGCACCAACGCCGACGATGAGCGCGATCTGCTGGCGCATCGGCGATGCGCCCACGAGCTGGCCGGTCTTCAAGTCCTGCAGGTTGTCGTTCGAGATCGTGGCGCACGCGAACACGATCGCGGTGATGAAGAGCGAGAACGCGACGAGGGCAGGACGCGAATCGGCCGTCGGCCTAACGGCCACTACCAGAATGGACGCGCATACCACGATGGACAGGATGCCCACGCCCGAGATCGGGCTGTTGGAGGCGCCGATGAGTCCGGCCATGTAGCCGCAGATGCCGGCGATGATGAAGCCGACGATGATGACGAACGGCACGGCGAAGATCGTGAGCAGCGCCGCGTGCTGTGCGAGCACGGTGGACTTCGCGAACGTGAACGCGAGGATGCCGGCGATCACCGCGCATCCCGCGGCGAGCGCGAAGATCCACGTCGGTGCGAGATCGCGATCGCGGTCGTCGGTGGTCGCGGTGGCGCGCGACGCCGAGAGGGTGCTCACGAGACCAGCGACCACCGGGCGTGTGAGTCGCGCGAGCGTGTAAATGGCCGCGATACCGATCGTACCCGCGCCGAGGAAGCGCACCTGCGTGCGCCAGATCGTGGCGGTGTGCGTCGCGAGGCTGACGCCGGCGGCCGCCGGTTGCATGTGCGTGAGGATCGGCACCGCGATCACCCACGAGATGATCTGGCCGACGAGCATCGCCATGCCGACGGAGAGTCCGACCAGCTGCCCCGCACCGAGGAGGGCCAGCGACCACGCGAAGTCGTACCCGGTGGCGGCGTTGGTGCCTAACGAGAAGAATCCCGTTAGCCCCCCGGCCACGATGCGCGTGCCGGTCAGAATCGCGAGCCCGGCCGAGGTGATGGAGCCTAAGATGACAGCCACCAGTCCTTCGCGGGCTTCGCCGGTGTCGTCTTTGACTTCGCCGCGCGTGCCCGATCCCACCTTGAGCACTTCGGCGGCGGCAACGCCTTCGGGGTAGGGGAGGTCCGACGTGGTGACCAGTGCACGGCGCAGCGGGATGGTAAACAGGACGCCGAGGACGCCGCCGCTCACGCAGATGAGGAAGGATTCCCAGAAGGGGAAACCCGTCCACCATCCGACGATGACGAGACCCGGCAGCACGAAGATGATCGCGGAGAGTGTGCCGGCCGCCGAGGCGACCGTTTGGACGATGTTGTTTTCGAGGATCGTGGAATCTTTGACGACGCTGAGCACCGCCATCGATATGACGGCGGCGGGAATGGAGGACGCGAAGGTGAGTCCGACCTTGAGACCGAGGTAGACGTTGGCCGCGGTGAAGAGCGAGGTGATGAGCACACCGAGCACGAGCCCGCGGATGGTGAGTTCTTTGGGTTTCATGAGGGTTAGGCGTGCGGGGCGAGTCGCTTGGGACCGGCTAAGGTCCGGCGGCGGCGGTGTGCCGCTCTTCCGAGGGTGACGTTGGGCGTCTAATGTTGGCCACGGCGGGCGCCGAAGCAAGCACTTAGTGTCATTATGTTAAGCGGGACGCCCCGTGGTAGTCCCCGGCAGGAGGCGAGTGCAAGTGCCCAGAGAAAAGCGACAAGATGAGAGTGTTCGGGAATCAGCGCCGGAGCCTTCCGATCCGCTGTACACGCGTCACACGACCATCGGGACCGTGAAGTACTGGCGGGACGATAAAGGGCACGGGGCAATTGCGTCCGAGGAGACTGCTCCCTGGGATATCTGGTGTCACTTCTCGGCGATCGCGCGCATCGGCGGAACTGCAACTCTCCCGTCCGGCGAATCCTTCGAAGTAACCTACGATGATGACGGGCGCGCATTTTCGCCGACCGGTGAGCAAGTTGTCTCGGGCACGATCCAGCATGCCGAGCCTGTCAATCTTCGACCTGGCGAGCGAGTGAGAGTACGTTACTGCCGCGCCAATCAAGACAGTTTCAAATACATTGCCCAACGCGTCTGGCGCCTCGACGCTCCGGATGCGGGCGCCTAACGTGCGTTGCTGCTGCGGAGCAAGGTGCGATCGGCGGCAGGTAGTCTTCAGCCCTTGATAGGAACGTCGCCATGTCGAAGGTCATCGCAATCATGTCCGTGTCGCTCGACGGCTTTGTCGCCGACCGCGACGATGGCGTGGCCGAAGTATTGGACTGGTACTTCACCTCGGGGGACGTGGAATTCCACGCGGGTGGGTCGGACCCCATGACGTTCAAGGTGTCCGCACCGAGCGCCGAGCATCTGCGCGGCCTCACCTCCGGGCTCGGTGCCATGGTCACCGGTCGGCGCACGTTCGATGTTGCCGAAGGGTGGGGCGGAAATCATGCGTGGGGACCGGCATTTGTCCTAACGCACCACATCCCCGCTGGATGGCCGCGGCCCAACTCGACCGTGCACTTCGTGACCGACGGCATCGAGAGCGCTGTGACACAAGCCAAGGCTGCCGCTGCCGGGAAGTCCGTTGGGGTTCACGGCGCCGACACCATCCAGCAGTGCTTGAACGCCGGTCTCCTCGACGAAATCCACGTCGACATCGCAGCGGTTCTTCTTGGCTCCGGGATACGACTCTTCGACCACCTCGTCGGCACGCCAACCGTCCTTGGCAACCCGACCGTGATCCAGGGCGTCGGGGTTACGCACCTGCGCTATCCGTTGATCCCATCTCGTCGAGGTTGGCCGTCCACGCGATCGCCGAGCCCCCGCCGATGATTGGTTCCTTGACAAATAAACCCTCGCGTTAGACATCACGGTCCATGAAAGCACTTCTCCTCGGCATGATCCTCTGTGTGTTGCACGGACTTTACACCGTGCAGGCGCAACTTCCCGACCCAGTCGCTCAGGGACTCCACGCTGTCGAGGCGGGCGACTATGACCGCGCGATCGACGAGTGGACCAAGGCGTGGCGACCGAGTGCGGCGACCGACAGCGCCCGCACGCGACTCAAGACGAGCCTCGCCAACCTCGCTGATCGCCCGAGCGGGTGGGAGCTGATCCGCGATGAGGCAATCGCCAAGACCGTGCACCGCTACTACGTGGTCGTGTTCGCCGAGCGCGATCCGCTGTATCTCGTGCTCGAGGCCTACCACCGGCCCGATGGAGTCTGGACAGTCGAGTACATCGTGTTCAACACATCGCTCAACAAACTGCCGCCGCTCGACGTGGCGCAGTTCGCGCGCGAACCGTAAGTCTCCTCGCGGGAGTCGCAGGTCATGCGCACGCTCAGTATCGCTCTCGCCGTCAGCGCCTTCGTCGTCGCGCCGGCCGGCCACGTCCTTTCGTTGCGTCCGGCGCGAGTCCGCGCGCCGCTCCACGTCGAGATTTCGTTTCCCGCGTCTCTGCATAACGAACCGATCACGGGACGCGTCTTCCTCGCGGTTAGCCGAGATTCCGCACCGCCACCGATCGCCGGCGCGGGCTCCTTCACCAACAGCACGCCACTGTTCGGACTCGACGTGAATGCGCTCGCGCCCGGCCAGCCCGCTGTGATCGACGAGTCGACGCCCGGCTATCCCACGAAGTCGCTCGGGGACCTTCCCGCCGGCGACTATTGGGTGCAAGCGGTGATGAACGTCTACACCGAATTTCATCGCGTCGACGGACACACCATCTGGGCGCACATGGATCAGTGGGAGGGGCAGAACTTCACGTCATCACCGGGGAATCTCACCAGCGACCCGCAACGCGTGCACATCGATCCCTCCGCCGGTGGTACGGTCCAGATCTCACTCACGCACGTCATCCCGCCGATTCAGATGCCGGCCGACACGAAGTGGGTGAAGCACATCAAGATTCAGAGCGCGTTGCTCACGAAGTTCTGGGGACATCCCTTTTACCTCGGCGCCACCGTTCTGCTCCCGGCGGGCTACGACACGCACCCGAGCGTCCGGTACCCGGTCCTGTTCGAGCAGGGCCACTTTGGGTTAGGCGCTCCGTTAGGCTTCAATCCCGACAGCGTCCCCTTGCCGCCCAGGATCACGAGCCTGTTCGCCTCGTACAACCGAGAGCCTGGATGGGTGTTCGCGCGCGAATGGGAAGGGCCTCACATGCCGCGCATGATCGCGGTGACGTTCCAGCACCCGACGCCGTACTTCGACGATTCGTACGCCGTCAACTCGGCGAACAACGGTCCGTATGGCGACGCGATCATGACGGAGTTGATCCCGTATCTCGAGTCGCACTTCCGGATGATCCAGGCGCCGTACGCGCGCGTGCTGTCCGGTGGATCCACCGGCGGGTGGGAGTCGATCGCGCTGCAGATCTACCATCCGAAATTTTTCGGCGGGACGTGGACGCTCTATCCCGACCCCGTCGATTTTCACCACTATGGGACGTTCGACGCGTACGCCGACACGAACGCGTTCGTGGACGATGCGCCGGGCATCGCACCCTTCAGTCCCATCAGCATGTGGTACCACCCCGAGCGCATGGTCATGCGCGACAACGATGGGCAGCCGTGGCTAAGCATCCGCGACATGAGCCGCCTCGAAGACGTGCTCGGCAGCCATGGGCGGTCTGGCGAGCAATTCGAAGCCTGGGAATCCGTGTACGCTCCGGTCGGCGCGGACGGCTATCCCATGCCGCTGTGGGACAAGAAGACCGGCCACATCGATCGCGCGGTGATCGAGTACATGCACGATCACGGCTACGATCTCGAGTCGTACCTGGCGAAAAACTGGAAGACCGTGGGACCGGCCTTGGTCGACAAAATCCACGTCGACGTCGGCGACATGGACAACTTCTATCTGAACCTGGCCGTCATGGATTTGCAGCATTTCCTCGATTCCACGACCGACCCGCACGTGCCGGGCGTGTTTCGCTACGGGCGTCCTGAAAAGGGACACGGGTGGCAGCACGTGACTAACGCCCAACTGCTGCGGGAGATGGCGGCGGAAATCACGAAGCATGCTCCGCCCGGTACCAACACCCGCGCCTGGAAATACTAGCTGTCGGGGCAGCCGCAGCTGACGCTTTGCGTTAGACGCTAACCGGAAGGGCTATGACCATCCCGTTGCCATCCTCCGACAGCCCATCAAAGCAGCCTGCGCCGATCATCATTGCCTCGTACCTGTGCTACGCGTGGGGCATCATCTTGCTGGTACCCACCGTGGTTATCTTGGTCCCGCTATCCTCGAAGCCTCGCGCGTTCATGGCTGCTGTTGGGTTCCTGTCGATCGTCGTCATCATCGGCGTTGCATACTGCCTGGGTGGGTACCTCATCCGTCGCCGGCGGAGATCCGGCGCGTGGTACATTGGCATCCTGATCGTCCTCACCAGTGCCCTGCAGTTCTCGATGCACCTCAACTTCGAGGGCGTCAACATGAAGCCGCCCTGGCTGATCGTGAACGCGCTTCTTCTCATTCTTCTGCTGACCAACTGGACACGCTTTGGCGAACGCGACCGGGCGATTGGCGCCTAACGCACCACAGGACAACCGTGGTTGACACCGTCGAGTACGTCGCACGTTTCTGCCTTCCGGCCCCGCTCATCGCCGTCGCCTTCGTTGCTCTCGCGCGCCGACTGACGTGGCGCCGGGCACTTCTCGCGGCGCTCGTCGCACAGTGGATCCTGGTCGTGTTCGTTTCCCTTCGCTCACAGATCGCCTTCCAGGGCTGCTGGAAGAACGACCCGGCCTGCCTGCAAAAGCTCGCCGCACCGGTCAATGCTCACGAATTGTTGCAGTTCCGGTACGAGGTGCTCCTCGTGCTCGGGATCGGCGGCACGCTGAGCGCGCTCGTCATAGGCTCCATTGCGACGTGGGTAATTCGGCGGGTGTGGCCGTCCAGCTTTGGAGTACACGAACCGGTGAGTGCCCGTTCGTAACGGGGGACTTTCGGGTTTTCGCATGCCTTCGTGAATGCGCGCATCGCCGACATCAATCGCCACGCGATCTCCAAGCTGTTCACGCCCAAGCTCGACGCGCGTTACGCCTCCGTTAGACGCCGGCAATGGAGCCGGCCCTCCGTTGAAGGAGCCCTTCATGAACACACACAGCTCTCTGCCGCCCGGCTTGATCGTGCTCATCGCCCTGTCGGCCATCGGCATAGTGTTCGTTCTCTTGAGCCGCTCGGTTGCCACCAAGCGGATCGTTCTCCCGGCCACGCTCATCGCGTTTCACGTGACGGTATTCGTGGCGTTCAAGATCGCTGGAGCGTTCCCCAATATTCCATCAGTAGTCATTATCGCCGTGCTTACTGCCAATGCGCTGTTGACTTGGTGGATGATTACCTACTGCGCTACGTGCGGCCGCACGATCGGCCGGGGATCCGGTGGCCGCTGCCCGTCGTGCGCGCGAGCTAACGACGGACACAACCCAGACTGACGCTGTCGTGCGCGCTCGGTTCCGACGGTTCGAGGTGCTTCGATCGCGCTGTCGAGTGACCGGGCGGGCATCGTGAGTGAACGCGACATGATCGAGTGTCCCTGTCGGAAGCTGGGCAGCATGCCGCGCACGTGGACCGAAGTGGTCGAGCGCTTCGATGCCGGCGCGCGCCTGCGCCCCCGTCTCGAACAGCTGGCGACCAACGGCTCGACCTGGATGTCTGTCTACCGTTGCCGCGCATGTGGAGCGGCATGGGCGAGTGAACGCCCGCTCGGCGAGTTGCAGGGCGGCGGGCCCGAGCTGTTCTACCGCATCGACGCCGCGGATCCTGTTAGCTGGCTGGATGCAGCGCGCCCCCTGGCTGATGTGTTGCGTCGCATGGCCGAGGACCGGCGCTTCTTCGAGATACTCGGCCCGGATGTTGGTCCGGAACGATGTCGGGAACCCGGTTGTTTACGGTTGCGCATCAATCCAGGACTCTATTGCCGGTGTCACCACTTCGAGATGGTCATGCGGCGCCCGTGTCCGTTCTGGGACGGCGATCCGGCCGCCTAACGAAACGGCGCGCTGGAGCATTCGTATTAACATCCTGACGACGGAGCGCCACCTGCTCCGCGCGTGGGACTGCGTCAGGCGCGAGACCGGCGCCGCGTCGACTTCGATCGCGCGTTAGGCTTTCGTGCCGTCGCTCGTTTCCCGGCGTGGGCGAGCCCGCGGCGCACGAATGCGCGTGTCGCGTCGAGTACGGCGGCCGATCGCTCGGGATCGACGACGCGCGCCAGCACGAGACCGCCGACCATGCACGCGAGGACCGCGGTGGCGTCCTCTTCGGCTCGCGCGTCGAGCGGCAGCAAGTTCTTGAGCGCCTCGATGCGACGCCCGATGCGGAGCGAGAGATCGTGCCGCACGTGACCCGGTAAGCGGGAGAGCTCGGGTCCCAGGGCCGCGATGGGGCATCCGCGCTCGGGATGCGCGGCGTGCTTGGGACTCAAATAGGCGTCCACCGCTGCATTGATGCGCTGGTCAGCGGGGATCGATTGCGTGGCTTCGGAGAGCATGTCGAGCGTCTGCCCGCTGGCGGATTCGAGGGCGGCGCGCAGAAGGTCTTCCTTCGACGCGAAGTGCGCGTAGAACCCGCCGTGCGTCAATCCGGCCTCGGCCATGATCTCCGCGATACTCACGCCGTCGACGCCGCGCGCGCGCACGGCGGCGGCCGCCGCGCGCACGATGCGTTCCCGCGTGCGCTCTTTGTGTTCGTCAGTCCATGACATGACGTTCATCATATTCTGCGCCACGCCGGCCGACAAGGCCCCTTGACACAATATGACGACCATCATATTGTCAGGCATCGCCTACCTGGAGGGACCATGCTGGACTCGATTCGCATCATCGCGCTGTCGATATCGATGGCCGTGCTGCTGGTCGCGATCACGGGCAGTCTCGCGCTTCGGCGCGGTCAGCGCCTCGCGCTCGCGGCAATCGTCGGTGCCTGGATCGGAATCGCCGTTTCGGTGTCGGCCGCGGGCGCACTCGGCGGCACGCGATTCGGGGCTCCCGTGCTGCTGTCGCTGTTCGCGACTCCGCTGCTCGTGGGCGCTCTACTCGCTGCGTTCAGACCCGGATTTCGCGCGGCGCTGCTCTCACTACCGATGCCGCTGCTCGTTGGGCTCAACGTGATTCGGATCCTCGGTGTGCTCATGGTGCTGGAGGCAGTCGCCGGCCAGATGACGGGGCCGTTTCCCTATTCCGCCGGCTGGGGCGATTTCATTACGGGTGTATTCGCGCTTCCGGTCGCGTGGTTGGCGTCTCGCACGACGAAGGGCGACCGCTGGGTTACGGCGTGGAACGCCTTTGGAACGCTCGATCTGATCGTCGCCGTTTCGTTGGGCGTGCTGTCCGCGAACGGTTCACCGATCCAACTCATCCACGCCGGTGTGGGCAGTGCTGCGATGACGCGGCTTCCGTGGTCGCTGATTCCGACCGTACTGGTGCCGTACTTCCTGTTCTCGCACGCCCTCGTGTTTGCGCAGTTGCGAGCGCGGGCGCAGAGTCACGGCGCTGAAGGCCGGCAGACCGTGCCGCCTAACGTGCGGACAGGAGTCGCGAGGCGAGCGCCGGCGGCATGACGGTGCAGACGCGTGTGCGCGCTCAACGGGCTGGGGCGGCGTCCCCTCGCCGTCCCGGCCCGAGCGCGCCATCTTGTTCGTGTGTGAGTATGCGGTAGTGATGGGGGTTCTGGTTACCGCGACACTGATGTTGCAGATCGAATCCCTGACAAAGCCTGATGATGTCCCGTGTTCTGTCGTGGCTCGGACGATACGGCTGGATAGCGTACTGGCTGCTTTTCGTCGCCTACACGCTCTCCGCTGCTCGCGAGCCCGGCCTTCTCGGCCCCAATGCCAAAGATGTTCCGTATCCTTGGCGACCCGCGCTCCTCACATGCGCGGTTCTCGGGCTGCAAACGGCGGCGCTCAATGCAACCCTCCGCCCTCTAGCTTCAACGCGATCGTGGCGACACGTCGCCATTGCTTTCGGCCTCGCTGGGTTCTTTGCCGCACTGAGCGCAGCTCCCGTTGTAACGGACATGCCTGGATACTACTACACGCCGATAGTGTTTGCGCTGACTAACGTGGTCGCGGTCCCACTTGTGGGCGCGATTCTCGTCCTACGTCGTAATTCCCGCTCGTCTGCCTCATGAAGTTCTGTGGTGCGCGCCTGCTCGGCATCATCCTGGTTGATGCGCTGCTGCTAACGGTGCTCGGCGCCGCGATGGCACGGGGGCAGTCGCCGGCGGCATCAGAGCGCGTGCAACCCATCCGAATCGACCGCCGTCATCTTGCGATGCCGGATTCGGTGCGCGAGCGGATGCTCCGCTCGCTCGCCGCTGGCCGAGCTCGCTGGCGTGCAGCAAGGCCGGCAGGATATCAGCTGGCGGTCACGGTTGGTTGCTTTTGTCCGCCGAGAGACAGTGAACCGAAGCAGCCGGTTGCGTTGGTGCATGGCATGCGGATCACTGGTGTACGTCCCGCTACGCACGACGAAGCGAAGGACAGCCTGCTCGTTTGGAAGATCTGGTCGGTCGACAGCCTTTTTGTCTATGCGGAGCGCGAGTTACAAAATCGGAATACGCGAATCACAACACTCGTGCTTGATCAACAGTACGGGTTCCCTCGCAAGGTCGTTTCTGACGTGCCGTGGATAACGGACAGCCATTTCGCTGTTCTCGTGCAGCTGTTCGTTAGCCATCCCTAAGCTGGTGCCCCGTAAACGTTACCGTCGACGACCGATGGGAATTATCGCGTAACCGTTACCACGGCGTTGCTTGCGCCACCCCGGGGCGGGACGAAACACGGCAGAAAAATCGTCGGCAACGCAGAACAAGACATGGGCGCCGCCACGTGCAGTGTTGCGCCCAAGACTGGCCAACTCACGTGTGTCGTGCCGCAAGGCGTCTGGCAGTTCGACGCAGGGCACGACACACTCGTTGGCGCTCCGCCTGCCCGACGGCACGAGATTCCGCAAGGCTTGCGCGATTCGCTCACGTTAGGCAGTGCAGCGGCCCTCACACCCACTTCGCCGGCGCGGCATCGAAGGTTGCTTTGTGCGCCGCAATGCAGAAGTAGTACGTCACGCCCTGATACGTCGACGTCGGCGCCGTTCGCGCATCCACATCCATCGCGCAGACCAAGCACTTCGGGTGATCCGGAGTCGACTCGAACGGCTTCGCATACTCCGCGTTCGAGTTCGCATCGAGCCACCCGCGGCCCTGATACTCCATACGATCCGCGGTCGCTTGCGCGACATCGTGGCCGAAATATCGCTCCACCACGTGCAGCGCGAGATCGATGCCCGACGACAGACCACCCGACGAGGCGAGCGTCCCCTCGTCCACGAAACGCGCCCCGCGCTTGAGCTGAACCTTCCCGAACTGCATCGCGAATTGCCGGTAGGCGTTGTGGTGCGTGGTCGCAGCCTTGCCGTCCAGCAGGCCGGTCTGGGCGAGCACGAAGGCGCCTGTGCACACCGACATGGTCACGTCAGCCGACCGCGACGTGTTCCGAATCCAATCCAGCATCGTGGGGCTGGCGGCGTTCTGTGCCGGGATCACGACGACCTTTGGCGCCGGCGCGTCCGCGAACGTGTGGTTAGGCACGAGCATCATGCCGTCGGACGCGCGGACCGGCGCCGTCGTATCGGATACCGTGTACAGCTCGAACGGCGCCTGTTCGGCCCGCGTCGCACCGCGTGACGGGATGGACACGTCCTGAAAGACCTCCCATGGACCCGCGAAGTCGATCACGACGGCACCGTCGGAAATCACAAAGGCCACGGGCGTTTTTGCCGCTGGCGACGGCGTTAGGCTCCTCGCCGCGGGCTGGCCGATCGAGAGGCCGCGAGTGATGCCGTGCAGGAGCTCGCCAATGTTGCCGCCCACGACGGCCGTCAACGCCGCCGCCGGCAGCGAGCGAAAGATCACGTCTCTCCGTTTCATCGATCCCCCTGCGTGAAAGAGCCACGATGCGTACCGTTCACCGTACTGCGCGATCGACATGTGCAGCACGTGCGAACGTGTAGGGGAGCGATGTCCGGCCGGCAATACCGGTAAGGACTAACGGTTGGGCGATCGGGATGAGCGGTTGGCGCGGCCGTCGCCGCCGGACGTCAGGGCGCGAGCAGCTGCCGCAGGCGCGATGCTCGCCGCCGAGAAACCGCAATGCGTTCACCGCTGCGGAGCACGGCCTCCCATCCGCCGTGCGGCTGCACCACCAGAGACGCGATGCTCCGCAGATTGATGAGGTGCGATCGGCTCACGCGAAAGAACATGCCGGGATCGAGAATCGCCTCGAATGCCGCGAGCGATCGATAGACGAGCACGCGCTCGCCATCGAAAAACACGCGTGTCGAGTTCCGGACCGACTCGAGCACGCGAATGCGGTCGAGCCCGACCACCCAGCATCGCTGCCCCGCGCGCAGGAAGAGCTGCCTAACGCTACCTGTGGATGCACCGGGCGCCGCCAACAGTCGCCGCACGCGCGCGAGTGTCACCGCCAGTCGCTCGGCTTCGATGGGCTTGACCAGGTAGTCCACCGCACTCAGCTCGAACGCCTGCACCGCGTACTCGGAGTAAGCCGTCGTGAAGATGACGGGCGGTGTGATCGCGAGATCCGCAAGCAGCTCGAGACCACTGCGCCCCGGCATCTCGATGTCGAGGAACATCACGTCGAGCCGTGTCGCACGGAGCCACGCGGCCGCCTGATCGGCGTTCGCCGCTTCCGCCACGATCTCGACATCGCGATGCGGCGCAAGGAGGCGCCGGATGGTGGCGCGCGCCAGGCGCTCGTCGTCCACGATCATGGCTCTCATGCCCGAGTCTCCGCCGGCGTCAGCGGCAGCACCAATCGCGCGCGAACGCGGCCGCTGTCCACATCGCCGAGGTCGACTCCGGCGAGCGGGCCGAAGAGCAGCTGCAACCGCTCGCGCACATTCCGGAGTCCCAAACCGCCATTGCCGCCGGCGGGCGACAACGGGCCAGCGTTAGTCACCTCGACCACGAGCCGGCCATCATCGGCGTGCGCCGAGATCGTGACGTCGTCGCCGTCGGCGCGGCGGGAGACGCCGTGCTTGACGGCATTCTCCACCAACGTCTGCAGCACGAGCGGCGGGACACTCGCCGACAACACGCTCCGCGCCACGTCCCACCGAACGCGCAGGCGTTCCTCGAATCGAACGGACTCCACGGCCAGATACCGCTCGACGCCCCGCATCTCTTCGGCTAACGACACGAGCTCGCGCTCGTTGGAGCGCAGGGAATACCGGAGGAGATCGGACAGTTGCGTGAGCATCTGGTCGGCGCGCCGCGGGTCCTCGTTAGTCAGCTCTCGCACGCTGTTCAGCGCATTGAACAAGAAGTGCGGGTTGAGCTGCGAACGCAGGCCCCGCAATTGTCCCTCGCGCGCGGCAATCGCGAGCTCGAGCGAGCGGATCTCTTCGCGCCGGCGTGCCCGCAGCTCGTGGACGGCGAGGTAGAGCGCGGTCCACGCGATGAGCAGCACGACCCATATCCCGTATCCCGTTAGGAACACGCGCAACGGCATCGTCATGCCGGGCGGCATGAGCGCATAGGTCGCCGCGGCACGCGCCGCATCGAGCAGCGCCGCCCAGACGAGGATCGCTGCGCCCAAGCGAACAAAAAGGGACGGCCCACGCCGCTCGAGCCAGCCGCGCCACTGTATGGTGCGATGCAGGATGTGCGTGCCGGCCAACCCGAACGCCGGCCCGACGAATGCCTGCGCGAGCCCGAACGCGACCGGCGCATCGCCCGCGTTCGCCAGCCACGTCAAGAGTTGAAACGCGCCGAGCGCGGACCACCCGCCAAGCTGGCACATCCAGTACCAGGTATGCCACGACCAGGGCCGACGGATGCCGTTAGGCATTCAGGTGCTCCACGGCGGCATGTGAGAGCGCGTGACCATGGGTGATATAGTAGCACCACCGCGCCGCGAGCGCTGAGCGCGGGCCGCTCATCCCGCCCGCTGGCCCGCTCATCCCGCGTCGACTTGTCTCCTCCCTGCGCCGCACACGATGTTCGACTCCCACCGCACGCCGAGGAGGCCGGCCATGAACGAACGTGTGGAGGCGGATGACATCGCGTTGCTGTTGCTCCGTCTCGTGGCCGGGGGCGGCATCATCGCGCTCGCCATCATGCCGCTCCCCGGCACGCCGCTCGTCAAAGGACACACCTGGCCGGCCGTCCTCCTGGCGCTGGATGCGGCACTGGTCGTTGCGGGTGTGTGGACACGGCCCGCCGCCTTGCTCGGCGGCATCGGCTCGATGGCGGTCATGATCGCGGGTGTCGCCGCGGGCCAGCGCTTCAACTTCGAGCCGGCGCGCGACCTGATGTTCGCCTGCGTGTTCGCCACCGTGGCGATCGCGGGTGCGGGCCGCCTAACGGTGGCCCGGCCGTCGGCGGTGCGCGCGTCGCCCGGCCAGCGCGACGCCGCGATGCTCGTGCTTCGCGTGCTCGCCGGCCTGTCCCTGTTCGTCATCGACGGATTGATCAAAGCGCGTCTGGGCATCCACGCCGCGGCGACCCACTCGTCGTGGGGCTTCGAGTTAGGCATCGCCCGCTGGGGATTTCCGCTGCCGCTGCTCGTGACCACGCTTGCCGTGCTGAACGAGACGCTGCTCCCGCTGCTCATTGCGGCCGGCGTATTCGCGCGGCCGCTGTCCCTCGCGATCGTCGCGCACATGTTGATCGGGTATACCATCAGCGCACATTATGGCTCGGAGGACGCAGTCACCGCGTTGTTGTACGCGGCGAGCTACGCCGCCATTGCGCTCTGTGGACCCGGCCGATTCGCTTTCGCGTCGGCCGTAGCGCGCCGCGGCTCCAGCGCCGTGGCCGGGAACACCTTCCCGGCTCCAGACGTGACCGCCCTACCCACGCGACCCAGGTGAACGTGCGGCATGTCCCTCGGAAAGAGGTCTAACGCCCGCCGCATTTGCCGGCGCACGGCCGGACCGCCATATTCGCGCGTCTCCAATCGGACCGCTCCCATCAGTTCGCACGACGTGGATGAGGCGAAGACCTCCAACGTGCCCCTGGATTTCGCGGGTCGAGTCGCCATCATCACCGGAGCGGCGCGCGGCCTGGGTCGCGCCGTGGCGGCGCGCTTGTACGAGCGCGGCGCGCGTGTCGCGGTCAACGTCCGTGACGCCAGCCGCGCCGGCGCACTGGCCGAGTCGTTGGGCGACCGCGCGCTGGCCGTGCCGGGCGACATCGCCGAAGACGGTGTGCCCGAGGACATCGTTCGCCGCACGGTCGACCGATTCGGCCGCATCGACGTGCTCGTCAACAATGCGGCGTTCGCGCGCTCGACGCGTTTCCCGCATCTCTCGGCCCAGGAGTTTCGCGACGCACTCGAGGTGAATCTCGTGGCGCCGTTTCGGCTCACCAAGGCGGTGCTGCCCACCATGCAGGCGCAACGCTACGGGCGGATCATCAACATCTCGTCGTCGGCGGGCCGCATGGTCAGTACGTTAGGCGGCGCCCATTATACCGCCTCCAAGGCCGGCCTGCTCGGCCTGACGCGCGCGTCTGCCAAAGAGTTAGGCGCCTTCGGCATCACGGTGAACGCCGTATGCCCGGGCATGATCGACACCGAGCTCACGCACGAGCACGCGGCGCCCGAGCTGCTCGCGCGTCTCGCCGCGGGGTATCCCGTGCCGCGCCTCGGCACGGCACGGGAAGTGGCCGACCTCATTTGCTTCGCCGCGTCCGACGCGGCGGGCTACATCACCGGGACGTCGCTCGACATCAACGGCGGCGATCTCATGATGTGACCCGCCTGCCGACTAGCCCATGAAAGAGAGCACGCGTGTGCTCGTGGCGCTCGCGGCCGCCATCGCCGGCGGCGCGGTCATCGCTGCGTTAGGCAGCGAGTCGTTGCTGCGCGCGGCCGACGCGGTCGCGCCCGTCGGGACGCTCTGGGTGAACGCCATCCGGATGACCGTCATTCCGTTGGTCGTCTCCCTCCTCGTGACCGGCGTGGCATCGGCCACCGATGTCGGCGCGATCGGACGGATCGGCGGGCGCACGCTCGTGGTGTTCGGGCTGTTGTTGGCGGCGACCGCCGCGGTCGTCCTGCTGCTCGCACCACCGCTGTTCGCGCTGCTGCCGCTTCCGTCTACCGCAGGGGCGAGGCCGGCCCTCCCCGCGGGGGCGGCCGAGGCGGCGAGTCAGCTCGCGGCCGGCGGGCAGAGTCCGAGTTTCGGCGCCTGGCTCGTGTCCTTGATCCCGGCGAATCCCGTTGCCGCGGCGGCAAGCAGCGCCATGGTCCCGCTCATTCTGTTCACGCTGATCCTCGCGATCGCGATCGCGCGCAGCGCCGAGGCGACGCGGCTGCCGCTCGTGGAGCTCGCCCGCGCGTTAGGCGACGCGATGATGCGGGTCGTACGGTGGGTGGTGCTGGCCGCGCCGATCGGCGTGTTCGCGCTCGTGCTGCCGCTGACGGCGCACCTTGGCGCCGGTGTGGCCGGCGCGCTCGGCCTGTACATCGCGGCGTACTCGCTCGGCAACATCGTGATCATTTTGCTCCTCTATCCGGTCGTCGCCATCGCCGGTGGCGTTCCCGTTAGGCAGTTCGCGCGATCGGCGCTGCCGGCGCAGCTCATCGCGTTCAGCTCGAGCTCGTCGCTCGCATCGCTGCCCGCGCTGATCGAGAGCGGCGAGCGCGGGCTTGCGCTCCCGAGCCGCATCACCGGGTTTGTCCTGCCGCTTGCCGTGTCGGTGTTCAAGATCGGCGCGCCGGTGTCGTGGACGATCGGCGCGTTGTTCATCGGTTGGTTTTACGGAGTCCCGCTGCATGCGCGCGAGCTGGCGACGGTCGCCGTCGCGTCGGTCTTCCTCGCATTCGTGGCGCCCGGTGTACCGCGCGGCGCGTTCATCATGCTGACGCCATTGTTCCTCGCCATCGGGCTGCCGGCGGAGGGCATCGGGATTTTGATCGCGGTCGATGCGTTGCCGGACACGTTCGCGACGGCGCTCAATGTGACGGGCGATCTCGCGGCGGCTGCGCTGGTCGCACGTGCGGATCGCCAATCCGAGGCAGTTGGCGCGGTAGCCGGGGCATGATCGGTGTTGGTAGACTGACAGGAGAGGCTCCCATGCGACAGACTCGCCTTTGGAACACACTGATCGCCGGCTCGGCGTATGTCCTCGTCGGCGTTGCAACGGCGATGCTCGCCGCGCGCGCGTCGTCGCCGATTGCGGTGAAGAGCTGGCGCTTGGCCGCGTGGGTGCTCAGCCTCGCCGTGTTTGGCATCCACTTCGCGCCGGGCGTCGCGAACCAACGTGAGCTTTGACGTCTTTCGATCGCGCGCTAAGCTGGGTGAGGCGGCCCGAACCACGCCGTGAGTGCGTCGGCGAGCCCGGCCTCCGTTCCATCACCCACCCAGGCGACGTATCCATCGGGCCGCACGAGCACGGCGTTAGGCGCGGGAACCCTCCCCAAGACCGGGAGCTCCCATGTTCCACTGTACTCGGCGCCGACTAACGGAACGCGGTCGGCCCAGGGGCCGATGTCGACGCGTGCGCCGAAGCTGATCAAGACCGGCTTCGCGCCGTGGAGCAGCGTGAAGACCCGCATCGGCCCTCGCACGGTGACCAGATCCAGATCAGGCATGCGGTGCCCAAGTAGAGGGTGCCCGTCGCCGAGGTCGTAGTGAATGTCCAAACCGGACATCTGCCCGGCCAATCGCTTGCGCGGTTCGTCCATCGCGAGCATCTGGGAGACACATTCGCCCAGCGCCTTCGTGTGCTCGTCGGACCGGCGCAGCGCGGCGAGCGCCATGACGCCGCGCATCACGCGGGCGGCGACCGGGTGGCGCTCGGCCTGATACGTATCGAGAAGCGTGTCCGGCGATGTCTGCCTAACGACCTGGGCCACCTTCCATCCCAGGTTCACCGCATCCTGGACGCCGAGGTTCAGGCCCTGGCCACCGATCGGCGCGTGCACGTGTGCGGCGTCGCCGGCCAACAGGACGCGCCGATCGCGATAGGCGGCGGCCTGGCGCGTCATGTCCGTGAACCGGGAGATCCAGCTGGGACTGTGGATGCCGAAGTCGGTTCCGTACACCGCGACCATCGCCTCGCGAATATCATCGAACGTCGGCTCGCCGGCGCGGCTGCCGACGTTCGCTTCCGTTAGGACCGCCCGGATACGCCGCGGGCCGCCGTCCGCGTGGCCGATGGCGTGGCTGCCGCGCGCGTCGTGGCGCCAGCCCCACGCTGGTTCCTCCGATGCTTCGGCTTCGACGATCAACCAGCTCGTCGTCGCCTCCCAACCCGGGAACTCGATGCCCGCGGCCCGCCGGACCGCGCTGCGCCCGCCGTCGCATCCCACGAGGTACTCTGCCGTTAGGCACGAGCCATCGGCCAGGTGGACGGTGACGCCGGCGTCGTCCTGCGTGAAGCCGGTCGCTTCACGTTCGCGATGGAACCGCACCGGCAGCCCGGCGACCCATTCGGCGAGAATGCGCTCGGTGTGATGCTGCCACAGACCGAGGACGTAGTTGCGCCGGCTTGGAAAGTCGCGCAGATCCAAGGGCACGTGGAAGTGCACGACGGGATACGTTTGCCCCTGCGACACGAATCGATCGCCGATGCCGCGCTGATCGAACACTTCGATCGTGCGCGCGTGCAGGCCGCTCGCGCGCGCGCCTAACGAGTCATGGCTGCCGCGCCGCTCGATGACGGCGACGTCGACGCCCGCCAGCGCCAATTCGCCCGCCAACATCAATCCCGTCGGACCACCGCCCGCGATCAGTACCGCATGATCTGTCATCACCATCTCCTTGGCTTCACGAGTCCGCGACTCTACCGCGCGACCCGGGGCTTGTCGCAAGCCCCCGTCTTCGTTATATGCTCAACGTGGCGGGGAGAGTGATGCTCGCATTGCTGCTCGTGGTCCTGAGCGGCCCTCCTGTGCACGGGCAGCGGGCCGCCGTCCCGGCGGCGTTCGCAGGTGTGAGCAATCACGGACGGCACCAGCACCAGCCCTACGTCACCGCGGGCGACCGGACATACCTCATCGGCACGCAGGACGGAGCCTTCCCCGATCTCGGCGGTCACGTGCGCGGAGAGATGGGCGGGCTGTGGCTGCATCCCATCAAGCTCATCGACGGTTTCCGGGCCCGCCTAACGGATGCGGCCGCTCGTCGCGACACCGTGCTGGCCGAGGCCGCCGACTTCGTCGCGTTCCCGTACGGGAGCCGATTCGACTACGGGCCCGTGCTCGACAGCGTGACGGTCGAGCGCTTCGAGTTGAGCCCGGATGGCCAGAACGGATTGGTGGTCCAATACATCGTCCGCAACGCGAGCGCGCGACCGAGGCAGTTGAGCCTCCAGTTCACGGTGAAGACCGACCTGCGGCCGGTCTGGATGTCGGACAGTTTAGGCATTCGCGACGCGCCGGACACGGTGACGTGGCAATCGTCGCGGCACGTGTTCGTCGCGCGCGATACGCGCAATCCCTGGTTTTGTGTGTGGGGCGCGACATCGCGCACAGGCGAGCTCGTCGCCCATCCCGAAGCAATGCGCACCGCGGGACAGGGCGTCACCGCCGCGTCGCGCTACACGCTCCCGGTTGCTCCGCACGGGAACTCGACGCTCACGTTCGTGATCGCCGGATCGTTCACCGACGAGGCGTCTGCGTTGCGCACGTTCGCGCAGATCGCGCGGACGCACACGCACCTCCTCGAGCAGAAAAAGGCGCACTACGCCGCCCTCCTAACGGAAGCGCGCATCACCATTCCCGACAAGCGCCTGCAGCAGGTGTACGATTGGGTGCGGATCGACAACCAGTGGCTCGTCCGCGACGTGCCGGGCATGGGCCGCGGCGTCGGGGCCGGTCTCCCCGAGTACCCGTGGTGGTTCCCCGATATGTACACCGCGCAGGCGCTCATCGCGACGGGCGATTTTCGCCTGACGAAGGAGACGCTGCGCCTGCTGTGGCGGCAGTCGATGAAGGCGAACGGCAACGGGCGCATCGTGCACGAGGTGACGACGAACGGCTTCGTCGGAAACCACGGCAACACGCAGGAGACGGCGCAGTACGTCATGACGGTCGGCCAGCTCATCGACTGGACGGCCGACACGGCATTCGCGCGCGAGATGTACCCGGCGATGCAGAAGAGTCTGCATTGGCTGCTCACGGACGCCGACACGAACGGCGACCTCTTCCCCGAAGGCTACGGGATCATGGAAGTACTCGGCCTCAACGCCGAGTTGATCGACGCGGCGGTGTACACGCAGCAGGCGCTCGAGGAAACAAGCCACGTCGCGGCATTCCTGCACGACTCCGCCGCCGTGCTGCGATACGACTCCCTCTCGTCGCTGCTCGCGACGAAGATCAATAATCGCTTCTGGCTCGAGAACCGCGAATCGTATGCCGATTTTTACGGCACGCGAGCGCAGGCGGTGAGCGCGGCCGAAGGCGCGATCGAGCAAATCAAGTTAGGCGAGGATGCCACACCCATCGCGCGCGACTCCCAGCTCATTGCGTATTACGAGCAGCTCGGGCGCCGGTTTGCGGCGAAGCCCGACACGAGTCGCGGTTGGATCACGAACGAGAACTGGGTGATCGCCACGCCTATGGAGATGGGGATCGCGCCGCGCGACCGGGCGATCCGTCTGCTCGATCGGATTCGCAAAGACAATGTCGGTGCGTACGGGCCGTATCTCTCGGCCGTCGAGCGGCAGGCGATGATGACCATCTCGACCGGCGTGGAGGCGGAAGCCGAGGCGCGCTATGGGCGCAGCGACGATGCGCTGTGGTACATGAATAAAATCGCCGAGACGTTCGGGACCAGATCGCCGGGCACGATCTCGGAGATGATGCCCGATTACGGGAACTTCGTGATCGCCTGGACCAGCTACGGCATCGTTGTTCCGTTAGTCGAGCAGTTCTTCGGCATCATGCCCAACGCACCGGAGAAGACCGTGGCGCTCGACCCGCATCCGCCGACGGGGTGGGACGACATGGCGATTCGGGACCTGCCAGTCGGCGCGACGCGCATTTCCTTCACGCGCACCCGCACGGCAAAGGGGATGGCGTACGACGTTCGGGCGAAAGACGATGGCTGGACCTTCGTCCTCAGGTCCAAAGCAGGGCCGGGCGCACAGTACTCCTTGAACGGGCGACGCGTGCCCTACGACTCATCGGGCATCCGGATGAGCGGCCGTCACAACCGCCTGGTGGTCGTGCCCTGAGTGGCGCGAATGGAGATTGCGCACATTATCTGGTGCCGGAGACGGGTACAATGGTACTCACGCGAACCCGCGCGCGATGGCGCATCGTACTCTGGACTACCACCTCGCCGCAGCGTTGATTCGTCGCGTGGTGTCCGGCAGCGTCCAGATGTATCCGCCCGTATGTCACGTCCCCGCGACGACTCCTGCGTTACCCGGGAGATCTTGCCGCTACGCAGAGAACCAAGCCCGACTACTCATGCCACCGTCCTGCCGTCGCTTCATCACGCTCGCCGCTGCACTGGCGACCTTGGCGTTCCCGTCTCTCGCCGCCGCCCAACACGGGGTGCCAGTCACGCCGCCTAACGGCCAACCGCTGCCGATCCCCGGCCGCTCGATGGTCATCACGCGCTACGGCATCGTGGCGGCGAGCCAGCCGCTCGCCGCGAGCGCCGGCGTCCACATGCTCGAGTTAGGCGGCAACGCCGTCGACGCCGCGATCGCGGCGAACGCGGCCAACGGACTCATGGAGCCGGCGATGAACGGCGTGGGCGGCGATCTCTTCGCCATCGTCTACATCGCCAAGACCGGGCAGATCTACGGACTCAATTCGAGTGGATGGTCGGCGAGCGGCATGACGCCGGAGCTGCTCAAGTCCAAGGGCGTCGAGCGCATTCCGCTTCGCGGCATCTGGGGCGTGACGGTGCCGGGCGCGGTCGCCGGATGGCAGGCGTTGCACGACAAGTTCGGGAAGCTTCCGTTCTCCACGCTGCTCGCGCCCGCGATTCGTTACGCCAACGAAGGCTTTCCCGTGTCGCAGGTGATTGCCGACACGTGGGCCGAGTATTTGAAGACGCTGAGCGAGACGCCGGATGCGGCGAAGACGTATCTGATCGACGGCCACACGCCGCGCGAGGGCGAGATCTTTCGCAATCCGGATCTCGCGCGGACGCTCGAGTTGATTGCGAGACACGGGCGCGACGGGTTCTACAAGGGCGCCACGGCTAACGCCATTCTCGCCACCGAGCATCAACTCGGCGGCACCATGACCGCCGAGGATCTCGCGGACTTTCAGCCGGAATGGGTGACGCCGCTGCACGTCGATTATCGCGGCTGGACCGTGTACGAGCTACCGCCGAACAGCCAGGGCATCGGCGCCTTGATGATGCTGCAGATGATGTCGCATTACCCGATGGCCGCGTACGGGTTTCACGCAACGCAAGCCTTGCACGTGACGATGGAGGCCAAGCAGCTCGCCTACGCCGATGTCCTGCGCTACGTGGGCGATCCCCGGTTAGGCCATGTACCCGTGGCGCAGATGCTCGATTCGGCGCACGCGGCCGCGCGCGCCGCGCTGATCGACTCGACGCGCGCCGTCTGCAGCGCGGCACCGTCCGACTTCTCCTCGATCACGGACAAGAAGGGCGGCGACACGATCTACCTCACCGTCATCGATGCCGATGGCAACATCGTATCGCTCATCCAGAGCAACTACGAGGAATTCGGGTCTGGCCTCGTGCCGGCGCGCACTGGATTCGTGCTGCAGGATCGCGGCGCGTTGTTCACGCTCGATACCGGCCGGACCAACACGCTCGCGCCGCACAAGCGCCCGTTGCACACGCTGATTCCGGGATTCATGCAGAAGGACAGCGTGCGCATTGGATTCGGCATCATGGGCGGGTGGAACCAGGCGCAGGCGCATGCGCAGTTCGTGTCGAACGTGGCCGACTACGGCATGAGCATCCAGCAGGCGCTCGAGGCGGGTCGGTTCACCAAGCCCGGATTTTCGGGGTGCGACTTCGACATCGAGTCGCGCATTCCGCAGGCGGTCCGCGACTCGCTGTCGGCGATGGGCTATGATCTCACGCTGTACGGTCCGCGCACGGGGCATTTCGGGTGGGGGCAGGCGGTGATGGGGACGGCGGGTGGCGTCCACTATGGGGCCAGCGATCCGCGGCACGATGGTGCGGCGATCCCGGAGCAGTTGCCGCTCAAGCGGTGAGGGGTGGTTGCGTTGATTGGCTGTGGTGCATTCAGACTCAATTGGCAAACGGGCGCGATGAATGTGAACCTGCTCAGCGTCGATCTGCTGTCCGGGGAAGTCGTGCGGGCCGGGCCGGCGGCGCCATGGATTCTCACCTTTGCGTTACCGATCGGAGCGTATTTCGCCTTACGACGCTATCGGCAATGGCGCTCGACGATCGGCGCGACCAGTGTCGATCTGCCCGTCTCGGTGTAATGGTGCGTTAGGCGTAAGAGAGATCTGAGAATCTCGACGACCGTGTGGCGCCCGGTGTGAGGCTCCGCTGAAACCCTGGTGGCCAGCCGCCGTATGCTCATGCAGCTTCGACGTGCGAGGCAGTGTGCGAGCGATCAGGTACGTGATTCTCACCTTCGCCGCGACGTGGGCACTCTGGGCGCTCGTCCTTCGGGCGAATGGGGCTCATGGCTCGGGTGCCACGGGCGCGGCGCTCGCCTTGGGCGGCCCGGTGTTTCTGTTGGGCGTGTTCGCACCCGGGATGATCGCGATAGCGCTCACGGCATGGGACGAGGGACGCGAGGCGACCGCGGCGTTGGTCCGCCGGATCGTCCAATGGCGCGTTGGCATCCGCTTCTACGCGTTCGCGCTGTTGCTCATGCCGTTGGTCAAAATCGCGGTTGCCATTCTGTATCGTGCGTTGGCCGGCACGTGGCCGCACTTCGGCGAGACGCATCCCGTGGTGCTCGTTGCCGCGACAGTGCTGTCGACGCTTGGACAGGCCGGCGAAGAAGTCGGATGGCGCGGCTATCTCCTGCCGCGCCTAACGCAGCGCATGGGGCTTGCCGCCGCGAGTCTCGTCGTTGGCCTCATCTGGGCGGCGTGGCACTTGCCGCTCTTCTTCGCGCCCGGTGCCGACACATATCGCCAGTCATTTCCTCTCTACGCGCTGCAGCTCATGGCGTACTCGATCGCGCTCACCTGGTTGTACTGGCGCACGAACGGCAGTGTGCTCCTGACCATGTTCATGCATGCCGCGTTCAACAACATGAAGGACATCGTGCCGTCAGGTGGAGTCAACGGAGGACACGTCTTCGGGTTGGCGTCGACGCTCGTCTTTCGCCTGACTGTCTTGGTACTGTGGGTAACGGGGGCAATTCTCTTGGTTCGCCTGTCTCGTGCCTCGCAGTCAGGCAAGGCGTTGGGCACGATTCCCTTGTTGAGCGCGTGAGCGAGCACTAGGATCGATGTGGGCACACTCAAGCGAGGTCCTTTGATTCAGCTGCGTGACAAGAACACCAATCAAGTGTTAGGCACGATCGACGACGACGACCTTCGGTTTCTCGTCGACGAGCTCGAGGAGGAGTCGCCGACCGATCAGGACTACTACTTCGACGCCGACACGATCGACATGCTCGAGGACGACGGTGCCCCGGCAAGCCTGGTCGCGCTCCTCCGTCAGGTGCTCGGCTCGCAAGACGGCATGGAGATTCGGTGGGAACGGCAATGAGTGCAGGCGCCGTTCGTCGTGCCTAAGAGGTGGGCCAGTTATCGTGCTATCGCGAATCGCATGACACGTCCGACTGACTCCGCCGACTATCACGATCATCCAGTCTATCGTGAGTTGTCTCGGATCTATGACGCATCAAGAACGGACCAGTCAGCGCGTACACGCGTTGCCAGTGCCGATCGCTTGCGCTTTCTCAGCACTTTGGCGTCAACGCTCAACGACGCCAAGGACGATACGACAAACTCGGTTCCCGACCGCCCGGAGGGACATTCCTAACGGGCACGTACGTCGCCCGCTGTCTGTGTTGGGTGATTAGAGCGCCGAGCTGGAGGCCACAGGGCGCGCGCAGTATCATAACAACCGTGGAAACGCGAAGAGCACTCCGACGGGTGATCGACCGCCGGCAAAGCGTCATGATCGAACGCTTCGGTCGAGGGCGACCAACGATTTACGGCTTCCCGCTTGCGGTCGCCGCTTGCCTAATCGCGCCTTCACCGATCCGTAATCTGATCCTCAGTCGTGCCTAACCAGTAGCCCCTATCGTTGGGCACCACCATCTGGAGAGGTCCCGATGCGTTCGCCGCTGCAGGTGACGCCGAACGTGACGCCAATGATCGACGTCATGCTCGTGGTCCTGATCATCTTCATGGTCGTGACACCGGCTCTCCTCGATGGCGTTCCCATCGCCCCACCTCGAGCCAGCAATCTGCGTGCGCATCCCGAGAGCCAAGGTGACCTGACGCTTGGGATCGACGCCGGGGGTCACTACTACCTGAACAAGCAGCCGATCGACGCGGGCGCTCTCGCACAACGTCTTCGCGCGCGCTACTCCGCCGATGCACCGGATCGCGTCCTGTACCTCAAGGCGGATCGCGCACTCCACTATGGCAAGCTCCTCGCCGCGGTCGACGTCGCGCGCAACAATGGCGTGCGCGTCATCGCGATGGTTGGCGATGAGGAACGGCCCGGCCCCGCTCGGCCACCGCACTGACTCTCGTGATGTTCGTCCGCCTGGTGCTGGCACGATCACCGGCTCTGTCCGGCCCGGGCGCCGCAATCGCCGTTGCGCTTCCAGGCAGTGCCAGCTTCGCCACCGTCGCGGCCTTTCTGGTCGCGTGGCCATTGTGGCAAGGTGTCCAGGACCCGGTCCCGAACGGCCGCTTGCCCGGAGCAGCGAGTCCGGAGCCCGACGTCGAGCATGAGGCAGGATCGCAGCGGCCATGACACCGGAGCGCTGTTTGCTGGTCTAGGAGCCGGTGCGGAACGGCTGAGGTTAGGCAGAACGGTCGGGAGGCTCAGGGGTGCTGCACGTCATTCTCGTTCGCCACGGCGAAGCGGTTCGGGGATCCAGTGTCGGCTCGGCGCCGGCGCCCGACTACGGGCTGACGCCGGCGGTCGAGAACAGGCACGCGCAACGGCCAGATACTTGGACGCAGTCGGTCATCTGGAACGCTGTCACGCGCTCATGTCGAGCCCGGCTCCGCGCGCACGGGAAACGGCCGACATTCTCGCAGCGACCTACGCCGGATCGCGGGAGCTCGACGCCGCGTTCAGCGAAATTGGCGAATTGCCCGATGGCACGCCAGAAGATCTGGCGGCCGGGATGCGGCGTGCGAGCGGCACCCTCGAGCGGCTCGCTCGCGAGCGGCATGGCCGCAGGCTCATCATCGTGACACATTCGGGGTTCATCATGGCGTCGGTGCGCGCGCTCTTCGCCATTCCGAACCCAGGGACGGGCGCGCGCCTCGAGCCATCGTGCGCATCCTGCACCGAATGGCATCACGATGGTGGATCGTGGCTGCTCGGGCGTTACAATTTCATACCGGCGCCTGGCGAAATTTGACGTTAGGCGACTGTCTTTGCATCGATACGGGCCGACACCAACGCGGGGAGGGCAATCGTATGGCTAAGAAGCAAGGGACAACGGGTGCACGGAAACCCACCAAGGCGACGGCACGAAACATCGACGCAACGACGCGGTTCACCAAAGAAGAACGCGACGCCATGCGCGATCACGTGAAGGAGCTCAAGGCAGCACGCAGCCAATCCAGCGGGGATGCGGAACGCGACGTGCTCGACAAGATTGCCGCCATGGCCGCTCCGGATCGCGCCATCGCGGAGCGGGTACACGCCATCGTCAAAGCCAGCGCACCGAACCTCACGCCACGGCTGTGGTACGGCATGCCCGCATATGCCAAGGACGGCACCGTCATCTGCTTCTTCCAGAACGCGGCAAAGTTCAAGTCTCGCTACAGCACACTCGGGTTCAGCGACAAGGCGGCGCTGGACGACGGCCGCATGTGGCCCACGGGCTTCGCGCTAACGGAGTTGGGCCCGGCGGAAGAGGCGAAGATCGCCGCGCTCGTGAAGCGTGCCGTTCGGTGACGCGAGGCAGATTCTGTTCGTGCAGGGGGGCGGCGACAAGGTCTGGTGAACTGTCATCATCCGAGTCGATAAGGGCGGCGTGTCGGCCGAATCGAGGTCGTTGCTCGCTTCGCGCAGCGTTAGGACGTCACCCGCGCTTCTCATGCCGACAGTCGAGTTGATCACCTATATCGCTGCGCCGGTCGATCGGTGCTTCGATCTTTCCCGAAGCATCGACCTGCATCAGCGGTCGCTCGATGCGAGTGGTGAACGCGCGGTCGCTGGTGTGACGACTGGACTGATCGGGCTCGACGAAACCGTGACTTGGGAGGCGCGGCATTTCGGCGTGCGGCAACGGTTGACGACGCGAATCACGGCGTTCGATCGCCCGCGTCACTTTCGCGACTCGATGGTCGCCGGTGCCTTTCGACG
>DATEKK010000231.1:0-1061 GCA_035277485.1 Gemmatimonadaceae bacterium
GAAGTCGATCGCTCAGCTGTGGTACGTGGGAATGGAGACGCGCGCCATCGCCGCAAGCGTAGCCCCGCGGCCTAGCGAGACCGGACCACCGCTTTCACGACGTTCCGGAACAGGTTGTGCTTCAGGTTCGCGGTCACCATCTTTCCCTTGCCGAGCCAGATGCCGAACTCGTTCCGGCGGATGCGGTTGTGCGCGATCGTCACGTCGAGCGGCACCGCCCCGAAGACGAGGATGCCCGTCGTCTGCCGTAGGGGATGGGCGCGGCATTGGAATGCGCACTCGAACGCGTCGGGATCGCCGCCGAGGTTGTTCGGGCCGATCGTGTTGCCCACGATCCGGTTGCCCGACAGGTCCTCGTACTTCCCGGGCGGGAGGACGTGCGCGTGCATCGTCACGCCCGCCATCTCGTTGCCGGCGATGTAGTTGTGAGAGACGAGGTTGTCGTACGCGCCGGTGCCCGCGGACGCATTCGCGAACAGGACGCCGGCGCCCTCCTCCGTGATCCCGTTGCCGGTGATCCGGTTGCGGAAGATCACGTTGTCGTAGACGCCGGCGACCGAGGGCTGGCGATTGCCGTTCGCATCGAGGGCGTGCGGGTTGTGCCCGGGCACCGTGATGCCGCAGTCGTAGAGGTTGCTCGTGACGAAGTTGTGGCCGACCTTGTTGTGGTACGTCGGGCCGAGCTCGTCCGAGAGCAGGATCCCGCCGGCGTTGCCCTCGACCCGGTTGTGGCTGACGATCGAGTCGTAGACGCCCATCAGGTGGATGCCCTCGCCGCAGTCGCCGGGAATCTCTCCGTGCACCCTGCAGGGCGGATACGGCGAGTGGGTCTTCGACGGCTTCCCGTCCTCGTCGTTGCCGATCACGCGATTGCCCCTGATCAGCACATGGCCGATCGAATGCCCCGTGAGGGAGCCGGTCACGAGGATCCCCTCGCCGATCGCGCCGGTCACGGTCAACCCCCGGACCGTGACGTCGCTCGACTTTACGGTGATCCCCGCCAGACACGGCGCGCTTCCGGGGCCGAACGGCCCGTTCTGGTCGCACATCCCGTTGGCCGT
>DATEKK010000232.1:0-20750 GCA_035277485.1 Gemmatimonadaceae bacterium
GGGCTCAGCGGCCGCCACCGGCATGCGGCGAGCCGGCGGCCTGCCCCGCCGGCGAAAGGCCTAACGCTGCGACGTGCTCGCGCGCCCGCGCGGCCATCGCATCCAGCAGCGGCAGCCCATGGCGGGCGAGCAGCGGCATGAGGTTGAGCACTCGTTCCTGTAGACGGTCCAGGGGAAAGAGCGACGCCCGCGCGATGCCGATCTGCCGCACGAGGTCCGTCTGGCGCCGCTTCGTGGCCGCCGCGATGCGCCGTTCCAGCCGGTCCAATCGGTGCGCAATGTTGCGGCGCGTCCCCTCGGCTACCGCGCGATCGACCAGGGGCGGCGTGGTGCGCGCGACCGCCGCCTCGAGCTCCGCCGCCGCCGCCTCGAGCACCTGGCGATAGTGCGCCGCCGCCGCACCCACGTCGGCGGGCACCCGCTCGCGCACCAGCCGGCCCAACGCCGCGTGCGGATCGCGCAGCGCGTCCACATCCAACCCGTACCGGTCGAGGACGCGCTGCACGTGCGGCTCCACGATCACGCCCGACCACCGCGGCACCGCCAGCGGCCGCGCCATGCCTAACGCATCGGCCACCGCCGTCGACTGCGCAAAGTACGCCTGCTCCGCGGGACCGGCCACGTAGGCGACCGTCGGCAGCATCGCGCGTCCCACGACCGGTCTGAGCAGCACGTTGGGCTCGAGGCTGCCCGGCGCGTCGTCGAGGCGGGCGCCGATCGGCAGCCGGCGCCGCTCGCCCTCCACCGTCGCGAACACCAGCGACAACCGGTCGACCAGCGCCACCTGCGGCTCGTAGCCCGCGTTTACAAGCGCCGCGTTTCGCTCGCGGAGCGCGGCGTCGACCTTGGGCGCCTCGGCGAGCGCGCGCGCCAGCACCGGGCGCACCAGCGTCTGCATGGCCGGATGCCCCGCGTCCAGCACCGGCATGCCTAACGGCTCGAGCACCGAGCGGAGCAGCGCCACGAACGCGTCGCCGACCGTGGTGTGCGCCGAGTACGCGCGGCGCACGTCGTCCATTACGTGCGGCGCCGCGGCCGCGCCGGCCGCCGCCGCGAGCGTGCGCGCCCCCTCGCCCACGTCGCCTAACGGAGTCTCGCGCATGCCGCGACCCGTGACCGCCGGCGGCGGCGCCGTGAGCGTCACCACCCGGTCGTCCACCGCGACGTACGTCACGCTCGCTTCCGCGTAGTCGGAGTCGTACGTGGCGGCCCAATACACCGGACACGTCGGGATGCCCGAGACGTCTTCGATTGCATCCGCGAGCGCGATCGCGCTCAGCGCTTTGCTCCAGGTGTAGATCGGGCCGCCGAACAGGCCCGGCTGCTGGCCCGTGGTGACCACCACCCCGCCGTCCGCCGCGCGCGCCAACCGGTCGGCAGCCGCGCCGCTCGCTTGGAGCGCCGGCGCGAGGGTGTCCGCCCAACGGCCATCGCTGCGGAGAGCGGTTGCACGCGTACGCCACTCGGAGGCGTCACGCGGCGCGGGTTCGTACCACGCCGATTCCGGCCCGCCGTTCCGCGCCGCGCGCGCCACGTTGGGCATCGCGAGCGGCAACGACAACACCCGCGGCTCGCTCATGCGAGCCAACCCGCATCGGCAGCGCGCGCACCCTGCCCCGCGCAACATCGGACACGAACGCAACCCGCTGCGATTTCGAGACGAGAGAGTGGCATCACTTGTGGTACGGTTCGCCGCGCCCGATCGTCCCGGCGCGATAGAGTTGTTCCGCAAGCACCAGCCGCGCGAGCTCGTGCGGCAATGTCCATCGCGCGAACGCCAGCGTGAGCGTCGCCCGGCGCCGCACGTCGTCCGACAATCCGTATGCGCCGCCGATCAGGAACGCCACGTCGCGCCCCGCTTGGCGAAGCGTAAGGAGCCAAGCGGCGAACTCCTCGGACCGCATGAGAGTTCCCTCCGCGTCGCAAACGACCAGCATGCTCGCCGGCGCCGCCGCCGCGAGCAACCGCTCGCCCTCGCGCGTGCGCACGTGGTCGGGCGACCGTCCGCGCGCCGGCTCTTCGCGCACCTCGCGCGCGTCGAGCGGCCAGTACCGCGCCGCCCGCCGCTCGTACTCCTCGATGGCAGCCGCCAACTCGCGATGCCTGGGACGACCGACCGCCGCCACCAGCACGCGCATCAGCGGCCCGTCCCCGCACCGCGCGGCGCCGCCGGATTTCCGTTAGGCGTAGATGCCGCGCAGCCGGTGCACCGTGGCGACGCGCGAGATCGACAACATGTACGCGGCCGTGCGCATGTTGACCTTGTGGCGGCGCGACAGCTCGAGCACCGCGCGGAAGCTGTCCTGCATGATCTGCTGCAGGCGGTCGTTCACGCTCGCTTCCGTCCAGAAGTAGCCGCCGCGGTCCTGCACCCACTCGAAGTACGACACGGTCACGCCGCCGGCGTTGGCGAGAATGTCCGGAATCACGAACACGCCCTTGTCGTCCAGAATCGCGTCGGCCGGCGCCGTGGTCGGTCCGTTCGCGCCCTCGCAGATCACGCGCGCGCGAATCTTCGGTGCGTTCTTGCGCGTGATCACGTTCTCGAGGGCCGCCGGCACGAGCACGTCGACCTCGAGCGTCAACAGATCGTCGTTCGTGATGCGGTCGCCCTTGGTATAGCCGTCGAGCGATTTGTTCTGCTTCGCGTACGCGATCGCGTCGTTGACGTCGATGCCGTTCGTGTTCAGGATGCCGCCCGACCGGTCGCCGATCGCGACCACCTTGCAGCCCTGCGCCTGCAGCAGCTGCGCGGCCACGGAGCCCACGTTGCCGAAGCCCTGCACCGCCACCGTCGCGCCGGCCACGCGCATGCCCAGATGCTCGAGCGCCGCGAGCGTGACGAGCATGCAGCCGCGTCCCGTCGCCTCCCGCCTGCCTAACGAACCACCCATCTCGACGGGTTTGCCCGTCACCACCGACGTCACCGTGTGCCGCATGTGCATGGAGTACGTGTCCATCACCCACGCCATCACGCGCTCGTTGGTGTTGACGTCCGGCGCCGGCACGTCGGAATCCGGACCCAGGATGCCGATGAGCCCCGCCGTGTACCGCCGCGTGATCCGCTCGAGCTCGGCAACACTCAACTTGAGCGGGTCACAGATGACCCCGCCCTTGGCGCCGCCGAACGGAATGTTCACGACGGCACATTTCCACGTCATCCATGCGGCCAGCGCTTTCACTTCGTCGCGGTTGACGTTCGGATCGAAGCGAATCCCACCTTTGGCCGGGCCGCGCGACGTGTTGTGCAGCACGCGATAGCCGGTGAATACCTCGATTTCCCCGTTGTCCATCAGGACCGGGATCGAGAGCGTGATCTCTTTTTCGGGGTGTCGGAGGATCTTGTAGAGGCCCGGTTCCAGATCGAGCAGCTCGGCTGCCCGGTCGAACCGCGACATCATGTCCTCGAAGGGGTTGTCCTCGTTCAGGAAGCGGTCCTTGTCGGGCCTGACGATCTTGTCGGTAGAGAGTCTGAGATCGGTTGTCATGTGTGAGGTAGGGACGGATGCCCCAACGCGGGCGGCCGCACTCCGGGTTGGTCGTGTCGCGCAGCGAGCAGTAAGGCGAGGAGGGAGTCCACCGTGCCTTGTCCGGACTCGAGCGCGAACTGCTGGGAAACATACCACAACGACAGCGCGGCGCGAGGCCAGAGCGGCGCAAGCTTCACTGCGTCTTTGAGCGTGCAGACGACCATGCGTGTACCGGCCGCGCCCCGCTGCACGGCGGACACATCGTCGTCGGTGAATCGGTGGTGATCCTCGAACGCGTGCAGTGTCACCACGGCGCCTCGAGCCTCGAGCTGCGAGACCAGTGTGAGCGGATCGCCGATGCCCGCCACCAGATACACGTGCTCGCCCTCGAGCGACGCCAGCGGCCGCACATCCGGCTCCCCCACGCGGTGCAACTCACCGAGCGACAGCGACGCTACCGCGACTGGAAGGTTCGGCCGGATGCGGCCGAGCTCGCCGATCACGGCGGCAACGATGTCTGAAGGGACTGCGCGACGGGTCACCACCGCCATCGTGGCGCGGGAGAGGGCGCTGAGCGGCTCCCTCCACGGACCAGCGGGCAGCGGACGCGCCGGCAACCGCCACCGATCCGCGCTGATCAGCACGACATCCGCATCGCGCCGGGCACGGCGGTGCTGAAACGCATCGTCGAGCACCGCGACGTCAGCGCCCAAGAGACGGGCGCGCTTGACGCCGGCAACGCGGTCGCCCGCAATGACGACCGGGATCTCGGGGTTCACCTCCCGGTGGACGAGCGGCTCGTCGCTTCCGTATCCGCGCATGACGATCGCCGGATGCGCACCGCGCTCGACGAGCCGCGCGGCGAGCCACGCGGCTGCAGGCGTCTTGCCTGTCCCTCCCACGGTGAGGTTGCCCACACTCACGCTCGGCAGCGCGAGGCGAACTTGCTCGAGGAGGCCTGCATCGTAGAGCGCACCTCGCACCGCCACGACGCCCGCGTACGCGAGCGCGAACGGCCACAGGACCGCGCGCGCGGCGCGGGCGCTCGCGTCGTCGGTGTACCACACGTGGTCGGTCGTGCGCGGATCAATCACCGCTAGCCGCCGCGTTGGTCTGCGCCATGAGGGCCTCGAAGCGCGGCGTCTGGCTTATCGCTTCGCGGGCCGTCGCCGCATCGGCGACGGTTGGCGGGCCGTACGCGACCGTGACGCGGGCGAACGGCTTGGGGATGAGAAACCGGTCCCAGCTCGCGAGGCGCCAGGCCCGTGACGCGCCGGCGCTGAGCGGGACCACCGGCGCCCGTGTGCGCTGCGACACGATGAGGACGCCGGGCGCGAAGGTGTGCGCGGGGCCGCGCGGGCCGTCGGGCGTGAACGCCCCGTCGCCGCCCTCGTCGACGGCCCGGCACATGCCTAACAGAGCGCGGTCCGCGCCGCGCGAGGATGAGCCGCGAACGGTGTTGTAGCCTAACGACATCGCCACGCGCGCCACGATCTCGCCGTCGCCGTGCTCGCTGATCAGCACCGTGATCCCCTGCCGGCGTTGCGTCCAGAGGAGCGGTAAGAGCTCGCCGTGCCAGAGACAGAAGATGACCGGTTGCCCCGCCACGCGGAGCGCATCGAGCGGCGCACGGTTCAGGTAGCGGATGCGCCACGTGCGCGCGAGGAGGCGGAGCAGCACACCGCCTAACCAGCTGATCAGCGCGTGCTTCCGCGCGCGCCGCGCGTCGATCGCTGCCGCGGTCATGATGCGAGCGCGAGCGCCATCTCGGCGACGCGCGCGGCCGCGCCGGGTGCGCCGAGTTTGTCGCGCACGCGGGCGAGGCCGGCCACCTGCGCCGCGCGCGCCGTGCTGCTCGGATCCAGCAGCGGCTCGAGCGCGTCCGCCATCGCTTGCGGGTGCACCGCACCCTGCAGGAACTCGGGCGCCACGGATTCGCCGGCCACGACGTTCACGAGCCCGATGCGCGGGATGGTCACCACGCGCCGCGCGATCGCGTAGCTCGCGGCACCCGTGCGATAGGCCACGACTAACGGACAGCCGGCGACCGCCGCCTCGAGCGTGGACGTGCCGCTCTTCGACAGCGCCGCATCGGCCGCGCGCCACACGGTGAACGACGAGTCGCGCACCAACGGATACGGCGACCGTGCCCCGTCGAGTGTGATGCCGGGCGCCACGCTCACCACCACCTTGAGTCCGCGCACGCGCCGCTCGAGGATCCGCGCCGTGTCGAGAAACGGTCCGAGATGCCGTGCGATCTCCTGCGCGCGGCTCCCCGGGAAGAGCGCCAGCACGCGCTCCGCGTCCGTTAGGCCGAGGGCCCGGCGGGCATCGTCGCGTGACGGCATGGCCGTCGCGGCGCGGTCGAGGAGCGGGTGCCCGACGAACGTCGCCTGCACGCCGTGCGAGCGCAGCAGCGCTTCCTCGAACGGCAGAATCACCGCGGCGCGCGTCACCGTTCGCGCCAACGCGCTCAAGCGACCCGCGCCCCAGGCCCAGACCTGCGGCGTGATGTAATAGAGCACCGGAATACCGGCGGCGTGCGCAGCCGCCGCGACTTTCATGTTGAAGCCCGGATAGTCGATGAGCACGACGAGCCCCACCGCGCCCGATCGCAGGCGCCGCCTGAGCGCCGACAACAACGCGTAGTGTCGCGGCACGTGCTTGAGGACCTCGACGAAGCCCATCACCGCCAGGCGGTCGCTGTGCTCGATGAGCGCGACGCCGGCGCGCTCCATGCGCGACCCGCCGATGCCGGCCAACGGCACGTTAGGCGCGCGGCGGCGCAGCTCCTCGGCGACTCCGGACGCGTGCAGGTCGCCGGACGCCTCGCCGGCGACGAACAGCACCTCACGCACCGGACGATCCCGCCAACACCGGCATCGACCGCTCGATCGCGTGCATGATCCGAAGCGCGAGCTCGAGCGCCTGGCGCCCGTCTTCGCCGGTCACGAGCACCGGCTGCGCGCCCTGCACCGCGGCCACGAAGCTCTCGAGCTCGAGCCGGAGCGGCTCGCCCTCGGGCGCATCGAGCGGCACGCGCTCCATGAAGTCCTCGAGCTGCCGCGGCGCGGCGGCCAGCGTGCTCATGTCCAGATCGCCGCGCAGGCGATAGAACTCGCCCGTGCCCTGCGCCAGGTCCAACGACAGGTACCCGCTGCGCTGGAAGATGCGCAGCTTGCGGAACCGGTCGCGCGACACGCGGCTCGCCGTGATGTTCGCGACGGCGCCGGAGTCGAAGCCTAACCGGGCGTTCGCGATGTCCAGCGACGGCGTCAGCACCGGCACCCCGGCCGCGGCGAGCTCGGTCACCTGCCCGCCCACCAGCGTTCGCACGAGGTCGATGTCGTGAATCATCAGGTCGAGCACCACCGCCACATCGGAGCCGCGCGGATTGAATGGCGCCAGCCGGTTGCTCTCCACGAACCTGGGCTCCGCGATGTGCGGCAACGCCGCGCGAATCGCGCGGTTGAACCGCTCCACGTGCCCGGTCTGGACGAGTGCCTTCGTCGCGCGTGCCGTCGCGAGGAGATCGTCGGCTTCGGCGAGCGACGTCGTGATCGGCTTCTCGATCAGCACGTGCACGCCGCGCGCCAGCGCCTGCCTGGCCACCGCGTGATGCGCGGGCGTCGGCACCACGACCGTCACCGCGTCCACGCGGTCGAGGAGCGCCGTGAGCGACGGCGCGGCGCTCGCGCCGAGCTCCGCCTGCACGGCCGCCGCACGCGTGGCGTCGATGTCGTAGAACCCGGCGAACGCCACGTTAGGCATCTCGCGCAGCAGGCGCACGTGGTGGTACCCCAGACTTCCGGCGCCGATGACGCCGACGCGCGGGGCGCTCACGTCGCCACGCCGCGGCCGCTGCCGTCCACGAACGACAGGAAGTGCCGCACCTCCGGGAACATCTCGAGCTCCGCGTTCGCGCGCTCCAACGCTTGCGACACGTTGAGCTCCGAACGAAAGAAGAGCCGGTAGGCTCGCTTCAATTCGCGGAGCACGGCCGGCTCGAAGTTCGCGCGCTGCAATCCCACGCTATTGAGTCCGTACAGCTTGATCGGATTGCCCACGGCCTTGAGGTACGGCGGTATGTCTTGCGGGACCCGCGACGCGCCGCCGATGAAGCTGTACGCACCGACCTTCACGAACTGATGGATCGCGCACAATCCCGAAATGATCGCGCGATCCTCGATCGTCACGTGCCCCGCGAGCTGCGTCCCGTTCGAGATGATCACGCCGTCGCCCAGATGACAATCGTGCGCGAGGTGCACGTACGTCATGATGAAGCAGTTGCGCCCCACCGTCGTCTTGAGCGACTCGGCCGTGCCGCGGTTGATCGTCGCGTACTCGCGCACCACGCTGCCGTCCCCGATCTCGACGCACGTCCGCTCGCCCTGGAACTTGAGGTCCTGCGGCTCGCCGCCGATCACCGAGCCGATGCCGATCCGCACGCCGTCGCCCAACCGCACGTTGCGCTCGAGCACCGCGCGCGGGGCCAGCACGCATTCGTCGCCCAACACGCACGATTCGCCGACCACCGCCCAGGGACCCACCTCCACGCCGTCGCCTAACTGTGCGTCGGGCGACACGATCGCCGTCGGGTGGATGCGCGCGCTCATCGATCCACGACCATGGCGGCCATGTCGGCCTCGCACACCACGTCGCCATCCACCCGCGCCACGCCGCGCATCTTGCACACGCGCCCGCGGATCTGGACCATCTCCAGCTCGCAGCGCAGCTGGTCGCCCGGCCTAACGGGCTTCCGCCACTTCACGTTGTCCAACGACATGAAGTACACGATCTTGTTCTCGGGATCGTCCACCGCGCCCATGAGCAGCATCCCGCCCACCTGCGCCATCGCCTCGACGATCAACACGCCCGGCATCACCGGATGCCCCGGGAAATGCCCCTGAAAGAACGGCTCGTTCATCGTCACGTTCTTGATGCCGACGATCCGCTTCCGTGGCTCCATCTCGAGGACGCGGTCCACGAGCAGAAACGGATAGCGGTGCGGCAGCACCTTCATGATCTCTTCGATCCCAAGCATCCGCGATTCGCCCTCCCGGCTGGCCTGCGTGACCATCTGTTGCACCAGCGTGACCGTGCCGCGATGGCTCGGCTTCACCGCGATGACGCGCGCCCGCACCCGCGCGCCGGCGAGCGCCAGATCGCCCACGCAATCCATCGTCTTGTGCCGCACGAACTCGTCCGCCCAACGGAGCTCCGCGTCCACGAGCCCCGACTCATCCAGCACCAGCGCATTCGCCGTGGACGCACCGCGAATCAATCCCATCTGCGTCAGCATCTCGACCTCGCGCATGAACCCGAACGTGCGCGCCGCCGCCAGCTCGCGCGCAAACGACTCGCGCGTCACCCCGAGATCCAGCGTCTGCCGTCCGATGAGCGGGTGCGGAAAATCGATCGTGACCTTGAGCGACAACGACGGCGCCGGCAGCACCTCGTAAATCGACTCGCCGCACTTCACCGACATCGGCCGCGTGACGGCGAGATATTGCACCGCGCCGCGGCGGTCGGCAATCCCCGCCCTGCCTAACGCATCGAAGTACGGCGCCGCGCTGCCGTCCAGAATCGGCGGCTCGGGCCCGTTCATGTCGATCAGCACGTCGTCGATCTCGTGCGCCGCCACCGCCGCCAGCACGTGCTCCACCGTGTGCAGCGCCTCGGGGCCCGTGCCGAGCTGCGTCCGCCGGTCGCTCAGCACCGCCAGGTCCGCCCGCGCCGGCACGAGCGGCTCGCCGGGCAGATCCACGCGACGAAACACCACGCCCGCTCCCGCATCCGCCGGCCGGAACGTGAGCCGGCACGGCTGCCCGAGGTGCAATCCGATGCCCTCGAGCGATACGGCTTCCGCTATCGAATGGCGTTGATCGCTCACCCGCCGCCGCGCTCCAGCAATTTCTCGATCCGCCGCAGAAGCCCCGACAGCTTGAAGAGCGCGGCGTGCGCCCGCAGCTGCTCGCCGTGCGGACGCGCCGGATATCCCGACCACGTCTCGCCCGCCGGAATGTCGCCGAACACACCGGCCTGCGCCGCCAATCGTGCGCCCGCGCCAATGTTGTGGTGCCCGCTCACGCCCACCTGCCCGGCGAGAATGCACCCATCGCCCATGTGCACGGACCCCGCGATCCCCACCTGCGCCATGATGAGGCACAACCGCCCGATGCGCACGTTGTGCGCGACGTGCACCAGGTTGTCGATCTTGGTGCCGGCGCCGATCACCGTGTCGTCCACGCTGCCGCGGTCGATGGTCGAGTTGGCGCCGATCTCCACGTCGTCGCCGATGATGCACCGCCCCACGTGCGGAATCTTGCGGTGCCCGGCCTCGCCCGGCACGTAGCCGAAGCCATCGCAGCCGAGGCGCGAGCCGGCGTGCACGCGCACGCGTTCGCCTAACACGGTGCCGGCGTACAACGTGACGCCATCGGCCAGCCACGACCGCGCGCCGATCGCCACGCCGGCGCCGATCGTCGCGTGGGCGCCCACCACGACCTCGTCGCCTAACTGAACGGCCTCGCCGATCACCGCGTACGGCCCGATCGCCGCGCCTTCGCCTAACTGCGCACCGCGGCCGATGATCGCCGTGGGATGCACGCCGCGCTCGCGCGGCGCCGCGGGATACAACTCGGGCAGCACCCGCAGCATCGCCTCGTGCGGCTCGCGCACCACGATCCGGCACGACGCCATCCCCGGCGCGTCCGCCAGGTCCGGCGCCACCAGCACCACGCCGGCCGCCGACCGCTCGAACAACGCCGCGTAGCGCTGCTGCGCGAGGAAGCTCAAGTCCTCCGACGTCGCGCGATCCAACGGCGCCACGCCGCGTACCCGCGCCCCGCCGTCTCCCCGTACCGTGCCGCCTACCAAATGCGCGATCGCCTCGGCGGTGAGTGAAGGGCTGACCGTCCCCTCATCGCCGAGGCGAGCTCGCGTCACGTCGTTGGGCATTAGGGCCGGCTGGAGTCCGGCCGCGTCGCGCCGAGTGGCTTGCTCGCCGGACCGGCAGGCGGCTTCTGCGGCGTCGTCGAAATCGGACCAGCTGCCTTGAGCCGCTGGATTACCTTGGCCGTGATATCGAGCGACGAATCTGCCGCGACCACCACTCCGGACTGATTGCCGGCGTCGAAGACCATCGCGTAGCCGTCCTCGCTGCGTATTTGCTCGATCACCTTGTTGATGTTCTGCATGATGGGACGCATGAGCTCGGCTTGCCGCTGCTGCGCCTGTTGCTCGAGCTGCTGCACGCGCTGCTGGTACGCGCTCTCTTTCGTCTGGATGTCTTTCTGACGCGTCGCCTTTGCCGTCGCGCTGAGCGTCGGCTCCGCCTTGTTATAAGCGGACACGAGCGCGTTGAGCGAGTCGCTCATCTTCTGCACTTCGGCGCGATAGCCTTCCATTTCCTTCTGCATCTGCGCCTCGGCGTCGCTGCGGCCCGGCACTTCGGCCAGAATCTTCTGCGAGTTCACGTAGGCGATTTTCGGCGCGGCACTGCTCGATGACGAGCTCGTGGTTGGCGGCACGACCCCGCCCTGCGCCAACACGGTCCCAGCCATGAGGGTGGAGATTGCCAGCGCTGAGAGCGCGGCATGAACAAACGAACGCATTGTGACTCCGGTTAGAAAATTTGTCCGAGCTTGAAGTGCAGCATCCACTTCGGGTCAGGCCGGCCGGTTATGTCGACGCGGTCGAACCCATACGCCCAATCGAGGCCAAGCGGCCCGAGAGGCGTCACGATTGCTACACCAATCCCAGCGCCCCGGAACAAGCGCGTCGGGTCGAAATCGCGCGGCGAGTCGTACACGTTGCCGGCGTCATAGAAGAGGTCCGAGTACAGCATCGAATTGAAGCGGACGCCGAGCTCGGCCGTCGTGCTGAAGAAGGCGTTGCCGAAAGATTGGACGGTGGCGTTGCTGTTCGTTCCCGGTACGAACCCCGCCGGCGTGATTGAAAATTCCTCGTAACCGCGCAGTTGTTCGCCGTATTGCGTACCGCCCATGGCGAACTTCTGAGAATAGAAGAAAGGTCCTGCGTTACCGAACAACATGCCAGCCCGGGCGGTGAGCCCGAACACGAGCTTCATGGACTGTGAGCCGATCTGCTGACCGCCCCACGTAGCCAACGTGGAGTAGTTACGCAACTCGGTAGTGTACCGCTGGAAGCTGGACGTGCCGCCGAGCGGTCCACCGTTGAACTGCGCGTCGATCTCCCGGAGCGAGCCCGCCGATGGGAACGGCATGTCGATTCGGTTGTCGTGCGTGAGCTGGACACCGACCGTCGACCGGAAGTGCTGGCGTGTGTCGATCAGCGTGTCCCGCGTCGCCAAACCGCCCGTGAATCGGACTGCCTCACCACCGTACGACACGAACAGCCGCGTGAACGGCGACCCGTGCACCGGGAAGCCCAACTGCAGCGATCCACCCGACGCCTGGCTCTGTCCGAGGTCGGCGATCAGATAGCGCGAATACGTGCTGTACGCCGTGGCCGTAGCCGAGATCCTCGTTTGACGGACCGCGGGGTCGGTGTAGCTCAGCTGGAAGTCGTTCACGTATTTGCCGTACTGCCACTGCACCGACGCCTTCTTGCACAAGCCGAACAAGTTAGGCTGGTCGAGACCGATGAAGCCGCCCAGGCCCGTGCCCTCGCCCACGGACGCGCCGAAGTTCACGCTGCCCGTGTGCTTCTCCTTCACGTGGAACACGACGTCGACGTCGCCCTTGTCGTTCGCGCGCGGAGTCTCGGGCGGCGGCAACGGCGACTCGAAGAAGCCGAGGTTCTGGATGTTCTGGTAGCTGCGGATCAGGCGGTCCTGGCTGAAGACGTCGCCCGGCACGATGACTAACGCATCGCGGATGCACTGGTCCGAGGTGTAATCGTTGCCCGCGATGTCGATGCGATTGATGGTCGCCGGCGTCCCCTCGGAGATCAGCCAGCGGAGGTTCACCATCGGCACCGAGTCCTTGCTCATCGTGCGCTCCACCTCGGGGCGGATCTGCACGTAGATGTAGCCCTCGTTCGCGTACGCGGTGCGCAGCTTCTCGGTGGCGTCGTCCCAGGCCGCGGCGTCGAACGCGTTCTGCTCGCTCGTGCCACCGCCGAACAAGCCTTTCACTTTCTCGCCTAACGACGGCGACCGCGGCGTGAACGGATAGAAGCGATCGATCTCCGCGGTCGAGAAGTGCCGGTTGCCCACCACCTCGAACGTGCCGACCTGGTACTGCGGCCCTTCCTTCACCTGCACCTGGACCATCGCCTTGCCATTCTGCTTGTCCACCAGCAGCGTGTCCTTCTGGACCTGGAAGTCGATGAATCCGTTCGACTGATACAGCTTGGGGATGCGGTCGTTGATGTCGGACTGGAATTTGTCTTCGTCGAACTCGCCCTTGTGCCAGAACCAGAAGCCCTCGGGCTTCGTTTTCATGGCGCCGACCACTTCGCTCGGCTTGAGCTTCTTACCGCCTTGGATTTCGACGCCCGACACGGCGAGGCGCCGTCCCTCGTTCACCTTGAACGTGATGTTGGTGAAGCCGTTGGACACCGTGCTCTCGGGCTGCACGCTGGCCAGGTAGTATCCCTTGGCCTCGTACATCGAATCGATGCGTTCCACCGCGCGCGCGACTAACGACGGATCGATCGGCTTGCCGGAGAGCAACTCGATCTTGTCGCGCAGCGCGCCCTCACCGATGACGTCCTCGCCTTCCACCGAGAAGTGCCCGAGCAGCGGCCGCTCGACGACGGTGAAGACGGCCGAGGCATGTCCGTTAGCACCAACTTCGCAGCCCATCTGTACGGTGCTGAATTGCCCCGTTGCATAAAGGTTGCGGATAGCGCGTTGCAGGACGCGGAAGTTGATGGTGTCGCCCTTGGTGATCCCGATGTCCGAGAGCACGGTCGGCGTAGTCACCCGGCTGTTGCCTCGGATGATCACGGAGTCGGGGGTGGCACACGGGCCGGAGGCCTGCGCGTACACCCCGGTCGTCACCGTGAAAAAGGCGATCGGGAGGACCAGTCGTCGAAGCATGGCCTATAAGATACACACGAAACGGCGGAATGCCCCGTCCAACTTTGGGGAAGCGCACGCCTCGCGTGCTTCGGGAAGCGCTTCGCTTGGGGAACCGCTTCGCTTGGGGAATGAGGGCTGCCGGGCGCGGCAGGGGTGACGCTCCAAAAAATTAGGGAAGAGGGCCGCACTTGCCCCCTTCCCTAAGCGTTAGCGATTCCCCAAGCGAAGCGCTTCCCGAAGCACGCGTCAGCGTGCGTTTCCCCCGCTCTTATGTCGTGGTCTTGCTCAGTACTTTGAACTCGAGCTTCGTCCCGTCAGCCGAGACATCCACCTCGACTTCATCGCCCTTCGCAAACTCCCCAATCAGAATCTTCTCCGACAGCGGGTCCTCCACGTACTTCTGGATCGCCCTCTTGAGCGGACGGGCGCCGAAGTGCTCGTCGTAACCGTGCGTGCTCAGGAACTCGTTCGCGGGACCCGACAGCTTGAGCGTGATCTCTTCGTCCGACAGACGCCGCTGCACCTCGCGGAGCAGAATCCCGACGATCTGCGAAATGTGATCCTTGTTGAGCGGGTGGAACACGATCACGTCGTCCAACCGATTCAGGAATTCCGGATTGAAGACCCGCTGGATCTCCTCCTTCACCTTCTCCTGAATGCGATCGAAGTTTTCGCGATCGTCCGGCGCCGCGAAGCCCAAGCCCTTGCTCTTGGTGATGTCGCGCGCACCCACGTTGGACGTCATGATCACGACCGTGTTCTTGAAATCGATCACGCGACCATAGTTGTCCGTGAGGTGCCCTTCGTCCAACACCTGCAGCAGGATATTGAATACATCCGGGTGCGCCTTCTCGATCTCGTCGAGCAGCACCACGCTGTACGGCTTGCGACGCACGGCCTTGGTGAGCGTGCCCGAGTCCTCGTAGCCGACGTAGCCCGGAGGCGCGCCAATGAGCCGGCTCACGGAGAATTTCTCCATGTACTCGCTCATGTCGACGCGAATGAGCGCCTGCGTGTCGGCGAACAGGAACTTGGCCAGCGCGCGCGCCAGCTCGGTTTTCCCGACGCCCGTTGGGCCGGAGAAAATGAACGACCCGATCGGACGCGCCGGATCCTTGAGACCCGCGCGGCTCCGACGAATGGACCGCGACAGCGCCTTGATCGCCTCGTCCTGCCCAACGACCGACGCGTGGAGCTCATCCTCCATGCGCAGCAACCGGGCGCTCTCGGCTTCCTGCAGGCGCGTCACCGGGATGCCGGTCCACCGGCTCACGATGAAGGAGATTTCCTCCTCGCCTAACACAGGCCGGAACGACTGGCGGTGCTTCTCCCACTCTTCGCCCTTGCGGCGAATCTCGCCCTGCAGCTCGCGCTCCTTGTCGCGCAGCGCCGCCGCGCGCTCGAAGTTCTGGTCGCGCACCGCCGCTTCTTTCTCGACGTTCACGTCCTCGAGCTTGCCCTTGAGCTCCGCCACTTCCGGCGGCGGCGCCTGCGCGGCGAGACGCGCCCGCGCACCCGCCTCGTCGATCACGTCGATCGCCTTGTCGGGCAGGAACCGGTCCGTGATGTAACGCTCGGAAAGCTTCGATGCGGTCACCAGCGTCGTATCGGGGATCGTCACATGGTGATGATCCTCGTACTTCTTGCGCAGACCACGCAGGATCTCTACGGTCTCCTCCACCGAAGGTGGATCGACGATTACCGTCTGGAAACGCCGCTCGAGCGCCCCGTCTTTTTCGATGTACTTGCGGTACTCGTTGAGGGTGGACGCGCCGACGCACTGCAGCTCGCCGCGCGCGAGCGCGGGCTTGAGCATATTGCTCGCGTCGATCGCGCCTTCCGCGGCGCCGGCGCCGACCAGCGTATGGAGCTCGTCGATGAACAAGATGATGTTCTTGTTCTGGGCGATCTCGTTCATGACCGCCTTGAGGCGCTCCTCGAACTGGCCGCGATACTTGGTGCCGGCAATCACCGCCGCCATGTCTAACGCAAGCACGCGGTGGTCGCGCAGCGACTCCGGGCACTCGCCGTTGGCGATGAGTTGGGCGAGCCCTTCGACGATGGCCGTCTTGCCCACGCCGGGTTCGCCGATGAGCACCGGGTTGTTCTTCTTGCGGCGCGTCAACACTTCCATGACGCGCTGGATCTCCTTCGCTCGGCCGATGGTCGGATCGAGTTGACCTTCGCCGGCCAGCTGCGTGAGATCGCGGCAGAAGTGATCGAGTGCAGGCGTCTTGGACTTTTTCTCGCCCTTGGCTTGCTGCGGAGCCGGCGGGCTGCCGGCCTGCGCCGTGGCACCTCCAGCCGGCATCTCCGTGCCCAACAGGCGAAGCGTCTCCGCCCGGGCCGCGTCCAAATTGACGCCTGTATCAGTTAGTACCTGCGCGGCGATGCCCTTCTCCTCGCGTAACAATCCGAGCAGGAGGTGCTCCGTACCCACATAACTGTGGTTCAGCTCCCTCGCCTCGCTCATGGCGAGCTCGAGTACCTTCTTCGCTCGAGATGTGTAGGGGAGGTCGGGCCCGGTGGTCTGTGCTGCTTTGCCTTTCTTGACCGTCTCCTCGATCTTCTGCTGAATCTCGTCGAGATCCACGCTCAAATTCTGGAGAACGGCCGCAGCAACACCCTCACCCTCTCGGATGAGGCCGAGCAGGATGTGCTCAGTCCCCACGTACTCGTGGTGGAGACGCGCGGCTTCCTCGCGAGCCATCGCGAGAACTTTTCGCACACGCTCAGTGAAGTTGTAGCCGTTCATAGGTCCCTCAGTGCCGGACAGCCCTGCGTCGGGTCAGCCGTTCGTCCCTGCCTCTTCTGCCAGCAACTGTCGCACATATCGTGCGCGGACGAGGTTTGCCTCACTATCAGTGAGCGCTCTCCCCTCAGCCTGTGCCAGGTGCGCAGATTGGGAAAAAATCAGGAGCTTGTTGAGGGTGTATACACTGAGGCCGGTGATCAGTTTCAATCCAACGGCCAGTCGTACGCCACTGAGGTAACTCATCGCCTCGTCGAACGTGAGGCTTCGTGCGTACCGGAGGGTGCCGTAAGCTCGCCAGAGCTTGTCCTCAATAATATAACCGGCGTCGCGAAGCAATACGCGCCGCGCATCCTCTTCGCGCGAAATCACCGTTCGCAGCACATACATCAACTGGTCGATGATCTCGTCCTCCGACCGCCCCAACGTCGTCTGATTGGAAATTTGAAAGAAATTCCCGACGACTTCGCTCCCCTCACCGTACAACCCTCTGTACGTCAACCCCATCTGCTGCAAACCGGCTAACGTCTTCGAAATTTCTTTTGTCGCGTTGAGCCCCGGGAGATGAATCATCACCGACGCCCGCATTCCCGTTCCCGTATTCGTCGGACAGGACGTGAGAAACCCAAACTCCTCGTGGTAGGCGAAGGGTACCGTCGCGCCAAGCTCCTCGTCGATCCGCTCGAGCGCGGCGTACGCTTCGGAAAGTGCGAAGCCCGAGCGCAGCGCCTGCAGTCTGAGATGATCCTCTTCATTTACCATGACGCCTGTCCCTGCCCCAAGAAACACGGCGGCGCCGCTGCGAACCGGATGCTGCGGATCCAACCCGGCCAGTTCCCGGCTCACCAGGTGCCGCTCGTGCAGCAGCAGCCGATCCTCGGACTCCAGATCATCCACCCGCACCAGCACGTGATGCCTAAGACTCGGCGCCGTGCCCACCGCCTCGCGCACGCGCGACAACACGCGCAGGCGCTCACCGTCGCGCGCCCGCCCCGGGAACGCAAAGCCCTCGAGGTTGCGCGCGAGACGAATGCGAGTGGACAGCACGATGCCGGCGTGATCGCCGGATGCATCCAGCCAACTCACGCCACCATCGGGAAGCAGCGATAGGTCCAACGTCATTCCAACACCTTGATCTGATCGCGGAGACGCGCGGCCTCCTCGAACTGCTCCTGCTCCACCGCGCGCCGCAAGCGGTCGCGCAACTCGGCCAACACGGTCGCGCCTTCTTCGACCAACGGAACCGGCGGTTGATAGCGCTTGCCGACGTGCTTCGAGTTGCCGTGGATGCGCCGCAGCCAATCGCGCAGCGTGGCCTCGAAGGTGGCGTAGCAATACGGACAGCCTAACCGGCCCGTGCTGCGGAAATCGCGTAGCGTACCGGAGCAGAACCCGCAGCGGCCGCTGTCGTGCGGCGACGCCGGCAGCTGCTTGTGCAGCGCGCCGATGAAATCGGCTAACGGCTGCTTGGGCTGCGTGATGTGCGTCTCGATCCCGCGCTCCACCGCACAGCGCTCACACAGATGCTCTTCCGTAACCACGCCGTCCGCGTTAGACCGCGTCAGCGTCACGACCGAATCGCGCTCTTTGCAACTGTCGCACAACATCAGGCTACGACCTCTCGCACATCTGTCTCGCGCAACCGGCCGCCTTCCAACAACAGCGCGCGGTCCGCGCGCGCCGCCAGTGCACGATTGTGAGTGACCACGACCATCGCGATCTCGAGCTGCCGCACGAGGGTCACGAACTGCTCGTGCAACCGCTCCGCGTTCATGTTGTCGAGATTGCCCGACGGCTCGTCGGCCAACACCACTTTGGGATCGATGGCTAACGCACGCGCCACCGCCGTTCGCTGCTGCTCGCCACCCGACAACTCCGACGGCCGGTGCGTCATCCGCCCCTCGAGCCCCACCCGGGCCAGCAGCTCCTCCGCGCGCGAGCGCGCCCTCCGCACATCCCATCCACCAATACGCAACGGCATCATCACGTTCTCGAGCGCCGAAAACTCCCGCAGCAAATGGTGGAACTGGAACACGAACCCCACCTTCTTGTTCCGCACGCCGGCCAACACTTCATCGGTCAGGCCGTGCAGCGGCTCCCCGTCGAGTACCACGAATCCGCGCGATGGGCGATCCAGTCCGCCCAACAAATGCAACAACGTGCTCTTCCCCGCGCCGCTCGCCCCCACGATCGCGACCATCTCGCCCCGCGACACATCGAGATCGACACCATCGAGCACGCGGATCGGCGTTCCATCACCGCCCACATACGACTTCGACAGGTCTCGCGCTTCGACGATGCTCATTCGTGACGGATGGCTTCCACCGGATAGAGACTAGCCGCCTGCAAGGACGGGTACAGCGTCGCCAGCACAGCGATCGCGACACTCGCGAACACGATCCACAGGACATCCAACGGCTGAATCGATACCGGCAGATGGTCTATGAAATATACGCTGGGATCGAGGGCGATGAGCTTGAAGTGGTCGATCACCACACCCACCGACACGCCGAGCACCAACCCAATTCCCGTGCCCACGAGACCGATCACGAGGCCTTGCATCAAAAAAACTCTGAGAACAGCCGCGGACCTGAGACCCATTGCCTTGAGGATCCCTATTTCTCGCGTTTTGTCTGTCACAACCATTGTGAGCGTGCTCACAATGTTGAACGCCGCGACGATCACGATGAGCAAGAGGATCACGCCCATCGCGAGTTTCTCGAGCTTGAGCGCGTGAAAGAGGGACGAATTCTGCTCCTGCCAATTCACCACGCGGTACGGGTAGCCGAGCGCGGTGCGAATGCGCTCGCCGATCACGCCCGCGGTTTCGCGCGACGTGGTGCGCGCTTCCAGTCCCGTCACCGCATCGCCCAGACTCGCAAATTGCTGCGCGACGGGCAGCGAGACGTAGATGTACGAGTCGTCATACTCGAACAAACCCGTCTCGAAGATGCCGGTCACCTGAAACTGAAAGATCCGCGGAACCACCATGCCGACCGACGCGCTGAATTTCGATCCAGCCGGCGAGATGATGGTGAACGTGTCGCCGACGTTGAGATCGAGACGATTGGCGAGACTCGATCCGAGGACGGCACCGTGGCCCGTGCCATCATCGCTCGCGAACCGGAAATCGCCTTTGAGCGCCTTTTGCCGAATGGTCGTGATTTGCGGGACGCCGCGCCCCTCGGGCTCGATGCCTTCCACCTGCACGGCCGCCGGATAGTTGTGACCCGCCTGCGCGAGCCCTTGCGTTAGGACAAACGGCGCCACGGCCGCGACGCCCGGCTCGTGTTGAACCCGCGCCAATGCGTCGCGCCATTTGGGCATCACGAGATCATCGCCGAACGTCAGGATCCGCAGGTCGGGACTGCCCACGAGAATCTTGTCGCGCAAATCCGTCTGCATGCCGGTCATCACGCCGTTGATCACGATCAACGCGCTCACACCAACGAGGACGCCGCCAATGGCGATCGCGCTGATGAACGAGAACAGCCGCGACCCGCCGCGCGTTCTCAAGTACCGCCACGCAATGCCGAGCTCGAGCCGGTTCATTCGGGACGCATCGTCGGAAAGAGAATCACGTCGCGGATGTGCGCCGTGCCGGTGAGGTACATGAACAGGCGATCGATGCCGATGCCCACCCCGCCGGTGGGCGGCATCCCGTACTCCATAGCGCGAAGATAGTCTTCGTCCACGCCGCTCGCCTCCTGGTCGCCGGCCGCGCGCAACGCCGCCTGCGCCTCGAATCGCGCGCGCTGGTCGATCGGATCGTTGAGCTCGCTGAACGCGTTCGCCATTTCCTTCCCGTGCGCGAACAACTCGAACCGCTCGGTGAGGCGCGGATCACCGCGCTTGGGCTTCGCCAACGGCGACAACTCGCGCGGATAGTCGATCACGAACGTCGGCGCATCGAGCTGCGCTTCGACCAACGCCTGGAAGATTTCATCCAGAATCTTGGGCCGGCTCAACGTGGCCGCATGTTCGATGCCCACGCGCTCGGCCGCCCCGCGCAGAGCGGGCCCGTCTAACGCCAAAGCGTCGACGCCGAGTGCATGGTTGAGCGCGGGCACCCACTCGACGCGGGGAAACGGCGGCACGAATACCGGAACGCGCTCGGCCAACGACGGCTCCGAGCGCACGGCTTCCGCCGCGGCGACGACGAGCGCTTCGACCACGCTCATCATGTCGCGATAATCGGCGTACGCCTGGTAGAACTCGAGCATCGTGAATTCGGGATTGTGCCGCGTCGAGATGCCTTCGTTCCGGAAGTTGCGGTTGATTTCGTAGACGCGATCGAGCCCGCCGACTACAAGCCGCTTCAGATAAAGCTCCGGGGCAATCCGCAAGTACAGGTCGATGTCGAGGGTATTGTGGTGGGTGACGAAGGGGCGCGCGGTTGCGCCCCCGTAGACGGGCTGCATCATGGGCGTTTCGACCTCGACGAAGCCGTGAGATTCGAGCTGGCGGCGGAAGCTCGAGACGATTCTCGCGCGGGTGATGAAAATTTTCTGCGATT
>DATEKK010000233.1:0-24963 GCA_035277485.1 Gemmatimonadaceae bacterium
TGTGCGCGCGCGCGCGGCGGTCGTCCGCGGCGCGCACGTCCTCGTCGCTCGCCGGGAGCGCCGCGCGCAGCTCCGTTAGGCGAACCTCGAGCTGCTGCAGCTCCTCGTGCCACGCCGCCATGTCGCGCTTGGCCAGCGTGATCTCCGCCGTGTAGCGCCTGGCCGTCAAATCCGTGTGCCGCTCGGCGCGCTTGCGCTGCCGGGCGAGCGATCGCACCTGGCTCTGCACCTCGGAGATCAGGTCATCGAGCCGCGAGAGATCGACCGTCGTCTCCTCGAGACGCCGCTCCGTGCTGCGGCGGCGGTCGCGATAGAGTCCCACGCCGGCCGCTTCCTCGAACAACTCGCGCCGGTCGTCGGGGCGATCCGACAGCAACGCGTCGATCATGCGCTGCTCGATCACGACCCCGGAGTCCGCGCCCAGTCCCGTGCCGCGCACCATGTCCTGGATGTCGCGCAGACGGCAGGGCGCGCCGTTGAGCACGTACTCGCTCTCGCCCGACCGCGAGAGCCGGCGCGCGATCACCACTTCGCGGAACGGCACGGCGAGGGCTCCGTCGTCGTTCTCGAAGTGGAGCGACACCTCGGCGATGTTCACCGCGCGCCGCGCCGACGAGCCCTGGAAGATCACCTCTTCCATCTTCGCGCCGCGCAGCGCCCGCGCGCGCTGCTCGCCCAACACCCACCGCACCGCGTCGGAGACGTTGGATTTCCCGCATCCGTTAGGCCCGACGATCGCCGTCACGCCGGGCTCGAACACCAGGTGAACGTGATCGGCGAACGACTTGAACCCGTGGAGCTCGAGCCTGGTGAGGCGCACTAGAAGACTCTCCCGATGCGGTACGCTACGCGCGGCTGGTCGCCGTTGGCTTGAAAGCGGTACAAGAGCGGTTGGGCGGCGTCGATCGCATCGAACGCGCCCGCGTACAGGTTTACGCTGCCATCGCTCTGCAGTAAGGCGTACACCGGCAGTCCCTTGAGCCGGTAGCCGTGCGTGAACATCGCGGCTTGCTCGCGCGCGACGCCGGTCTGCACGAGGATCGCGAGGGGCAGCGACGTGATGTGTCCCTGCGCCGGCCGGAGCGCGCCGCGCTGCCTGAGCGCGCGCAAGAGCGAGTCGGCGGCAAATCGCGTCTGGAACGCGCCGCTCACCACGAACATCGGGCCGGCCTCGGGCTTGCCTTGCTCAGGCGAGATCGTGAGCGCCGGCAGTCCTTTCCGCGTCTGGTCGTCGATCAGCACGTTGGCGCTGCTGCCGCTCGACACTTCCGCGATCGCCACCGAATACGCGGCGGAATGGGCCGAGTCGGTTGGGTTGACGATGCCCGTGCCGGCGGCGACGTCGGCCGGCGCGCCGGGCATGCGTGCGGTGCCCGAATCGGGCGGCGCCGATCCGGCGCCCGGGAGCGCGGTCTGGCCCGCGGCGCTCTCGGCCGCCGGCGCACTGGCGGCCAGCGACGCTTCTTTGTTAGGCGAAGCGCGCGGGATGTAGCGATCCGCGGCCCAGGTGGCGATCGCGATCAGCGCCACGGCCGCGGCGGCGATGCCGGCCCAGAACGGGATGGGCCGCGCGCCTAACGGCTTGACGGTCGCGAGGGGCTCGGGCGTCGGGTGCGGGCTCGATGCGGTCGCCGCCGGTTGGGCGAGCTGCTCCTCGAACTGCGCGTCGGACACGACAGGCGCGGCGTCGTCCACGGGCTCCATCGTCTCGACCTTCGCGTGCGCGAGCAGCGGCGCGCCCGAGGGCGCGTGCGCGTCGCCCACGAGGACGATGCCGTCGGTGGAGAGCGCCGCGGCCGCGGTGCCCGACGCGTCGTCCGGTGCCACGACCAGCAGCAGCGCGCCGGCATCACGGAACCCCGCCGCGAGCGATGCCCAACGCGGGCTCGTGAGGATCCCGTCGTAGTCGATCGGCTTGGGACCGCTCGGCAGCAGCAACAGGTTGCGCGCGGAGTCTACCGGATACGCGACCTTGTTGAGCGACACGCCCTGAAAGAACGCGTCCATCAAGCCGTACTCGAAGTCGAACGGAATCAGATCTTCGATCGGCTTGAGCTCGCCCACGACGTCGGCCACGCACACGCGGCGGCGCCGCGCCTGCGCGCGCGCCATGCCGAGCGCGACTTCGGCCGCGGCGACCGGATCGGAGCCGACGACGAGCGCCGAGGCACGGAAATCGAGCGCCGATGCGATGCGTTGTCCTTCCTGTTCCCACGCCGAGGTGATGGTGTGGTCGAGCGGAGAGCTCACGGTCACGGTACTCCGGGATAGATCCAGTACGACGCGCCCGATGCCTTGGCGACGCGGAGCGCGTCGTCCTTGGTGGCGTACGGTCCGAGCACCACGCGATAGATCATGTCGCCGTTGCGCGGCGCTTCCACCACGCGGGGATGCGCGCCGTCCACGGCAATGGTGCGCGCGAGCGAATCGGCAACGGCCTGCGAGCGCAGCGCCGCGAATTGCACCGTGAAGCCGCCCAGTCCAACGTTAGGCGAAGCAGCGCTGTCGGCGGGCGCCGCGGGACGCGGCGCGGTGGCCGGTTGGGTGCCGGCGGCAGCCGAGGTGTCGGGCGGCGTCGCGAACACGTTGCCCGTGTCGGCGGGCTGGGTGCTGCTGTCCGGGTGCGTGGCCGTGCTGTCGCCGGCGAACGTGAGCGGCTGGTCGGGCACGTCGGGCCGGCGGAAGCCGTTCCACACGATGAAGAGCCACGTGTCGTCGGCGCCGTCTTTCACGGTCTTCTCGACGCGCAGCGACTCGCCGTCGGCCAGGAACACGTCGTGCTTCGAGAGGAGCGCGAGCCATCCGTTAGGCGCGATGGCCGGCAAGTCGGATCGCCATTCCGTGGACACGGCGCCCACCAGCCGGTCGGTGCCGACGTTGATCACCCACGCCGAGTCGCCCTCGGCGGGCCGCGCAAGGACGTAGCGCCCGGTGGGATCCATGCGCAGGTCGATGGCCTCGCCGCCTAACGGAACGCGCGTGTCGATCTTGTGCGTGTAGCGGTCGATCACCAGAATCGCGTCCGCCGAATCGAGCGCGACGTAGATGCGGTCGCCGCTGGGCGTCGTGGCGAGCGCCCGCACCCGGTGGTCGAGGTGCACGCTCGGCACGGGCTCGAGGCCTTTGCTGCGCAACCCGATGAGACCCGAGTCGACCGTGAAGTACACGCGGTCGCCGACCATCGTGCGCACGGCGCGCCCAACGGCGGGCAGATGCGCGGTGTCGGTGAGCTGGCGATCCGGCGGATGCATTTGCCACACCGTCGTCTTATTGCCGTGATCGGACACGAGGAGCAGCGAGCCGTCGGGCTCGGGGATGACGTCGTGCGGCGCCTCGGGCGGCTTGAACGTCCACTGTCCCGCGGGCGTGAGACGCACCACGCTACCGTCCTTCGCGATCCCGTATACGCTCGAGCCGTCGCTCGAGGTGAGCCGCGTGAGCTTGGGCTTGGCGTCGCGCGAGACGCTGCCGAGTCTGAGGTCCACGCGCACCACGGCACCCTTCGAATCGACGCCGGTAACCGAGCCCGCTTCGTCGTCGAAGCCCAACACGCGCTCGATCGCCGGCGCCTTGTCCGCCGACTTCCAGATGGCCGTGTCGAATGTGGGATATGCGAACGCGCGGACGGGTCCCCCTGCGCGTGGAAATCGCAACACGAGCGCGTCGGGACCTGTGGACTGCTTCGGAGCGGGATGATCGGCAGGCGCGGCGGGTGCGCGGGCGCGCTCGTTCCGACCGCACGCCGCCAGCACGAGCGCAATCGCGAATAACGCTCTACGCACGACGTGCAAGTTAAGGGAGCGGGGAAACTTGGGAAAGGGAAGTCGCGAACCTCGTCTGACTTGCAGACCGCGGACAACGAGGGAATGGGGAAGCGCTCACTGTCGCGAAGCGTGAGCGAGCGCTTCCCTCAGCGCGCGCAAGCGCGCGCTTCCCTCGTTAGAAGGGCGGGTAGATCGAGAACTGCCAGACGCCCCTGTGTCCCGTGGCTTCCGTGGGAATCGCGTAGCTCCAGCCCAGGATCACGTAGTTGAACATGTTCACCCGCAGGCTCACGCCGTGGCTCGTGAGCAGGCCGCGCACGTTGGTGGGGTCGCTGACGCGCACGCGATGGAGCACCACGTCCTGTCCGCTGAACCACGCCGTGCCGACGTCGTAGAAGAACGCGCCCTCGATCGGCGGGATCGGGATCACGCCCGCGATGGTGCCGCCGCGCACGATCGGGAAGCGGAGCTCCGCGCTCGCCATGGCCAGGCTGCTGCCGAGGAGCGGTGAGCAGCGGTAGAGCGCCGCCGTCGTGGTGGTGGGGCACGTGCTCTGGGACGAAGAAAACGTGGCGCCGTCGTAGCCGCGCATCTCGTCCGAGTACGCGATGTATTTGCGCAGCGAGTCGGCGTCTTGGCCCGTGGACACGTTGGCCGTGACGCGCGTCGCGACCGTCAGGTAGCTGAACAGAATCGGGTCGTAGCGCCGGTAGTCGGCCAGGTATTCGGTCCACTTGAGGCTGCCCACCGCCGGCTCCACCTGGAAGCGGTAGCGCCGCCCGTAAATGGGCGACGTGAATCCCCAGAGCACGTTGTCGGACACGTACGCCAGCAGCGGCTGCGCGTAATTCACGGTGCGCGCGTTCTGGTCCCGCTCGCCGAACGGATCGATCTGCGTGTACGACGAATCGAGCTGGCGCGTGAACACGAGGTCGTTGCGCTGCAGGTTCGTTAGGCGCATGCCCAACTCGATGCGGGTGAAGCGGTCGAGCGGATAGATGCCGACGCCGTACGCCTGCCGGATCATGTAGCGCGTGATGATCTGCGTCTCGAAGAAGCCCTGCGCGTTGCCCGTGAGCCCGTATCCGTTGGCGAAGTAGTAGGGCTGCTGAAAGATGCCGGTCGAGTACTGGAAGCGCCGGCCGAGGTTCGTGTAGCCGGCGAATACCTGCGCGTCGGTGACGCGGCCGTTCACGGCGCCGGCGAACGCGAGTTGGTTGTCGCCGGTCATGTCGCTGAGAATGATGGCCGTGCCGCCGTACACGCCGTTCCCGAACTGGTCGGTCGCGTAGCCCACCGTTGGGCGCGCGACGTAATCGGGCGCGAATTTCACGCGATACTTGTAGCGCTTGAACTTCGTGCTGTCGGGGAGCGTGAGATCCGCGCTGTCGAGGAGCGCTTCGACGGTCACCGGCGCGCGCGTGTGCGCGACCGTGTCGCCGGCGAGGTCGCTCGAGGGCGCCGGCACGGCGCGCGACGCCTCCGACGGCGCGACGTCCACTCCGTTAGGCACCAGGTCGCCGGGCGTGGGACTCGTGCGCTCGACCGATGCCGCGCTCGCGCGCCCGCCGCTCCCGCCGCTGCCGTTGCGCTGCGCGATCGTCTGATCCGCTGGAGCGCCGGGCCGCGCGATCAGCGAGCGCGGATGATCCACCGACCAGATCGAGTAGTTGCCGTCCTCATAGTAGGTGTATACGAGGCGGTCCGTCCCGCGCGCCCACGAAATGGCGGGACTCACTTCGGTGATCGCGGAGATGCCGCCCACGACGTGCGTGAGCTGGTGCTGCTCGCCCGTCGCCAGATCGGCGAGGAACAGATTCTCGACGCCGGTGCGGTTGCTCACGAACGCGATGGACTGGCCATCGGGCGACCACATCGGATTGATGTTGAGGCCCGTTTGCCCGGGCAGCACGTCGATCGAGCCGTCGCGCACGTGATAGAGCGCGATGCGCATTTTCGGGAACCGCAGTTGGGCGAGATCGGCGCCGTCGCCGCGGTCGGTGGCGAACGCGATGGTCGCGCCGTCGGGCGACCACTGCGGCTGCAGGTCGCCGAAGCGGTCGTTGGTCAGCTGCCTGAGTCCCGTGCCGTCGGCGTTGATCAGGTACAGATCCGTGATGCCGCCGTGGTCGCCGGAGAACACGATGTGTCTGGCATCGGGCGACCAGCTGGGGCTCGTGATCCCGTCGAGCGGCAGGCGGATCTGCGCGATCCGCTTGCGCGTGGCGACGTCCAGGATGTAGAGCTCTTCCTTGCCTTCGCCTAACGCAGTGAACGCGAGCCTCTTGCTGTCGGGCGAGAACGCGCTCTGCGAATACAGAATCTGCAGCTCTTCGAAGTTCGGGTCGAACGTGCTCTTCACGAGGCGCGCGATGCGCTTGCCGGTATGGGCGTCGGCCAGCCACAGGTCGATGAACACCTGGCCGCGAATGAAACTGCCGTTGGACAGGAACGCGACGTACTTGCCGTCGGGCGACAGCGCGGGCGCGAGAAAGATCTGCCCGCCGCTCCGGCGTTCGGTGAGCAAGGGCTGCGAAAATGTGCGCGGCCGCTCGAGGTGCGCGACCGGCGGCAGGTACTTGGCGCGCATCGCGTAGCGCCACTCGTTGCCCAGATCGTCGAGCGACATCCCCGTCTCGCGCGAGAACGCCGCCGGCACGCCTAACGATGCGGCGTCGCTCAGGATCGCGCCGATCACGTCGTCGCCCCACCGCTGTCCGACGTAGGCCCAGAACGATTCGCCGTAGCGATACGGGAAGTACAGGTCGGGCCGCTCCGTCATCAACCGCATGGACGGCAGATTGTCGTTGAGCGCCGCGTCGCGGATGACGGTGGCCGTGTGCGGATCATCGGGGCCGATCGAGAGATACTCGGCCATGCCTTCCATGAACCACAATGGCGGATCCACCGCCGTGAGCGATGGGATCGCCGCCCCGGCGCCGTGACCGTGCTGGAAGATGTCGAACTGGAACTCGTGCACCATCTCGTGCGTGAGCACGTGCTCGAACGAGCGGTAGTCGCCCGTGAACGGCAGCAGCATGCGATCGCGCAGGGGCTCGGTGACGCCGCCCGTGCCTTCGCCTAAATCTCCGGTGACGTTGTTCTGGCCGAAGTCCGATCGCGAGGCGAACACCATGATCGGTTTCTTCTCGCGGAACTCGTGCGACAACACGCGCGACAACCGCGCGTACGCGCGCTCGGCTAACCGGGCGGCATCCATCGCCGCCTCGCGCTCGTCGGGATAGTAATGGATGAGGAAGTGATCGGTCTCGATCACTTGCCAATCGAAATTCCGATACTGGACCTGATTCTGTCCGAAGTAATCCTGGGCATGAAGCGCGGCCGGGCCGGTCGCGATCAGCGCCGCGACAACGAGAGCGCGACGTGCCCAGTTGGACATCACATGCCCGCCCGCAATCCCTCGATCGGGATCGTCGCCGCATCACCCCACAATCGTTCCAACTGATAAAATGACCGAAGCGTGGGGTGGAACACATGAACCACGAAATCGATGTAGTCGAGCAACACCCAGCGGCCCTGTGGAAGCCCTTCTACGTGATGCGCGCGCACGCCTTCCTTCTTGAGCTGCTCCATCACGTGCTCGGCGATGGCGCGCACGTGCGTGTCGGACGAGCCGCTCGCGATGACGAAGTAGTCCGTGGCATCGGAGACGCGCGCGAGATCCAGCATCACGACGTCGTTGGCCTTGAGGTCCAGGCAGAGGTGCGCGGCTCGGCGCGCCTGCGTGAGCGAATCGGATTGCGGTTGTGGCAAGGGCTGCGACATGCTGTGCTCGATCCAGGCGGGGGCAAGTGTGGTGACGTCATCGTCGCGCTGGAATGCGACGGGATGTTCCAACGTAATGCATAACCCTCCGCCTACCGCGCAACCCACCTCGCGCGCGTCGCGGACGGTCCACCCCTCGGCCAAACGAGATCGGGTTGCACGAAACAATGCGTCGCTCCAGCGTGGTCGACCAAAGCCGGTCGCCTGCATGCCTCGTACGCAACGAGCGTGCTCGCTACCCAATCGCTCACTTTCGTTCCGGTCGCCGCGCCGCGAGCGCGATGACCGCGTGCACGAAACAGCCGCCTCGAGGTGGAGTGCCCCGAGGCGGCTGTCAGAAAACGGTCCGATTGGATGCGCTACTGCTTGATCACCCACACCTTGATGTCGGGCTTCACCTCGGCGTGCAAGCGAATGGGCACGCGATACACGCCCAACGCCTTGATCGGCTCGTGCAGCTCGATCTGTCGTTTCTCGATTTCCGGGAAGCCCTGCGCGTGGAGCTGCTGGGCGATGTCCGCCGCGGTCACCGAGCCGAACAGCTTCTCTTCGTCGCCCACCCGGGCTGAGAACGTGAGCGACACCTGCTGCAGGCGGTCCGCGACGGTCTGCGCCGAGTCGCGGCGGGCGTTCTCAGCCGCCTCGAGCCGGGCGCGCTCAGCGGCGATGCGCTTGCGGTTGCCTGCGGTGGCCTCATAGGCGAGCCCGCGCGGAATGAGATAGTTGCGCGCGTAGCCGTTGGACACTTTCACGATGTCGCCCGGCTTGCCCACGTTTTCGATGGCGTTGCGAAGAATGACTTCCATGTCGTGCTCCAATCGGACGAAAGGGTAACGTTAGGCGAAGACGGGGACGAAGTCAGGAGCGGTCGCTGCCGCCGGAGAGCGAGTGCTTGAGACGGCGACGCCAGTCGATCCACGTGTCGCTCATGCCGAGGATGACGGCCCACGGCACGGTGACCAACGACAGCGGAAACGCCGCGACCGCGACCGCGACACTGGTCACGGCCACGCGCCGCGAGATGAACCACGCGTAGATCCCGTAGCCGCGCAGCGCGTACAGGGTCCCGAAGAAAATGAGGACGCTCGTCCCGATCGCCGCCAGCGCCTCGCGCGACGGGATGAGAATCAGGGCGATTCCGGCAACCAGCGTCCACACCAACTGGTCGCCGAACGTGAACAGCTTGAGCGGGGCGAGCGGGGCGCCGATCCGCACCCGGCTCAGGCGATGAAACAGCGCCCAGGCGAGTGCGAGTGCCGCGAGCGCCTCGAGCGCGAGCGTCGCCGGATAGAGCGGCGCTGCGTGCTCGGACAGTGTGTCCTGCACCTCAGCCTGACGCGCCGCCACCTCGTGCGCCATCCCCGACAGATTCGGGAACGACTGGGCCACCTGGGACGCATCTTTCTCCATTTCGTCGACCGCCGCGCTGTTGCGGGCGGCGAACTGGGCCGCGAAGACGTGCTCGGCGCCGGCCGGGTCGAGGCGGCCCACGCCGATCACGCCTAACGACAGCACGATGGCGAGGCCCAGTCCCATGAGCGCGCGGGTGATGAACGGCTGCGTGGTGCCGACGAGGCACACCACGCCGAACGCCGCCGCGACGAGAACGCCCCAGCCGCGAGCCAGTGCATAGTACGCGCTGTCCACGCCGGCAGGCGGCGGCAAGACGAGGATCGCCGTGGCGAGGGTCGACCAGATGAGTGCGAGCCAGAACGATCCGCCGGCCCACCATCCCACCACGCAGCAGGCCGCGAGGGCGGGCACGAGCAGCACCAGCGTATCGACCACTGGCAACGTGGACGGTCCGCCGGGAATGTGCGGGATCAACAGCAACGCCGCGAGCGCGAGGATGACGCGGATCCATCCCCGCTCGCGCGGCGCCGGCGTGGTGCCGTTAGGCATCCGTCAGGCCTGGTGTCCCCGGATGTAGGGGATCAGGGCCAGGTAGCGGGCGCGTTTGATGGACACCGCCAGCTGCCGCTGGTGGCGTGCGCACACGCCGCTCAGGCGGCTCGGCAGGATCTTGCCGGTGTCGGTGAGGAAGCGGCCTAACGTGCGATCATCCTTGTAGTCGATGAAGCGCACGCGGGACTCGCAGAACGGGCAGCTTTTCTGTGGGCGTCGCATGGGTCAGTCCTCGTCGTCGTCGTCATCGGCGCTGCGTGCCGTGCGGCCCGCGGCCATCTCTTCTTCGCTCATGGGCGGCGCGCCGACTTCGTGCTCGTGGAGGGCCACGAGGTAGCGGACGACGCCGTCGTCGAGCTTGAGCGCGCGCTCGTATTCGGGGAGCACGGTGGGCTCGGCCTCGAAGCGGGCGATGGCGTAGTAGCCGTTGTCGCGCGAGCCGATGGAGTAGGCGAGCTGACGGCGACCCCAGTGGTCGACGTTGAGCGAGTCGCCGGCGCCGAGCATGGCGTGGAACCGGCCGAGTTTTTCCTGGATGGCGGCGTCTTCGAGCGTGGAGTCGAAGATGTACACCGCCTCGTAGCGGCGAGGCATGTGGGTGAAACCTCCCTGTGGTCTAGGTCGCCTCCGCATGTCGAGCGGAGGAGGGCTATGTGAGTGACGTAAAGTAACCAGTGAGAGCATTATGGGGGAAGCGGCGGCTGACGCCGTCGCGTCCCAATCCGTGAGCCCTGTTTCGCCCTTCCGCCGCCTCTACAGTAACACCACACACCGGAGTCGTGTCATGGCTACGATCGCCTCGGAAGCGGTTTCCTCGAAAGCGGACGACGCCGTTCCTGCTTCGCCTCTCACGCCGGCGCTCCTCGAGCGATGCCGCAAGCGCGCCGCGGGCTACGATCGCGACAACAAATTTTTCTCGGAGGACTTCGAGGAGCTGCGCGACGCCGGATACCTCCGCCTCCCGTTGCCCGCCGAGTTCGGCGGGCTCGCGTTCAACCTCGCCGACGTCGTTCGGGAGCAACGCCGGCTCGCGTACTACGCGCCGCCCACAGCGTTAGGCATCAACATGCACCTGTATTGGGTGGGTGTCGCCGCCGACCTCTGGCGCGCCGGCGACCGCTCGATGGAGTGGCTGCTCAACGAGGCGGCCCGCGGCGCGGTGTTCGCGGCGGGACACGCCGAGAGCGGCAACGACATTCCGGTGCTGCTCTCCACCACCAAAGCCGAGCGTGTCACAGGCGGATATCGCTTTACCGGACACAAATCGTTCGGCAGCCTGACGCCGGTGTGGACGTTCCTCGGGCTTCACGGAATGGACATGAGCGACCCGGCGGCGCCGAAGATCGTGCACGCATTCATGCCGCGCGACACCGCGGGCTTTCGCGTCGAGGAGACGTGGGATGTCCTCGGCATGCGCGCAACGCGCAGCGATGACACGATTCTCGAGGGCGCGATCGTGCCGGACCGGTACGTCGTCCGTGTGATTCCCGCCGGCGCGGCGGGCGTCGACTTGTTCGTGCTCGCGGTGTTCGCGTGGGCGCTGCTGGGGTTCGGCAACATCTACTATGGCATGGCGCAGTACGCGCTCGACCGAACCGTGGACACGCTCAAGAAGAAAAAGTCCATTGCGCTGTCGCGCTCGATGGCGTACCACGCCGAGGTGCAGCACAGTGTCGCCGACATGGGGCTCGAGCTCGAGAGCATCGGTCCCCACCTGGACCGCATCGCGCAGGACTGGTCTAACGGAGTCAACCACGGCGCGCAGTGGCCGGCCAAGATCTTTGCGGCCAAGTACCACGCCGTGGAAGGTGCGTGGCGCATCATCGACCGCGCGCTCGACCTGGCCGGCGGCTTCGGCATTTTCAGGCGCGCGGAGCTCGAGCGGCTCTTTCGCGATGCGCGGTTGGGCCGGATCCATCCGGCGAACAGCGCGCTCACGCACGAGCTGGTCGCCAAGACGCTCCTCGGGATCAGCCCCGACGAGACGCCGCGCTGGGGTTAGGCAGCATCACACGAACATGGCAGGACTGATCTCGAGCGTGACCTCCGAGATCCGATCTACCGGCAACCCGGCGCGACGCGCATGATCGAGAATCGCTGCCGGGTCCGGTGCATCGTATTCGCAGTAGATCTTCCCCTCGGTATCGGACACGTAGCTCCGGATCCACACGACGCCCTGCATGTGGGCGATCGTTTCGATCGACCGCTTCGCGGCGGCCTCGAGCTCCTGGCGCGACAGGCCGGGCACGTTCCGCTCGATGATGTAGCGCGGCATGGCTCACTCCACTGGTGAAGTGTTGGACTGCAGGTCGTGCACGTGCGCGAGTCGAGTCAGCAGGCGCCCGGCACCGACCTGATCCTGCATCTCGCGCCGGATCGCGATCGCGAGCTCGTAATGTGCTGCGGCGTCCGGGAGACGGCCAACCTCGGCGTACACCTCGCCCAGGACAGCCAGGGTGTGCGCCTCGAGCAGCGGTTCGCGCGTCTGCCGGTTCACGGCCAGCCCCTGGGCGAGCACCGTGCGCGCTTCATCGTAGCGGCGCAGGCGCGCCAGCGTTAGGCCAAGGCTGTTCAGGATGAGCCCTTCGTGGACCGCGTCGCCCAGTGTGCGAACGACGCGGAGCGCTGCTTCGTACTGCTGGAGGGCGGACGCATAGGCGCCGCGCTCCCAGTGCAGAATCGCCAGCTGGTTGCGGAGCGATCCTTCGCGACGCTGTTCGCCCCTCGCCGCCGCGAGCGCGATCGCCTCATCGTACAGCGCGATGGCGGTGTCGGCGGCGTCGGGCGACCGCCGGCGGGCGCACCGCGCCATGCCTTCGATCGCGTCCAGTTCGTCGCCGCCTGACTGGCGAGTGAGCGCCCGCGCGGACGCCCACGCGGCCCCGGCGTCGGCATACGAGCCGGTCCGCTCGCGAATGGCCGCGATGCGCGACCACATCAGCCCCTCGCCGCGGCCATCCTCGAGCTGCGCGAACAGCGCAATACCCTCGACGAAGAGGGGCAGGGCGTCCGCGTCGCGCCCCAGGCCGAACAGCACCTCGCCTAACACGCGGACGCCCTGTGCCAGCCCGTCGGCGTGCCGGGCCTTGCGACTGAGGTCCACCGCCTCGCCGTACACGCGCAGCGACTCCTCGATCAACCCTTGCTGCAAGTAGATGTGCGCGATCGCGGTCAGGTGGAACGACCGCTGGATCGGCAGGCGCAGCTCCCGCGTCTGCTCCGCGCCGCGGCGCAGGTACTCGAGCGCGCGGTCGGTGTTGCCTAACGATCGATGCACGTTCGCCAGGTGCTGCAGCACGAACGATTGCGTGATCGGATCCTCTCGCACGGCGCGCAGCTCCAACGCCTCCTCGAGACACAGCCTGGCGCGCTCGTACTCGCCCATGCCCCGGAGAATGCTCCCGAGATTGGCGAGATCGCCCGCCACGGCGTGCTCATCCTCGCGGGCGCGATCGATCGCCAGTGCGTCCTCGGCGATCGCGAGGGCCTCGGCGTTGTTGCCCTCATGCCATCGAAGCAGGCCGATGCTGCGCAACGCGTTTCGCTCGGCCGCCGCATCGCCCTGCTCGCGCGCAATGCGCAACGCCGTCTCGAGGGCGCGGCCTGCCGCCTCGAATTTCTTGAGGAGCGTCGAGACGTCACCTTGCCGCAGATACGCCTCGGCTAGTCTCGGCGACGCGCCCACCGGCGCCAGCAGCGCGATCAGTTCTTCAACGAGACGCTGCTGTCGCCCGCGGAGGCCCAGCGTTTCGCACACCCGCTCTTGCCGCAGTAGAATGTCGGCGAGCCGCTCACGCCGGTCCGCGGTGTCCTCGAGATGCATGAGCCAGGATTGCGCGCGCTCGAGCGCCGCAAGCGCGTCGGAGAACTGGCTCAACGCGGCGGCGCGCTCCGCCGCCTGCATGCCGTACCGCACGGCTTCGCGCCACTCCTCGGCGTGGCTGAAGTGATGCGCCAACAGTCCGAGGCGCTCTTCCATCTGCGACGAATAGAGGCGCTCCAGCGCGCGTCCCACCGCTCCGTGCAGGGTCTTGCGCTGATGCTCGAGCAAGGTGCCGTACGTCACTTCTTGCGTTAGGACATGCTTGAAGCGATACGCCTGCTCGGGCACGACGCTCGTCTGCTGCAGCAGCCCGGCGGCATTGAGCCGCCGCAGTGCGGGGCCCGGTGCGGTGCCCCCCGCGAGGACGTGCTCGAGTATGGCGCATGTGAAGTCGCGCCCGATCACGGATGCCACGCGAAGCACTTCGAGCGCTTCTCCATCCAGGCGGGCGAGTCGCGTTCGAATCACCGCCTGCACCGTCTCAGGCAATTGCACGGGACCCGACGAGTGGGCCGCGATGGCCTCGCCGTCGAATACCGTCACCGTACCGTCCTCGATCAGTGTTTGACACACTTCCTCGAGAAAGAATGGATTGCCGCCGGTCCGTTCGTGGATTTGCCGAGCCAGCTCCGGTTCAACGCGGTCGGCGTGCAGCACGGACTGCATGATCGCTCCCGACGCGACCCGGTCGAGTGGTCCCAAGTGGATCACCGTGCGGTTGTCGGCGCTGCCCCAATCGTCGCGGCCCTCGGGACGACACGACACGACCACGAGGAGCGCGTACGCCGCGAGGATCTCCGAGAGTTGCCGGAGCACGTCGCGCGACGCGTCATCCACCCAGTGCCAGTCCTCGAACACCACGACCGTCGGGTGCCGTCGGGCGTAGAGGGTGATCATCGATACGAGCGCATCGAGGATGGCTGTCTTGAAGCGCTCACCCTGCAAATGGCGCGGGAGGCGGTATTCGTGACTGTCGATCGAGAGCAGGTGCAGGTAGAGCGGAACGAAATCGGCGAGCGACGGATCGATCGTCACGATGCGCGACACGACTTGCTCGACGGCGGTGCGCTGTACGTCCCGATCGTCCACTCCGATGATGGCCAGCAGCGCTTCGATGAACGGGCGATACGGCGCGGCGCCTGCATACGACTGGCATCGTCCCTTGAGCACGCACACATCGCTTGCGCCCAGCCCGCGTCGCAGCTCGTACAGCAGCCGGCTTTTCCCGGCTCCGGCCTCGCCGACCACCAGCACCAGCTGGCCGTCACCCGAGCAGGCGCGGGCAAGCTGCGTTTTGAGCATGCCGAGCTCGGCGCCGCGACCCGCGTATGGCGTTAGGCCGGCGCGCTCGGCCGCCTCGAGGCGCGTCTCCAGTCCCGACTTCCCGCGAATGCGGTACGTGACCGCCGGCGCCGCGCCCGACGCGAACACCACCGGCGCGCCGGGCTCGGCGGCGATGAACGGCGATACGAGGCGGTGACATTCGGCGCTCGCGAGAATTTCGTCGGGCGCCGCGAGCGCCGAGAGCCGCGCCGCCGCGTGCAGCGCGGTGCCGATCACCTGGTATCCGCTGTCATCGCGCTGCGGACGATGGATCACCGCCGGCGCCGTGTGGATGCCCGACTGCATGCGGATCGCCCGCGCAGGCCCGTCTGCGATCGATGCCGCTATCTCGCGGATCCGTGTGTGCAGCTCGAGTGCGGCACGGACAGCACGCAGCGCATCGTCCTCGTGAATGTCGGGGACGCCGAACACGGCTCGCAGTTGATCGCCCTGCAGTCCTTCGATCGACGCGCCGTGGCGGCGCGTCACGTCCACCGCCGCATTGCGCACGCGGCCGAGGACCCGTTCCGTCTCGTCGGGTGGGCAGCGCTCGATGACCGACGCGTAGCCCGAGACCGTGGCGACGAGGATCGTGACCTGGCGGCGCTCGCCGCCTAACGCTAGAGTCGCGGGCGGCGTCTCGCGCGGCGCGGCCGTTGGACGCGATACGCGAACCGCCGGCGCGAGTACCGCGTGCAGCGACGCCAGGTCCCGGACGAAGCTCCGCATCGATTCGTACCGGTCGGCGGGTCGCTTGGCGAGCGCCTTGGCGAGAATGCCGTCGATCGTCGCCGGCAGCTCCTCGAACCGAGCGGAGAGCAGGTCCGGGTCACGCGATTGTATCGCGTCGATGAGCCCGCGATCGTCGTCGGCAACGAATGGACGTTCGCCGCCGAGCATCTCGTAGAGCACCACACCCAGCGACCAGACATCGGTGCGGTGATCGACGGGCGCACCGCGTGCCTGTTCGGGACTCATGTAGCCTAACGTGCCAATACGGGCGCCGGGTTGCGTGACCCCGTCGGCGCCGAGATTCACGAGCTTGGCGATCCCGAAGTCGAGGATCTTCACCAGTCCATCGGCCGTGACCATCACGTTAGGCGGCTTCACATCTCGATGGATGATGCCGCGCTCGTGCGCCTTGGCCAGTCCGTCACCGATCGCGAGCGCGATGCCGATCGTCTCGCCAACCGGCATGGGGCCGCGGAGAATTCGCCGGTCCAGCGTCTCGCCATCGTAGAACGGCATGGCGATATACAACTGGCCGTCGTCCGTGTTTCCGACCTCGTAGACCGTACAGATGTTGGGGTGCTCGAGCGCGGCCGTGGCCTGCGCTTCAGCGAGAAACCGCCGTTTGGCCGCATCCGCCGTTGCGAGGTGCGGTGGGAGAAACTTGAGCGCGACGTATCGGTCGAGACGCCGGTCGTGTGCACGGTATACCACGCCCATGCCGCCGCTGCCTAACTGCTCGAGCACCTCGTAGCGCGAGAGGGCCGGCAGGTCCGGCGCGGTGCCCCCCGAGCGACGCAGGGCGGCGACGGGCGCGCGCAGGCGATCCTCGAGCGCATCCAGCTTGCCGCCACCGGCGTGCGCACGCAGTAGGGCATCCACCTGGCGCCGGAGACTCGCGTCTCCCGCGCACGCCGACTCGAGATAGGCGTCGCGGTCCTTCCCATCGTGCGCATTCGCTTCGTGAAACACACGCTGGATGGTGGCCCACTGCTCGGCGGTCATCGTTCCGCGCCTGTGGCAGCGCCGTAGCTCACGACCCGAGCTCCAAATTGAGCCACGCGCGCGCAGCGATCCAGTCGCGCTTCACGGTCGCGGGCGAGATTTCGAGAGCGCTGGCGGTTTCCTCCACGCTCATGCCGGCGAAGAATCGGCATTCGACGACACGCGCCTGCCGCGCATCCAACTTCGCCAGCTGCTCGAGGGCTTCGTCTAACGCAAGCAAATCGTCGCTTTCGGCGGCGGCGGCCATCCCGAGGTCAACATCGAGCGTCATGCGGACCGCGCCGCCGCCCCGCTTCTGCGCACTCCTCGCAGCGGCGTAGTCGACGAGGATGCGGCGCATCAATCGCGCGGACATGGCCAGGAAGTGTTCGCGGCTCTGCCAGTGCATGCTGTGCAGGCCGGACACCTTCAGGAAGGCTTCGTGTACGAGTGCGCCCGTGTCGAGCGTGTGATCGGAGCGTTCGTTCGCCAGCTGGCGATGCGCGAGCTGCTCGAGCTCGCGGTACACGAGCGTGACGACGCGATTCAGTGCGTGCGCATCTCCGCTCTGTGCGGCACCCAGCAATCGAGTGACTTCGCCCTGCTCGTCCACGGGACCAGAGTGTTCGCGAGGGGAACGTTCGTAGCGAGAATGTACGACAGAACGCTCGGCGTCGATAGTCAGGTGCGCCGAGTTTCCCTCAGACGTTGAATCGAAACAGCATCACGTCCCCGTCCGCCACCACATACTCCTTTCCCTCGCTGCGTACGACCCCCTTCTCGCGCGCGCCCTTCCAACCGCGGTTCGCGACGAACTCGTCGAACGACACCGTCTCGGCGCGAATGAACCCGCGCTCGAAATCGGTGTGAATCACGCCGGCCGCCTTGGGCGCCGTGTCGCCCTTGTGGATGGTCCAGGCGCGCACCTCGGGCTCGCCCGCCGTGAAGTACGTCTCGAGGCCGAGCAGCGCATAGCCGGCGCGGATGAGGCGCGCCAGGCCCGCGGACTCGACGCCTAACGACGACAGGAACTCGGCCCGGTCTTCGGGCGCGAGGTCCGCGAGCTCGGCTTCGATTTTGGCGGAGAAGGGGACGATCTCGGCGTGCTCGCCGCTCGCGCGCACGGCCTCGCGCAGCGCGCGGATGTGCGGACCCTCGGTGCCCGTGAGCTCGGTGTCGCTCACGTTCGCCGCGTACAACACCGGCTTGATGGTGAGGAGCGAGAGCGGCTTGAGCACCGCGCGCGACGCGGCGTCCAGACGCAGCTGCCACAACCCCTTGCCTTCGCCTAACGCAGCGTACGCGGCCTCGAGCACCGGGAGCTCGGCCACTGCATCTTTGTCCGCTGCTTTCGCGGCGCGGCGGACGCGGTCGAGGCGGTTCTCCACCGTGACGAGATCGGCGAGCGCCAGCTCGAGCTCGGTCACGTCGCGGTCGCGCACCGGGTCCACCGACCCCATCACGTGCAGCACGTCAGGGTCATCGAAGCAGCGCACGACGTGCACGATGGCGTCGGTCTCGCGGATGTTGGCGAGAAACTTGTTGCCCAACCCCTCGCCGCTCGACGCGCCCTTCACGAGCCCCGCCACATCCACGAACTGGACCACGGCCGGCACCACTTTCTTGGGTTGGACGATGTCGGCCAGTGGCCCGAGACGCGGGTCGGGCACCTCCACGATGCCGACGTTGGGCTCGACGGTGCAGAACGGATAGTTGGCCGCGTCCGCCTTGGCCGCGGTGAGCGCGTTGAACAGCGTGGATTTGCCGACGTTAGGCAGACCGACGATGGCGAGCGAGAGCATGCAGCGTTGAACGAGTCAGTGTAAAGAAGACTTAGGCCGTGGCGTCCGCGTTGAAGCGGTTCTGCGCGGCGGCAATGCCGTCGTGCACCCACGTCTCGATGGCGGCGGTGATCTGCGGATAGAGCGACACCACCACGTCGCGGTCCGCGGCGCCGAACGCCGACAACACGAAATCGGCGAGATCGCCGATCGGCCGGTCGGGATCCGCGGGCCTCACGCCAATGCGAAGCCGCGCGTAGTCGCGTCCACCGATCTCGTGCTCGATGCTCTTGAGGCCGTTGTGTCCGCCGGCGCTGCCGTGCGCACGCAAGCGGATCCGCCCAACGGGAAGCGCCACGTCGTCCACCACCACGAGCAGGTCGCTCGCCGCATCGAACGTTGGCCGCCTCAAGTAGGGCACCAGCGCGGCCCCGCTCAGGTTCATGAACGTGAGCGGCTTCACGAGGCGCACGTGCGCCGGGCCTAACCGACCGGAGACGGCGAGCGCCTGTCCGTCCTGGCGCCAGGACCCGAGATGCCAAACGTCGGCCAGGTGGTCCACCACCCACCAGCCGACGTTGTGGCGCGTCCGTTCGTATTCGCGGCCCGGATTCCCCAGGCCGACGATCAGCTTCATTTCTCCTCTTCGGCGCCCTCTTCGTCCTCGGCCTTCGGCTTCCGGATGAGCTCCGGCTCCGCCGCGGCCTCGGCCTCGGCACCGGCTTCAGGCGCCACCGGCTCTTCCTCGACGTGCGGCGGCGACACGACGCACACCGTGGCCTCGGCGTCGATCAGCAGCTCGACGCCTTCCGGCACCTTGAGGTCGGACACGTGGAGCGAGTCGTTGATGCCTAACGCAGAGACGTCGAGCTCGATGTGGCTCGGCATGTTCACCGGGTCCACCTCGACCGACACCTCGCGCAGGATCTGGTCGAGGATGCCGCCCTCGCTGCGCACACCTTCTGGCGTGCCCACGAGCACGATCGGCAGATCGACCGTCACCTTCTCGCCGGCCACGAGCTCGAGAAAATCGACGTGCAGCACTTCGCGCTTGAACGGATGCCGCTGGATCTCACGGATCAGCGTGCGCGACATCGTGCCGTCGATCGTGAGCTCCACCACCGTGGTTTCGGCCGCGATGCGCTCGAGCAAGCGATCGAGCTCGCGGCTGCTCATCGAGAGCGCGAGGGGCTCGCGGTTGTGGCCGTAGATCACGCCGGGGATCATCTGCGCCGCGCGAAGCTTCCGTGCCGCGCCCTTGCCCGTGTCGCTGCGCTTGGAAGCCGAGAGGGTTGCCGTCATGTGCGTATCACTCGTGACTGGTTGCCTGGTGTCACTCGAACAGCGAGCTCACCGATTCATCCGAATGCGTGTACCGAATGGCCTTCGCCAACAATTCGCCCACCGAGAGCACCTTGAGCTGCCCGAAGCGACGTGCCTGCGGAATCGCGATCGTGTCCGTGACCGTCACTTCGGCAATGGGTGCTACCGTTAGGCGTTCGACGGCCGGTCCCGAGAGCAGCGCGTGCGTCGCGCAAACGTAAATGTCCTTGGCGCCAAGTGACTTGAGCGCGCGCGCCGCCTCGGTGACCGTGCCTGCCGTATCGATCATGTCGTCGGGAATGAGACAATCCCGGCCTTCCACCTCACCCACCACGTTCAAGACTTCGGCGACGTTGGCCGTTGGGCGGCGCTTGTCGATGATCGCGAAGGTGCCGTTGAGCCGCTTCGCGAATCCCCGCGCCATTTTCGCCGATCCGACATCCGGCGCCACCACGACCAGGTCGCGCAACTGCTTCTTTCGATAGTGCGACACGAACACCGGCGCCGCGTACAGGTGATCGACCGGAATGTCGAAGAACCCCTGCAACGCGTGCTGGTGGAAATCGATGCCTAACACGCGGTTCGCGCCCGCGGTCGTGATCAAGTTCGCCACCAGCTTTGCGCCGATCGCCACCCGCGGTTGATCCTTGCGATCCTGCCGCGAGTAGCCGTAGTACGGCATCACGCATGTAATGCGCGCCGCCGACGCCCGGCGCGCAGCATCGATCAGGAGCAGGAGCTCCATGATCGAATCCGCCGGCGGATTGGTCGGCTGCACAATGAACACGTCCGCGCCGCGCACGTTCTCGTCGATGCGGACGAAAATCTCGCCATCGGCGAACCGCGAAATGGTGACGCGCGTGAGATCGACGCCTAAGCACCGCGAGATCTCTTCGGCCAACCCTTTGTTCGCCGTGCCCGCGAGCAGCTTGAACCCGCGCCGCGGAACGCTCAGCTCATCCATGAGCGTAGCCTTGAAAAATAAAGCTGCCGTGCAAGTTGGTCAATCGCCGGTACTCGTGGAAAGATCGGCCGTGTCGAGCCGGTGAATCTATAGGGGAGCGCACACGGGGCGCTACCGTGCGGCTCCTGCCGCGCGAGCCGCACGCTCTCCCAACCGCGGATTCTCGAACCGCTCCACGAACTCGGCGAACCGCGGCGTGGGTCCGCGCCACTCGAGATCATCGACGTCGCGCAGGACAGGGGCGTCGCTGCGCAACGTAGCCAACCGCTTGAAGAGCAGCGCTCGCTCGACGTCGGCACCCAGGATTTCCGGCGGAAATGACTCGAGTGCGCCGTAGCGAGCGATGAGCCGCGCCGCGGTTTTGGCGCCGATGCCCGCAATGCCCGGATATCCGTCCGCCGAGTCGCCGGTAAGGGCCAGATAATCGGGAATGTGCTCGGGGTCGACGCCGAACTTCTCGCGCACCGCGGCCGCGTTGCGGATCACCTTGCTCTTGCGATCGATCTGCACCACGCGGTCGTCGCGCACGCACTGTGCGAGGTCCTTGTCCGGCGTCCAGATGCAAACCTTTTCGACGCGCGTGTCGGTATTGGCGCACGCGGCGGCGGCTGCGATCGCGTCGTCGGCCTCGAGCTCCACCATGGGCCACGTGACCACGCCCATGGCGACGAGCGCGTCCTCGAGCGGCTCGAACTGGCCCCAGAGCGCCGGGTCAATGCCCTCGCCCGTTTTGTATTCCGCCCAGAGCGCGTTGCGGAAGGACTCGATCACGTGATCGGTGGCGACGCCCACGTGCGTGGCGCCGCCCTCGATCATTTCAAGCATCGTGTTGAGGACGCCGATCACCGCGCCGTACGGGGCGTCGACGCCCTTGTTGAACCGGCGCAGTCCGTAGAAGTGGCGGAACAGCTCGTACGTTCCGTCGACGAGATGAACGATCATGCGCTATTGGTGCCCTCTCGACGAGGGTGCGTATCAGTTCGCTTGCAGGCGCGCCGTGAGCGACACCGTTCGCAGCCCACACGTTTCCGTCGAAACGCGAACATCCGCCCGGCTCCAATCGCGATATCCGGGCGTCTCAAGGAGGACGACGGCGTGCGCGGTGATGCGTCGTGCCGGGTATGTCATGAGTCGTCTCCCGCGCGACCGCCCAGACACATCATGCGTTAGGCATGTGAGACGGCGGCACCCGCCGGGCCGTCCTGTGCTCAGTCTAGCATCGCTGCCTAACTGGCGCCAGGCCAGTGCACGGGGGCGCTCAGTCCCCGCGCAGGGTGACGGTCGGGTCCACGCGGCCGGCGGCCACCGCCGGCACCGCGGTCGCGAGGAGCGCGACCAGCACGACAACTGCCGCCACCGCGACATACACGAGCGGATCGGACGGCGACTCGCGGAACAAGAGGGCGGCGCTCCAGCGGCCCGCGGCGACGCCGACCACGGTGCCAAGGAGCACGCCGGCCAGCACGATGCGCAGGCCGTCTCCCACCACCATCGCGACGACGCGCGGCCGCGGCGCGCCGAGCGCGAGGCGCACGCCCAGCTCCTGGCGGCGCTGCGCGACGCCGTGCGCGATGACGCTATAGAGGCCAACGGCGGCGAGCACGAGCGCCAGCGCGCCGAATGCGACGAACATCGTGGCACCCAGGCGCCAGCTGCCCATCGCGGGCTCGATGATCTTGCCTAACGGAGTGGCCGTCAGATACGCCGATCCCGGCATGAGCGGCTGGAGGCCGCGGCGCACGCGGTCGGCGGACGCCGCGGCGTTTCCCTGGACGCGGACGAGCAGCATGCCTGTCGATTCCGTGTCCTGCGCGATCGGCAGGTAGTAGGTGAACTCGCGCGGCGAGCTGAACGAGCGCAAGTGCAGATCTTCGGCGACGCCCACGACGGTGGTGCAGGGTGCCGTGTCGGCGTCGAAGCGGATGCACTGGCCGAGCGGCGGCTGGCCGGGCCACAACGCTCGCGCCATGGCCGCGCTCACCACGGTGACCGGCGCCGACCCGGCGCGGTCGCCGGCTGTGAAGCCGCGGCCGAGCAGAAGTCGGGTGCCTAACGTGCGAAAGTACGAGGTGTCGCCGGCCTGCATGGTGAACCGGCCGAGCAGCGAGACACTGTCGATGCCGGCCACGTACAGGTCGCGGCCCTCGAAGGCCCAGAATGGAACCGAGGCCGCCGGCGTCGCCGCGATCACGCCCGGCATTGATGCCGCCCAACTCGCGAGCCGTTCCTCGAGCGCCTTCCGGTCGGGCGTGGGCATCTTGACGCCGCGCATGTTCTCCGCGACGACGAGCACCGGGTTCACATCGTAGCCCATGTGGAGATGGCGCACGTTGACGAGGCTGCGCACGAACAGTCCGGCGCCGATCAAGAGCACCACCGAGAGCATGGCTTGCACGAGCAGGAGCGACTGCCGGAGCCGCGACCGGCGAGCGCCGGCCTCGCGGGCACCGGCGCCTAACGAGAGCGCGATGTCGCCTCCGAGCGCGTACAGCGCGGGGACGAGTCCGGTGGCGACCGCGGCCATGACGGTGACCATGAGCGTCACGCCGATCGTGCGGGGATCGGCGAACAGCACGGTACCGGCCCCGTCGTGCACGAAGAGCGCGCGCACGGCGGCGCCGCCCCACTGCGCCACCGCGAGCCCGGCGGCGCCGCCTAACGCGGCCAGCAGCAGGCTCTCGGTGAGCAGCTGGCGCACCAGCCGGGCGCGGCCCACGCCTAACGCAAGGCGCAGGGCGATGTCTCGGCGGCGCGCCAGCGCCCGCGCGAGGTGCAGATTCGCGACGTTGGCGCACGCAATCACCAGCACGATGAGCGCGACGCCGCTCACCCAGAGCACGATCTTCGTTTCGGGGCCGGCGGTGGGCCCGCGCTCGGCCTCGACAGGCCCGAGCGTGGCGTGCGGGCGGCGGCCGCGCACGGTGGTTGCCCAACTCGGATCGTCGGGCTGCTCGCTCACGCGGCTTCGGACGAACGCGTCCGAGAGATCCGCGGTCGCCCGCGCGACGGTCACCCCCGGTGCGCGCGCGACCGCGATCTGGAAGGACTGCCAGTGGTAATCGCGCGTGTGGTCTTCGGGCCGCATGTTCCACGCGAACGCGGCGAGCGGCAGCCAGATGGCCGTCGCGCCGGCGACGTCGCTGCCATCGAAACCGGTGAACCGCTGCGGCGCGACGCCGATCACGGTGAACCACATCCGCCCGACGTGCAGCTTGGTGCCGAGCACGTCGAAGCGCCCGCCTAACTGCGACTGCCAGTAGCCGTAGCCGAGGACCGCGACCGGCGCGCCCGTGGGCAGGCGGTCTTCGTCGGCGCGGAAGAAGCGGCCTAACGCCGGCCGCGCATCGAAGAGCTGGAAGTAGCTCGCGCTCGCGCCGGTGACGGGGATGGTGTGCACGGCGTCGCCGTCCCCGACGGCGAGGTTGAACGTCGTGAAGCCCGCCACCACATCGAAGCTGTGCGTGAGGCGGCGTACGTCGACGAGCCGGCCGATCGAAGTGTAGTCGCTGGCGGTTTCCTGGCGCGCGACCGTCTGCGACAGATACACGCGGTGGACGCGCGAGGGATTGCGCAGGTACGCGGGAGGCCGCAGCAGCAAGCGATCGACGACCTCGAACATCGCCGCGTTGGCACCGATGCCGAGCGCCAGGGCGAGCACGATGCCGGCCGCGAAGGCGGGCTTGGCTCGGATGCCGCGCGCCGCGTAGCGGAGGTCCTGCGCGATGCTTTCGATGAACGCTGTGCCGCGGCGGTCTCGGCTCTCTTCCTTCGTGCGTTCGATGCCGCCGAACGCGACGCGCGCGCGGCGTGCAGCATGTTGCGGCGGGACACCGAGCCGCTCGTACTTCTGGGATTCACGCTCGAGGTGGAAGCGGAGCTCGGCGTCGAGCTCGCGTTCCATGTCGCGGCGCCGGAAGAGGGCGCGGGCGCGATAGCGCAGGTCGCTCCAGAGCTCGCTCAACATCGTGCCTCCCCCTTTGCGCTTCTACAGGACCGCAAACACAATGGCGGCCGACTTGTAGAAGCGCAAGAGGAGGACGAGGTATGGAGGTGCGGTGGCCGGAGGATCGGACTTTCAGACCTAAGAGCCCGGACGAGAGCCGGACTGATCGCTTCGCAACATATTACGATTGAGTGGTGGCCAGCTCGCCGCCTTGATCTCGCGTCTCGAGCGGCGTCCGGATACGTGTCGCAGTTCTTGGCTCCGGGGGAAATGCTCATGCGAATTGCGCCGTTTGCCATGTTGTTGCTCTGCGCGTGCTACGTGACGGCGCCCGTTCCATCGGCGCCTGCTCCCGCGCCGGGTACGAAGCTCCACGTGGGGCTGACCGATGCGGGGTCAGCATCCCTCGCGCAGTATCTGGGACCCAACGTGGGTTACGTGGATGGTCGGTTGCTCAGCGAGAGCGACACGAGCATGGCCCTGTCGGTATCCGGCCTAACGTTCCGAACGGGCGTCGAGCAGTACTGGAAAGGCGAAAACGTGTCGCTGCCCCACAGCGCAATCGCCACCGTTGCGGTCAAGAAAGTGTCGTGGTGGCGGAGCACGGTGCTCGCGGGCGGGGTGATCGCCGGTCTGGC
>DATEKK010000234.1:0-12067 GCA_035277485.1 Gemmatimonadaceae bacterium
GTTCGCGCCGATGCCCCGGCGCCCGCGCCGGCCGCCCCGCTCGAGCGCGTCAACGTCGCCAGCCTAACGAAATACTGGGACGATATCGTGTCGCGCCTCCGCGCCGAGGGCCGCATGGCCCTCGCCGGCGCCGTCGAGCACGCCGCACCCGTGTCCGTGTCGGGCACCGGCGACATCACCCTGGAGCTCGCGTCCACCGGCGAAGTCTTTCACCAACCCCTCGTCGCCAGTGCATCGGACGTGCTCGCCGTCATCGGCTCGCTCTTGGACGGCGCGACCCGGCTCACCGTCCGGCTCGCCGACCGCGCGCCGGACGACGCCGCGTCGCCGCGCCGGTTCACCGAGGAAGGTGTCCGCCGCGACCGCTTGTCGATGCTCAGAAAAAAAGATGCGACCCTCGACGCCGCGGTCGAGGCGCTGGATCTGGAGCTGATGGAGTAACAGCCCGTCCCCGCCACGCCTGGAGCCCAGCTCCCCTTGACTTCCTATGGAAGTCGCTCAATACTGCTCTCACCTAGAGTTTCTATGGAGCGGGGAGCATGCCCGAAGCCAACGTCGAAGTCCTCCGCGGAACCCTCGACCTCCTCATCCTCAAGGCCGTGAGCTGGGGCCCGACCCACGGCTATGGCGTCGCCCGCTGGATCGAGCAGGCGACGAACGACGTGCTCCAAATCGAGGAAGGCTCGCTCTATCCGGCGCTCCACCGTCTGCAGTCCCGCGGATGGATCGATGCCCAGTGGGGCCTATCGGACAACAATCGTCGCGCGCGCTTCTACACGCTCACCGCAAAAGGCAGGGCTCAGCTCCGCGTCGAGTCCGCCACGTGGACGCGGTTCGCCTACGCGGTGTTCGCCGCGCTCGAGGCGCCGCCGCGCCCGGCGTGACGGGCTTCGTGTCAGCGTTAGGCATCCGCCCATGAGCTCCGCGCCGAACCCGAAGCGCCCGCCGGCCTGGCGCCGATACCTCGACTTCTGGGGCCCCGACATCGCGGCCGATGTCGAGGACGAGCTGCGGTTCCACCTCGAGATGCGCGCCGCCGAGTACGCGGCGCGCGGCCTGGCGCCCGACGCCGCTCGATCCCGCGCCGAACAGCGCTTCGGCAACATCCACCGTGCGCGGCAAGCCTGCGCCGAGATCGACCGGCAACAGGCGCGCGCCGCAACCCACGCAGACATGCTGCTCGCCCTCCGTCAGGACGTCGTCTACGCATTGCGCGTCCTGCGCCGCCAATGGCTGCCCGCGCTGGCGGCCGTGCTCTGCATGGCCATTGGCGTGAGCGCGACCACCGCGATGTTCAGCGTCGCCGACACGCTGCTCCTCCGTCCACTCCCGTACCCGAATGGCGACCGCCTCGTGTCGATCAGCACGACCCAGATCGGCGCGGCGTCGTCCATCGGTGTCAGTTCGTATCTCGACTACCGCGACTGGCGCGCCGCACAGCACTCGTTCGACGACATGGGCGCGATCGGCGAGACGAATTTCATCATGCTGCGCGGCGAGCCGCGCCGCGTGTCGGTGTCGTTAGTCAGCGCCAGTTTCTTCCCGACCTTCGGCGTCGGCGCCGAGCTAGGCCGCGTGTTCTCCGCGGCGGATGACCAGCCCGGAGCCGCGCCGGTGATGATCGTCTCGGACGCGTTCGCACGCCACGAGTTCGGCGAGCCCTCGTTGTCGGTCGGCCAGAGCGTCATGCTCAACGGCATCGCGCGCACGATCATCGGCGTCATCCCCGATCGGTGGCGATATCCGTCGCACGGCGAAGCGTGGCTGCCGCTGGCCACAGGCGGCTACAGCGGATTCAGCAACGGCGTCGACAACCCGTCCTCGCGCGGCAATCGCAACCTCCAGGTGTTCGGCACGCTGCGGCGTGGCGTGGCGCTCGACGACGCGCGCCGAGAGCTCGCGGCCGTTGCGGCGCGACTGCAGCACGACTGGCCGGGCTCGAACGCGCAGATGACCACCGCGGTGACGCCGATGCGCGACGAGTTCGTCGGCGAGATCCGCGGCAGCCTGTACGCCGTCATGGGCGCGACGATGCTGGTCCTGCTGATCGCGTGCGCCAACGTGGCCGCGCTGCAGCTCGCCCGCGCGTCGGCGCGAACCCGCGAGATCGCCGTGCGCACGGCCATCGGCGCGAGCCGCGGCCGCATCATCCGCCAACTGCTCACCGAGAGCGTCGTGCTGTCGCTCGGCGGCGGTGCGTTAGGCGCGGTGCTCGCGATCTGGGCGCGCGAGTTGATCCGTCGCGCCGTGGCGCCGACGACGCCGGCGTGGATGCCGTTCGCCATCGACGGGCGCGTGCTCCTCTTCGCGTTCGGCGTCTCCGTGCTCGCCGGCATCGCCTTCGGCGTCGCGCCCGCGCTGCGCCTGGCCGACACTCGCGCCGGCCTGGCGCTCCGCAACGCAACGGTCGGCAGCTCGCGCTCGAGACTGCAGCGCGCGTTCGTGATCGCCGAGGTGGCGATTTCGGTGATGCTCGTCGTGAGCGCGTCGCTGGCGCTGGAAAGCGTGTGGCGCATCGCCCGCATTCCGTTAGGCATCGACCCCGACGGGGTGGCCACCTTCGAGGTCACGATGCAGAGCGCGCGCTATGACCAACCGGCCGCCCGCGCGCGTCTCGTCGCCGAGATCGAGGAGCAGCTGCGCGAGCTCCCGGGCGTGATCGACGCGGGCGCCGCCGACCGCATGCCGATCGACGGATGCTGCTCGCAGTTTCCGATGGTCATCGACAGACGGTCCGTGAGCGACGGGCACGAGCCGTTCGTCACCGGCACGATCGCCACGCCGGGCTATTTCGCGACGCTGCACGTGCACGTGCTGTCCGGACGCACCTTCACGTCGAGCGACGACGCGAGCGCTCCGAAAGTGATGGTCATCAACCAGACGTTCGCCGACAAATATTGGCCGAACGGCGGCGCGCTTGGCCATCAGGTGAACACCGGCATCGGTCAAGCGACGATCGTCGGTGTCGTGCAGGACGTGAAGCAGGCCTCCATCTTCGGCGCACCGGAGCCGCAATTCTTCCGGCCCTACGCCGAGGATCCGTGGACGCGCGCGGTGTTTGCCGTCCGCGCGCGCGGCGATCTCGCGCAGGTCGCCGCGGCCGCCCGCCGGGTCGTTCGCTCGGTCGACCCGACGATGCCCATCTTTAACGTTAGGACACTGCAGGCCGTGTTCGACGAAGCGACGCTCACCACGCGCTCGCTCAGCCAGCTACTGATGGCATTCGCCGGCATTGCGTTGTTGCTGGCCGCCACTGGACTCTACGGCTTGATCTCCTTCCTCGTCGAACGGCGCACGCGAGAGCTCGGACTTCGCGTCGCGTTGGGCGCCGAACCATCCCGCGTCGCGCGGATGGTGATCGTGCAGGCGTGTGCACTCGCGGCTATGGGCGTGATCGTCGGCATCGGCGGCGCGACGCTCGCGGCGAAGTGGCTGTCGTCGACGCTCTATGGTGTCACAGCGCGCGAGTCGTCGGTCTACGTGCTGGCGGCGCTCATCCTCGGGGCCGCCTCACTGGCGGCCAGTTACGCGCCGGCTCGGCGCGCGAGCCGCGCCGATCCAATGGATGCATTGCGCGCCGAATAGACGATCCCTTTCCCAGACCAGCCAAGTCTACGTACCTTTCTAACTATGGCTGATTTCATGAACATGCTGCGTCAAGCGCAGCAGGTGCAGGGCCGTCTCCAGGAGCTGCAGCAGGAGCTCGAGAACAAGACGGTCAGCGCGTCGAGCGGCGGAGGGATGGTTACGGTCACCGCCGACGGGAAGGGACAGGTGCGTGCCGTGAAGATCGACCCGACCGTCGTCAACCCGAACGACATCGAGATGCTCGAGGACCTCGTGCTCTCGGCTGTCACGGAGGCGCAGAAGAAGGCAGCGGAGTTGGCCCAGGAAGAAATGAAGCGTCTGACCGGAGGCCTGTCGCTGCCGTTCAAGCTGCCGTTCTGAAATGTCGGTGATCGACGACCTCGCCGCGGAGTTCGCGAAACTCCCCGGCATTGGGCGGAAGACTGCGCTTCGCCTCACATATCATTTGCTCAAGCAGAACCCCGAGCAGAGCCGGCGTCTCGCCGGTGCGCTCGAGGCGCTCGTGGCGCGCGTCCGCCGCTGCTCCGTGTGCAACAACCTCACGGAGCAGGATCCCTGCGCGCTCTGCGCGGATCCCCGGCGTGACCAGTCACTCCTCTGCGTGGTCGAGGACGCGTCCGACATTGGCGCCATCGAGCGAGCTGGCGAGTTCCGGGGACTCTATCATGTGCTCGGCGGACGGCTCTCGCCGTTGGACGGTGTGGGACCCGAAGACCTCGCGGTTCAGTCGTTGGTGGACCGCGTGTCGGCAGGCTCAGTCCGGGAGGTCATCCTGGCCACGAACCCGAGTATGGAAGGCGAAGCGACGGCGCTGTACGTGCAGCGGCAGGTGGCGGGGCATGTGCCCAGGGTGTCGCGCATCGCGCGCGGCATTCCGGTAGGTGGAGACCTCGAATACGCGGACGGGGTGACGATCGCGCAGGCGATCAGTGCCCGGCGGGAGATGTGATGCGTCGATCGAGCGTAGTGGCGGCGTCGCTTGGGTTTGCCGGTGGCCTCGCACTGGGTCTAATCGTCTGGAGTCAGCAGACTGAACGCTCCCAGCGCGATCTCTTCAGCATCCAGCCGTGGCGTCGTTTGGCGGCGCTTGGCTACCTGCGCGGACAACGCAGTCCACAGAACGTGCGCTTGCTGCGCGACTATGTCGCGTGGGAACGCAGCCCCAGGTTGCGCCGCCGCGGGGAGCGGATACTGCGACGCATGGAAAAGTCTCTCGTCTAGCCGGAGCACTCATGCCCGTCGGTGCCGCGAGTTGGTCGTTCACCGAAGATGATTACGGCGCGATCCTGCGATCGCTCCAGCAATTTCTCTATGACAGCAACGCGCGGTCGGCGCTGCTCGTCGACCGTTCGGGCCAGCTCGTGGCGACGGTGGGCGAGCCGCCGCAGTTCGACCCGACAGCGTTCGCCACATTGACGGCGGCGGATTTCAGCGCCAACGATCAGCTGGCGCGCCTCATTGGCGAGACCGAATTCAATTCGTTGTTCCATCAGGGCGAGCAGGAGTCGATGTATCTCGTGGACATTGCCCGCCGCGTGATTCTTGTCATCCTGTTCGACAACCGCACCACCCTGGGCCTCGTGCGCCTCAAGGTGAAGCACGCTGTCGAGGAGCTCACGCGTTTATTCGCCGCGATGTTCCAGCGCGGACGAGAGGAAGCGAGTCCGCCTAACATCCTCGCCGGCGCCGAGGATGAAATCGACCGGCTGTTTCAATAGGGGAGTGCGCAGCCGATGTCGATGATCAACTACGCGTCACGCGAGATCAACTGCAAAATCGTGTACTACGGTCCCGGGTTGGGCGGCAAGACCACCAACCTCGAGCACGTCTACGGCCGGGTGCAGCCGAACACCCGCGGCAAGCTCATCTCGCTCGCCACGGAAACCGAGCGCACGCTGTTCTTCGATTTCCTGCCGGTGGATCTGGGCACGATTCGCGGGTTCAAGACCCGGTTTCACCTGTACACGGTGCCGGGACAGGTCTACTACAATGCGAGTCGCAAGCTCATCTTGAAGGGAGTCGACGGGATCGTGTACGTCGCCGATTCGCAGCTGGAGCGGATGGAGGCGAATCTGGAGGCGATGCAGAACCTGTACGACAACATGCAGGAGTACGGGTACGATCTGACCACGATGCCTTTCGTGGTGCAGTACAACAAGCGCGACCTGCCCAACGCGGCGCCGGTGACCGAGCTGCAGGGCGCGTTGAACCCGGGGTGGGAGGTGCGGGAACCCCCCAAGCAGCGGGTGACTCCCGATCCGTACCACGCCGGCGAGAACCTCATCGAGCAGATCCCGAGCGGCGAATGGGTGGAGCGCGCTCCATACTTCGAGGCATGTGCGGTCACGGGAGACGGGGTGTTCGACACCCTCAAGGCCGTGAGCAAGCTGGTGCTCAAGACGCTCGCCTAACGGAGCGCCAGCGGCGCGGCGCGCCGGGAGCGACGCGGTGAACCTGCCTAACGCGCTCACCCTGAGCCGGATCGTCGCGACGCCGCTCATCTTCCTGTTGCCGTTCGCGGAATCCTGGGAGCTCAGGCTGGCCGGCTTCGTGATCTACGTGATCGCGGCCGTGAGCGACTACTGGGACGGCCAGCTCGCCCGCACGCGCAACCTGGTCACCGACCTCGGCAAGCTCCTCGACCCGCTGGCCGACAAGGCGCTGCTGCTCGGCACGCTCGTTCCCATCTATCTGCTGCAGTCCGGCCACGGCACCGTGCTCTCCATGCGCTTCGTCACGCCATGGGGCGACGCCGGCATGCCGCTGTGGGTGCTCGTCGTTGTGTTAGGCAGAGAGCTGTTCATGACCATCTTCCGCCAGGCGGCGGCACGCCGCGGCACGGTGATCGCCGCCATCGGTCCGGCCAAATGGAAGACGGGATTTCAGTGCGTGTGGGTCGGCGCCGCCTACTTCTGGTTCGCCGCCAAGACCGCCGCGTTCCACTGGCAGTGGGACAGCGATGTGTGGCGCGCCTTCGCGAACTTCAACGGCGTCGTCGGGGTTGTCACGATGACGGTCGCCGTCGCCCTCACTGTTTATTCGCTCGGTCTGTACCTGCGGAGATACGCGCGCGTGTTCGCGTGAGGCCGGGCGTCGCCCTCTTTCCCTGACGCTGCCATGCGCCTCGAAGTGGTTACCATCGGTGACGAGCTGCTGCTCGGCTTCACCATCGATACCAACGCCGCGTTTCTCGCGCGCACGCTCTCGGAAATCGGCGTCGAGATCGTGCGGCGCTCCACCGTGGGCGACGAGCCCGATCGCATCGCGCAGGCCGTGCGCGACGCCCTCGACCGAACCGGAGCGGTGATCACCACGGGCGGACTCGGACCCACCGCGGACGATCGCACGCGACCAGCCGTGGCCAGGGTCTTTGGCCGCGCACTGCGCATGGACGACGCCGTGATGGCACGCATCGCGGCGCGCTTCCAGCGCTACGGTTACGCGAACATGCCGGCGTCCAACGCCGTGCAAGCGATGGTCCCCGCGGGCGCCACGGTGCTCGACAATCCCAACGGCAGTGCACCCGGACTGTGGATCGAGGACGAGCGCGGCCGGTGGGTCGCGATGCTGCCCGGCGTGCCGCACGAGATGCGCGCGATGGCCACCGACATCATCGTGCCGCTGCTCGCGAAGCGCTATGCGAACAACGGAGCCGTGGTCCTCTCGCGCACAGTGCGCACCACAGGGATCGGCGAGTCGGCGTTGGCCGAATTGTTAGGTGAGGACGGTCACGACACGGTGGCCGGGCTTCCGCTCGCGTTTCTGCCGGGTTGGGAAGGCGTCGATCTGCGCATCACCGCGCACGACGTGCCGCGTCCACAAGCGTTGGCCGCGCTCGAGCAGGCCGAGGCGAAACTTCGCTCGCACGCCCAGCGATATGTCTACGGGCTCGACGGCGTGAATCTCGCGGCCGTGGTGCTCGACCTGTGCCGCGCACGTGGTTGGCACATCGGCACGGCGGAGAGTTGCACGGGCGGTATGTTGGGCGAACGGATCACGGCGATTCCGGGATCGAGCGACGTGTACGTGGGCGGCGTTGTGGCGTACGACGATCGCGTGAAGACGTCGGCGTTGGGCGTGCCGGCGGAGCTCATCACGCAGCACGGTGCCGTGAGCGAGCCGGTCGCGCGCGCGATGGCCACGGGCATCCGTTCGGTGCTCGGCACCGAGATCGGGATCGGCATTACCGGCATCGCGGGTCCGACGGGTGGCACGCCGGAGAAACCGGTCGGGACCGTGTGGATCGCGACCGACGTAGACGGCGACGTACAGGCGACCGGACGTCGGTATCTCGGCGACCGCGAGGATGTGCGGCGGCGGAGTGCACAGGCGGCGCTCGATCAGGTTCGCCGGAGCGTGAGCGGAGTGAGCTGATCGTCTGCCGGACTGGCATGCGGGCAGGGCACACCGGTTGCACCTGACGACCGGCCGACGGAAATTACGCTTCTTGCGCCGGTCGTGAATCAATCGAACGGGCTGGCGCAAATTCACTGCGCAAACAAGGATCGATCGTGCCAGACGATTTCAGGACGAGTGCATCGAAAGAGCAAAAAGGCCACGCCGGAGAGGAACCTCGCGATGACGCCGCCGACTCCGAGGCGGAGAGCGCGTCCGAGATATCACCGGCCGAGTCAGCGCTCAAGCAGCAGCTCGATGAGCAGCGGGACAAGTATCTCCGGCTTGCCGCCGAGTTCGACAATTTTCGCAAGCGGGTGTCGCGCGAGCGGCAGGAGCTGGTTGCGCGCGCGCAGGGCGATCTCATTCGCCAACTGCTGGATTCGGTGGACGACCTGGGGCGGGTGACGTCGGTGGATGCGGGGCGGGTAGATCCGGCGTCGATCGTGACCGGCGTGGAGGCGGTGCAGAAGAAGTTGCTGCGCGCGCTGTCGGCGGTGGGACTGGAGGTGGTGAATCCCGTGGACCAGCCGTTCAACCCGGAGTTGCACGAAGCGGTCGCGACGGAGCGGGCGTTGTCGCCCGAGGATGATCATCTCATCGCGCAGGTCTACCAACCGGGCTACGTCTTTCAGGGGCAGCTGCTGCGGCCGGCGCGGGTCGTGGTGAAGCAGTGGTCCGAGTGATGAGCGCGTAGCCCAGCATGGCCCAGAGCAAGGATTTCTACGCCGTGCTTGGCGTGTCGGCATCGGCGTCGCAGGATGAGATCAAGAAGCAATACCGCAAGCTGGCGAAGAAATTTCACCCGGACACGAATCAGGGTGACGCGAAGGCGGCGGAGCGCTTCAAGGAGATCTCGGAGGCGTACACCGTCTTGGGCGACGAGGCCAAGCGGAAGCAGTACGACGAGATGCGCCGGTTAGGCGCGTTCCAGGGGTTCGGGGGCGGAGCGAGCGGCTCGGCGCGGCGCGGGCCGCCGCCGGGCGGCGGCGCGGGACGCGACCAAGGCGGCATCCACTTCGAAGACTTCGACATCGGCGGGTTAGGCGGGTTAGGCGATCTGTTCAACTCGATGTTCGGCGGCGGCCGCCAGGGCGCGGCGCGGAGCCGGCAGGCGGAGCGCGGGCAGAGCGTCGAGGTGTCGCTCGAGGTGCCGTTCCGCGTCGCTGCGTTAGGCGGCAAAGTGCCGGTGACGCTCGAGGTGAACGAGGAGTGTCCGACGTGTCACGGTTCCGGCGCGGCGCCCGGCGCGTCGTTCAAGATCTGTCCCGAGTGCAACGGCCGCGGTGTGGTGTCGTTCGGGCAGGGCGGATTCGCCGTGAACCGGCCGTGTCCCATGTGTCTGGGACGCGGTCAGATTCCCACGGAGCGCTGTCCGACGTGCAACGGCGCCGGCGAGACGCGGGCGCGTCGCACCGTGAACATCACGGTGCCGCCGGGCACGGACACGGGGACGCGCGTGCGCCTGAGCGGCCAGGGCGGGAAGGGCGTGAACGGCGGTCCGCCGGGCGATCTCCTGATCACGTTCCAGGTGGCGCCGGACCGGTTCTTCACCCGCGAGGGACTGGACGTGATTGCGCGCGTGCCGCTCAACATCGCACAGGCGACGTTAGGCACGAAGGTCCGGCTCAAGACGCTCGAGGGCAAGTGGGTCAAGATCACGATTCCCAAGGGGACGCCGTCGGGGAAACGGTTCCGCGTGCGCGGCCAGGGCATCGAGAAAGATGGGGAGCGCGGCGATCTGATCGTCGAGGTGTCGATCGTGGTGCCGGAGAAGTTGTCGCCCGAGCAGGAGGACATGCTCAAGCAGTTCGCGGCGGCGGGGGGACTCAAGTACTGAGGGAAGCGCTCGCTGGCGCTCGCTTGGGGAAGCGCTGCGCCAGCGAGCGCTTCCCTTTCAGTCAGGCCGCCAGCACGGGCAACGCCGCTCGCGACGCGGCGATCAGGCCGCCGCCTAACACACGATCGCCATCGAACATCACCAGCGACTGGCCGGGCGTGATCGCCGCCACGGGCTCGTCGAGCGCGAGCTCGATCTCGCCCGCGTCGAGGCGCACGATCTCGGCGGGAGCGGCGGGCGCGCGGTGGCGCACCTGCACCTGCACGTGCGCGCCGACGGCGGGCGGCGCATCGACCAGCCAGTTCACGTCGCGGGCGATCACGCCGCGGCCCAGGAGCTCCGTGCGCGGACCGATCACCACCTCGCGCGTGTCGGGGCGGATCGCGATCACGTAGATCGGCTCGCGCGCGCCGCCGGGCAGGCCGCGGCGCTGGCCCACCGTGAACCGCGCATAGCCGTCGTGCTCGCCTAACACACGGCCGGCGGAGTCCACGAACCGGCCGCGCGCGAGCGCGGGCGAGCCGGCGCCCAAGTGGCGGGCCAACACCTTGGCGTGGTCGCCGTCGGGGACGAAGCAGATGTCCTGGCTCTCGCGCTTGTCGGCCACGACGTCCAGCCCTAACGCATGGGCGCGGCGTCGCGTCTCGGCCTTGGTGAGCGCGCCCACCGGCAACAGCATCCGGCGGACCACGGCGCGGTCGATACCCCACAGGAAGTAGCTCTGGTCCTTGCCCCGGTCGGCGCCGCGCAGCAGCTCGCCGCCGTGCGCCCGCGCGTAGTGGCCCGTCGCGATCCAGTCGCACTCGAGCGCATCCGCCTTGTGCAGGAGGTCGCGGAACTTCGTGAACGTATTGCAGCGCACGCACGGAATGGGCGTGCGGCCGGCGGCGTATTCGCTCACGAAGTTCTCGATCACGTCGCGGCCGAACGCGCTCTCGAGGTTGAGCACGTAGTGCGGGACGCCGATGCGCTCGCACACGCGGCGCGCGTCGTCGATCGAGTCGAGCGAGCAGCACGGGCGATCGGGCACGTCGTCGCCGTAACAGAAGAGCTTCATCGTCGCGCCGATCACCTCGTAGCCCTGCTCGGCGAGCGTGGCCGCGGCGACCGACGAGTCGACACCACCCGACATGGCCGCGAGCACGCGGCCGCGAGACTTGGGCATCAGGCGACGGCGCTGGTCAACCGACGAGCCTTGGCGACGAGCGCCGGAAACAGCTCGGCGATCCGGTCGATGGCCTCGTCGGTGGTGAGCGCGCCCAGGCTCATGCGCACAGCGGACACGGCGAGCTCGCGGGGCACGCCTAACGCAGCCAGCACGTGCGAGGGATCCACGTTGCCGCTCGTACAGGCGGAGCCCGACGAGCAGGCGACGCCGGCCAGATCGAGCGCCATGAGCATGGACTCGCTGTCGGTGCCGGGCACGGACACGCTCAGGATGTGCGGCGCGCGCGGACCGCCGCCGCCGTTCACTTGGGCGTCGGGGATGCGCGCAAGGAGCGTGCGCTCGAGCCGGTCGCGCAGCGCGCCTAACCGGCGCATCTCATCTTCGCGCTCGGCGATGGCCAGCTCGGCCGCGCGCGCCAGGCCGATCGCGGCCGCCACGTTCTCCGTGCCGGGCCGGAATCCGCGATTCTGCGAGCCGCCGTGCAGCAAGGGCTCGCACGGCGTCCCGTGCCTAACGTAAAGCCCGCCGATGCCCTTGGGCGCCCCGATCTTGTGGCCCGAGAACGTGAGCAGGTCGAACGGCACCGCGCGCGCGTCCACCGACAGCTTGCCGAACGCCTGCACCGCGTCGGTGTGAAAGAGCACACCGCGCGCCTTGGCCGCCGTCGCGAGCGCCGGGATGTCCTGCACGACACCGATCTCGTTATTCACCCACATCACCGAGCACACGGCGACATCCGGCGTGACGAGCGCATCGTACGACTCGCGGTCCACGACTCCAACGTGCGACACCCCGAGCATGCGTTCCTCGGCGCCCTGCGAGTGGGCATAGTGCATGGCGCCCAACACCGCCTTGTGCTCGATAGGTGTGGTGACGACTGCACGCTTGCCCGATGCGCGCAGCGCCATGTACGGGCCGACAATGGCCGCGTTGTCGCCCTCGGTTCCACCCGAGGTGAAAAACACTTCCGCGGGTTGGGCGCCGAGGCAGTGGGCCAGGCGCTCGCGTGCATCGTCGAGCGCGGCGCGCGCGTCGCGTCCCCACCGATGCGTGCTGGACGGATTGCCGAAGCGCGG
>DATEKK010000235.1:0-5469 GCA_035277485.1 Gemmatimonadaceae bacterium
TCGCGCCAGTGCATGTCGACGCAGAAGCTGCATCCGTTGATCTGGCTCGCGCGCAGACTCACCAGAAGGAGTGTGGTGCGCGGCACGCCCAATTTGCCCGCTGCGTTCGAGAGCGTCAGGAGGCCCCGGTAGACCTCGGGATTGTTGGCTGCCGCATTCTTGATTCGTGGTGTGATCACTGCTCTCATCTCCGTCGAAGTCGAAAATCCATCAACGCGCGTGCCATGCACTTCGACCAGGCCGCGCGGTGCCTACAGTGCTCGAACGGTCGAGCGCGCCGAAAAGTGCCACATGGCTCAGGTTGGTTAGGCGGTTAGCGGCGCATCGCGCGCGAACGAAAACGGGCCCACCGCGTTGGCGATGGGCCCGCTCGATCGTGTGCGGCGGTTAACGTCCGCTTGGTCTCCGCGACATCATCGCCTTGATGTTGTCGTCGAACTTGGATTGCTGGTCGGGCGTGAGAACCGCGCGAATTTCGTCGCGCTCCTTCTTGCCGGTATCGCGCATGGCCTGCATGGACGCCGAATCCATGGGCGTCCCATTCTGTCGCGCGTCGCGCATTTTCTGCCGGAGCTGCTGCATCTGCGGCGCGTACTTGTCCTCGACCGCCTGAATCTGTGTCTTCTGCGAGTCGGTGAGGGTGATGCCGTTCATCAGCATCGCCATCATTCCGCCGCCGCGTCCCCCTCCCCCGCCGCCGCCACCGCCCCCCTGGGCGAACGCTCCCGTCGCGATCCCCATCGTGAGGGCCACGCCGATCAGTACCGTGCGCATCGTGATCATGAAGCCTCCGTCGCGTTCGTGCATGTGATGATGCGTGACCTTCGAGCTATCGATTAGGTGATACGGTTATGTCCGGCTCTTTGATGGGCGTATGTTGGGGCCGCCTCACCGAACGCGTCTGCCATGGATGAGCTCGACGATCTCGTGCGCCGCACGCTGCCCCGACGCGATGGCGCCGTGTACGGTGCCCGTGCTCGCCACTGTGTGTGCTGCTTCGCCGGCGTACCAGATGGTGCGCTCCACCGGTTGGGCGAGCCGCTCCGACATGCGCGCGCCGCCGACGCGTGCGTACGAGTACGCCCCGCGCGAGTACGGATCGCCGACCCAATTGTGCTGGTACGACCGGACGAGTCGTGTCGCGAGGCGCGCCGGCGTGGTGCGAAAGATGGATGCGAGCGATGCGATCGCGAGTTGCTCGAGCTCGCGCGACGAGCGGCGCGCGAGCCGTGCGGCTTCGGAGCCGCCGCTCCAGGCGACGAGCATCGGTGCGTACACCGGGTACGTCGTCCACCACACGCGAAAGGCGAGGGGGCGCCGCGATTGGATGAAGGTCATGCGTTCGAGGGGCGGCGCATCCAGCCGCCGCGCGAACCCAGGCTCCAGCCAGAAGGGCTCCGCGAAGCGGAGCACCAGCCGGTGCACGGGTCCCATGATGCCTAACGCAATACTCCGGCCGAGGGCCGGCGCCGGCGGGTCGAAGCGGATCGCGCCCCGCTCGCCCGGCGCCGCCTGCATGACGCCTAACGGAACAGTGATGACGACCGCGCGCGCCGACCAGCTGCGCCGCCGCCCGCGGGCCGGCGCGCACGCCACGTCGACGTTCCCGGGCCGCCACCGGACGTCCGTGACGACGGCCCCGAGACGGACGCGCGCGCCTAACGGGCGGGCGAGCGCGTGCACGAGCGCGCCGTAGCCGTCGAGCATCCGACCGACCCGCGATTCGCGCACATCGCGGCCCGGCGATCCGGCGATCGCGAGCCAGCGCTCGCTCACCAGCGTCGCGTCCGCGGCATCGAAGCCTTCCACGAAGCGCGTCGCGAGTGACCGGTCGGCCGCGCTCACTGAACCGCGGTTCGCGCGCATCGCTTGGGCGAGCGACCGGTCCGGTGAGCGGTGCGCATCGAGTCGTCCCAGCGCGCGATCGAGTCGCGCCGAGTAGTCGCGGGATACCCGGATGCCGCGACTGGTGTGCTCGAAGCGCTGCCCCGAGACGTCGATCGTGCGCAATCCATATCGATCGGCGAGCTCGCGGCACGCCGTGGCCGCGCCGTGCAAGAACTCCGCGCCGATTTCGATCGGCATGCCCGTCTCGGGCGACACGACAGTGTGAATGCGGCCGCCGACACGATCGCGCGCCTCGAGCACGCGAACATCGAGGCCGTGCTCGATGAGAACGTGAGCCGCAGCAAGCCCGGCCGCGCCGGCGCCGATGACGATGACGTCGGCGTCCCGATGGTGCGCCCGCGGTCTAGGCATGTGTTCGTGTGATGGTTGGCACGACGAACAATACCGCCATGGGCTGGCGGAGCGGAACGCGCACTGCATCGGACCCATCCAGCGCGGCCATCACGAAGTAGCTGCCTACTTTGTAGGTGACTACGTGATGATGCGCTGTAGATGGATCATCGCTGCGCGAGGAACCGTTCCACCACCGACCAGACCAGCACCGGCTGCTCGGCGTACGTGAAGTGCGCGGCGTTCGGCACCTTGACGAGCCGCGCGTGCGGCATCGACGTCACCCACTCCTCGATCAAGTCCATGGGAATCGTCTCCTGCTGCCCGTGCACCACGAGGAGCGGCACGTCCAGCGTCCTGAGCGACGGGCGCAGGTCCCAGTCGCCGTACGAGTTCATGATGACCCCGTTGGCGGTGGCCATGCCGTACCGAATGCCGGTTGGGTCCGTCGCACACAGATCGGACTTGACGACCCGCAGTGCGTTAGGCGACGCGAGCCGCGGGCGCAGGCCGATTGCCCAGTAGGAGCGGCACGCCGCGCGGATCGCGTCGGCCGACGAGCTGTCGCTCATCATGATGCCGCCGAATCGCACCAGCGATGCGCGCTGCGCGCTGTCCAACCGCGCGTTGATGTTCTGCCCGTACCGCGTGAAAAACTCGCCGCGCCGCGGCGGCACCGGCCCGAAGAACACCATCTTCTTGACCGCGTCGGGGTGCGCGATCGCGTAACTGGCCGCGAGCAACGGACCGTACGAGTGCGCGACGAGCGTCACCTTCGTTAGGCCAAAGTGCTGCCGCACCTCGTCCAGGTCCTGGATCTGCCGCGCCGCCACCAATCGCGACGTATCCGTGGGCAGCTCGGACTTCCCGCCCCCGCGCTGATCGTAGAAGATCACCAAGTGCTTGCGGCCGAGGCCCGCGGCGAAATCGTTGTAGATCGACTCGAGGTCGAGCCCGGGTCCGCCATGAATCGCGATGATCGTGTCGACGCCGGGGCCGGGCCGGCCGGCAATCTTGTAGAACAGCCGGGCCGAATCTGATGTCGTGATGTACCCCTGCTCCGGCTGCTGAGCGACCGCCGGCATGGGCCGCATCAAGCCGGCCGCACAGCAGGCGGCGGCGATGCTGGCGAGTGTGCGTTGCATCATGGGCGCTCAATCTAGCTCGCCCCCGGCCGTTTCGTTACCGCGTGTGCAAACCGCACTCCGTCTTCCCGCTCCCGCTCCACCGACCCGCTCGCTCCGGCTCGCCCGCTACCGTTGGGCGCGTGCACGGCCAGCACCCGATGCTCGTGTACCCGCGCTCGAACAACGGATGCGACGGCACATCGTGAGCGGCTAGATACTCGTCCACATCGCGCCGTGTCCAGTCCGCGAGCGGCATCACCTTGAGAATCGATCGCCCGTCCACCGCGTGCGCTTCGACGAGCGCGATCGAGCGCCGACCCTCGGATTGCTCGCGGCGCAGGGCCGTGACCCATACGTCGAAGTCGGCGAGCGCGCGCTGCATCGGCTGGACCTTTCGAATGTGGCAGCAGCGGTCCGGATCCGTGCGATAGAGCCCATCGGGCGTCGCATCCGCTGCCGTCGTGAGATCGACCACGCGCAAGCCGTACCGTTGGGCGAAGCGATGCTTGAACGCGATCGTCTCCGGAAAATGAAACCCGGTATCCAGAAACAGGATCGGCACACGCGCATCGATGCGGCTGACCATGTGCGCGAGCACGATACCCCCGCCGCCGAAACTCGCGCTCAGCGCGACGCGCCCGTGATACGCGCGAAGCAGAAACCGAAGCAGCGCCTCGACCTCTTGGGCCTTGTGCGTCCACGCGGCGTGCGGCCGGCTCACGGGGTCTCCCGGGTCGCGCGCGTGCGGAGCGGCTCGACGCCCACGCGATGCACATAGTCGCCGAACCGTTCGTTAGGCAGCCGCTCGCCGCGATATCGCTCGAGCAGCGGGCGCACCACCGCGACCAGCTCGTCGCGCCGCACCAGATCGGCGTACGCGACGCCGAGCCGCGTGCCGAGCATCGTCCCGCCCACATACACGGTATACCGGTCGGCCGACCGTCCGACGAACGCGAGATCGGCGATGTACGGACGCGCGCAGCCGTTCGGGCATCCCGTCATGCGCACGGTCAACTCCGCCTCCGGAATGCCGAGCCGTGTCAGCTCCTGCTCGAGCGCCGCGAGCACGCCGGGCAGTACCCGCTCCGACTCGGCCAGCGCGAGCCCGCACGTGGGCAGCGCCGGGCACGCCATGGACCAGCGCCTAACTGGCGACACCTCCGCCGGGTCGGCCACGCCGTGGTCGGCCAGAATGCGAGCGATCAACGCGCGATGTCGCTCGGCGACGCCGGTGACCAGGACATTCTGCTGCGGCGTGAGCCGGATCCCGACGTCGGGTCGGATGCGCGTCACGATCTCGCGCAGCGCCGACCGCAGGCTCACGTCGCTCGTGTCGCCGATACGCCCGTTCTCGACATAGACGCCGCAGAACCACCAGCCATCGCCCTCCTCGTGCCAGCCGAGGTGGTCGTGAATCTCCGTCACCTCGACGGGCCGTGCGGACTCGAGCGGCCGGCCGAGCAATTCCTCGACGCGCTCGCGGAACCATGGGAGTCCGTTGTCATCGATCACATACTTGAGCCGCGCGTGCTTGCGATTGGAACGGTCGCCGTAGTCGCGGTGGACGGCGATCACCGCTTCGCTCACGCGGCACACGTCCTCGCGCCTAACGAAAGCGAGCGGCGACGCGAGCCGCGGATACGTATTGGGTTTGTTGTGCGTCGCACCCAGGCCCCCGCCCACGAGCACGTTGAACCCCTCGATCGCATCGCCATCCCGCAGTGTGAGGAATCCGAGATCGTTGCTATGCACATCGCAGCAATTGTCGTCGGGATAGCTGAAGCCGATCTTGAATTTCCGCGGGAGATACCGCGTGCCATACAGCCGGTCGTCACCGTCTCCAGCACGTTCCTCGGTGACGCGTTCGCCGTTCAACCAGATCTCGTGATACGCGCGCGTCGCCGGCAGCAGGTGCGCCGACACCCGCGCCGCCAGCGCGAGCACCTCGTCGCGCACGGGATCCCGCACGGGGGCCGGGCACGTGACCACGTTGCGCACCACATCGCCGCACGCGCCCAGCGTCGTGACTAACGCCGAATTCATCGTCGCGATGGTGCGCTTGAGGTCGCCCTTCACCACGCCGTGCAGCTGGAAGTCCTGGCGC
>DATEKK010000236.1:0-11110 GCA_035277485.1 Gemmatimonadaceae bacterium
CTACACGGAAGAAGCGCGGCACCACACCAGAAAGCGCGTCGCGTCTCAAGGGTTATCCTGCCACACCGTCGAGCGGTGCTCGAGTCAAGGAGGCGGCGGTATTGGTGCGCCGCAAGAATTTCGACCTTGATCAGCATCGCCTCGATGCGTTGCGCATCGCCCTCGGCGTGAAGACCGAGCGTGAGGCAATTGCCAGCGCAATGGAGATTGCGTTGGACGTCCTCGCGTTCGACCGCGACATGCGTGCCGGTGCGGATGCCATGTTCGGCGCGGGCGGCTTCGAGAACGTCTTCGACGAGACGGATGCGCTGGACTTCTCCGCGTTCGCTGCCGGCACGCGGCGTACCGGTGGCCGTTAGGCGCGAATCGGGCGTCGCGTGTTCCTGGTCGACACCAATCTCTACATCCGGGCGCTCAACGAATCGGCGTTCGGACTGGCACTGGCCGAGTTTCAGCAGCAGCACCTCAAGTCGCTCTGGCTGAGTGCCGTGGTCGTGTTCGAGGTCACGGTTGGTGCGCGCGACGCCGAGCACGCCGCTGCATGGGAGCGGTGGCTCGTTCGGCCGTTTCGTACGCGCGAGCGCGTGCTCGTTCCCGGTGACGCGACATGGCGCATCACCGCCGACGCGCGCCGGCGGTTGCGGAGCAGTAAACGCTACGAGTCGAGTTTGGCGCTCGCCTCGTTCCAGAACGATCTCCTCATCGCCGCGACGTGCCGTGAGCGCGGCGCGACGCTCATCACCGCAGACGCGCGCGACTTCGAGATCATCGAGCGCGTGATGCCGCTGCGCTTCGTCACGTCGTTCCCGACCGGCGCGCGAGACTGATTCAGTTAGGACAGGGTTCGCGAGAACAGATCCAGCAAGGTCCGCCAATGGTGCTCGGTTTCTACGGGGTCGTGCACCGGCGTGTCCGCCGGCACCCACCCGTGGTGCGCGTTGTAGGTCTCGACGGTGTGGCGGACGCCCGCCTGGGTGAGTGCGTCGTCGAGCCGGGCCTTCTGTGCGTCGTCGAAGTTGCGGTCCTCGATCGCGCCGGCGACGTACACGACGGCTTTCATGCGTGGCGCGAGGAGGTGTGGGCTGTCCGGCGCGTCGGTTGCCAGGCTGGATCCGTGATACGACGCCGCAGCAGCAACCCGATCTGGGTACGTTCCCGCCGCCGACACCGAGAGACGCCCGCCCATACAGTAGCCGGTCACACCAAAGGCGGTGCCTCGAACGTCAGGTTCATGCAGCAGATGCGCGAGAAACGCGTCTGTGTCGCGCATGACGTTGGCGATGCTCGCTGATGGTACGGCGCGGGTCATCAGGTCGTCGCGTTGGACCGGATCGTTGAACGCCTTCTTGGCATCGTAGCTCGTTGGGCCGATGCGATAGTACAGGTCGGGCATGGCCACATAGTAGCCGGCACACGCGAGTCGGTCGGCCATCTCGAACAGCGCTGGCCGAATGCCGATCCCATCCATGAACAGGATCGCGCCCGGCCAGGGACCTGTGCCATCCGGTGTGAAGATGTGCGTTGGGCATGAGCCGTCTTGCGTCTTGATCTGCACGGTCGAGCGCGGCATGATCCAATCTCGAAGGTCGTAACCACAGCGTAAGGCGCCGCGGCTTTGATGCTGCTAGGGCTGGCGATAATGGTACAACGACCCCAGCGGCAGCGCACGATAGAATGCCTGGGACTGACCGTCTAACTGGACGACACCCTCCCACACGAGATTGCCGTTGGCGTCGATCTCCGTGATCGTCGCCGCGGTGCTCCAGCCGATGAGCACACCGCCGTTCGCGAGAGGACTCACCGACCCCATGAACGTCGTGTAGAGTCCTCCGGCGGGGTGCCGGTACTGCCGCGTGAGGCGCGCGACGCGGGCGCTCGTATCGATGGCATACTCCACCATGCGACTCTCGGGCGGCGTGTGGTTGGTGCCGTTGTCGTAGATCATCACGGTGCCCGGCGCCGTCACGCGCACCGAGTGTTGTCCGCCGATGCCGCCTAACGCATCGCCCGACAGCGCAAGTGTCGCTTGCGTGCCGCCGAGCTGCCACCGCACGTGCCCGCTCGTGAGATCGATCGCCGTGATCGCGCCGAGGTTGCGCCAGCTCACGACGAGCGTGTTGTCGCCGTCGAAGTCGAACGCGTTCGGGTGATCGAAGTCGCCTAACTGGCACAGCGGCGGCGATACCCAGTCGGCGACCGTGAAGCGGCCCTGCGCATCGAAGATCGTGTGCAGCCCGCCGGCGTCCGCGCGCACGATAGTGTGCGACGCCGTCGGCTGCCCCGACGTTCCACAGTGCGCGGTCATGTCCATCGGCACGATGTCGTACACCGAGAAATACGCAACCGTATCGATGCCCTCGACGCGCATCCGGAATTCGTGCTGATCGGTGAACGAGCCGGATGGTGCCGTCCACGTCTTCTGCGCCACCCCGTCGAGACCGAAGGCGAGCCAGGTGCCTGGAACCGGCTGCCATCCGAACGTCGTGCCATCGAATGCCGTGAACACGCCGGTCGGCTGCATCTCAAAATCGCCATCGCTCGACGGACGCGCCATCACGCGATACCACACCACGGTGCCGGTGCTGTCGAAAATGACCTCGTACTTCGTGCTGTCCGCGGTGAGCTCCGTGGCAATGTATGGGACCGTCGGTGCTTTTCCAGCCGTCGTGACGATCTGCGCGCTCCGAATCGCCGCCGGCAGCGAGTCGGCCGTTAGCGTTAGGCTCGCTCCCAATCGCGTGCCGCCCGGCCCGACCGCCTGCACGTGCCACAAATACTTGCCGCCCGCGCGCAGTCCAGCGAGCACCAGCCGCGCCGAGTCGTTCACCACCGGGACATAGTCCGTCGTCACGTGAAATCCGACCGGCACACTCGCGGCGACGATGCGTGCGGAGTCGGCGTGCGGCGTGGCGACAGAGACGATGATGACGGGTCCCGCGCTGTCGGCCACCGACAGAGAAGGCGTGCCGATCTCCGGCGCCGTACGCGGAGCACTCGGCGTGTTGTCGGAGCATGCTGCGAGGAAGGCAGCCATCGCCGCGAGAAGCAGCCCAACGCTCGGGCGGACCGGCGTCACGCTGCGCAGCATCCGCGTCGACTCGAAAATTGACACAGCGCACCGTCGCCACTGGGGAAAGCCGGCGCTACCGTATGCAAGATGCGCGGCACTCCGAGGCAACCGCGCCCAACAGTAGACGCCTCCCGCGATTTTCGTGTGGCCCCGCCGTTCTCTACTCTCGCCTCACGGAGCACCGGAGTATGGAACATGCGCGTGTCAGTCGTGCCACGAGCAAGACTGAACACGAACAGGAGTGCTCATCATGAGAGTTGTCTATACTGCGCTTGCCGCGATGACCGTCGGGCTCGCTGCCTGCGGCGGCGGTAAGAGCGCAAACAATGCAAGCGGGAACGCGTCGGACACCACAGCCGCCGCGGCGCCCGGTACCACAGCTGCGGCGGCGACCCCTGCCGCTGCACCGGCGGCTGCACCGGCGGGCCCCATGACGGTCCCGGCGTGGATGAAGGTCGATAAGGCGAACAAGACCGTGTCGCTCGACATTCAGGCGGGTAAGACCGCCGACAACAATCACTGGAACTTCAACGGGTACGACAAGGGGAATGCGACGATCACCGTGCCCGAGGGGTACAAGGTGACGATCAAGTTCACGAACGATGATCCGGCGATGGCGCACAGTATCGGCGTGGACAGCGCCTATACGACGTTCCCCGCCGCGTTCACCAATCCGCAGCCGATTTTCCCCGGCGCGATCAGCTCGAATCCGACAGATCTGACGAAGGCGACGCAGCCGCACAAATCGCAGACCATCACGTTCACCGCGTCGAAGGCGGGGAACTACACCATCAACTGCTTCATTCCCGGACACGCCCTGTCGGGCATGTGGGTCCACTTCGACGTGTCGAGCAACGGGCAGGCCGGCGTAGCGGCGAGCAGTTAGGCCAGTTAGGCGCGCGGCGCGCGGGGCGGGCCGGTTTCGACGGGCGTGTCGGGCCGGCCCGCCCACTCGGTCCAGCTTCCATCGTACACCGCTACCTCGCCCGCGCCGAGGAGGTCGAGCGCGAGCGCGAGACTGCACGCGCTCGTGCCCGATCCACAACTGACGACGATAGGGCGTGCGAGATCCACCCCGATGGCATCGAACAGCCCGCGCAGATCGTCGCCGGACCGCATCCGCCCGTTAGGCAGCACGAGATCCGTGTACGGCAGGTTCCGGCTGCCCGGAATGTGACCGCCCCGCAAACCGGCCCTCGGCTCGGGCGCCGTGCCGGCGAAGCGGCCCGCGGATCGCGCGTCGATCATCTGCTCGGCGCCCGCGTCGACGTTGGCGCGCATCGCCGCGAGGTCGCGCACGTGCGCGGCATCGAGTCGCGCGGTGAACCGGCCGCGCGGACGCGTTAGGCTTCCCGACTCCACCGGGAGATCCGCGGCCCGCCATGCACCGAACCCGCCGTCCAGCACGGCCACCGCATCGTGACCAAACACGCGAAACATCCACCACACGCGCGCGGCGCTCAGGTTCGTGCCCGAGCCATCGTACACCACGATGTCATCCGAGTCCGACAATCCGAGCCCGCTCATGCGCGCCGCAAACACGGCTGCCTCGGGCAGCATGTGTGGGAGCGGCGTCGACCGGTCGCTGGATTTGTCGAGATCGAAGAACACCGCGCCGGGAATGTGGGCAGCAGCATATTCGGCCGCGGCGTTTCGCGGATCGGTGGGCAAGTACCACGACGCGTCGACGACGCGCACGTTGGGCTCGCTCAAGTGCTGCGCGAGCCATTCGGTGGACACGAGCGACGGGATGGTGTGCGTGTGAGTGGCCATAACCAATACTAGCCACGGTTGCGGCCCGCGGTAAACACGCGAATGTCGGCGGCGAGCGTCCGTCGCGGTGTTGCGCGACGAAACCTGTCGTCATAGACTCCGGTAAGCGACCCGAGCCGCTCGATACCGGAGCGTCGTCGTCCAGGACCGTCGCATCGTCCGCCTCGAATCCGGAGGTCCGCATGAGCCATCTCCGTTGGGCAGCCCTGCTCATGGTGTGCTCGCCGGCCTCCGCCCAACGCGGTGCGCTGCAAACGGCGCACCGGCTCGGCACGGTGGACTTCCCCGTCAGTTGCTCCAAGCCTGCTCAACGCGAGTTCAACACGGGCGTCGCGTTGCTGCACAACATGACGTATGTCGAGGCGCGTCAGACGTTCGAGAACGTCGCGAGAAGAGACCCACGCTGCGCGATGGCGCATTGGGGTATCGCGATGACGCTCTTCCAACCGCTCTGGCCGACGCGCCCGCAACGGTCCGCGCTCGAACGCGGCTGGCAGGAAACGCAGCGCGCCGATTCCCTCGCGCCACCAACGGAGCGCGAGCGGTCGTTCATCGCATCGGCTTCCGCATTCTTCGCCGACCCATCATCGTCCGATTACTGGCTTCGCATTCACAGGTGGGAAGCAGCCGAGCACCAGACGTTCGTCGCGAATCCGAAGGATCCGGAGGCCGCGGCGTTCTATGCGTTGGCGTTGCTCGCATCCGCGCCATCGAACGCGTCGCCGCGCCCGAACGCCGACAGTGCGGCGGCGATCTTGCTCCGCGTCTACGCGCAGCACCCGGACCATCCCGGCGCAATGCACTATCTGATTCACGCCGACGATGTGCCCGGACGCGAGCACCAGTCGTTAGACATCACCGCGAAGTACGCCGTGACTGCGCCCGACAACGCGCACGCGCTCCACATGCCGACACACATCTATACCCGGCTCGGCGATTGGGACCGCGTCATTCACGGCAACGTGATGTCGGAAGCCGCGGCGCTCCGGCAGCCCGCGGGCGAACACGGCGAGCTCATCTCCGATGAATATCCGCACGCCGTCGAGTACCTCGTGTACGCCTACCTCCAAGAAGGCGCGGATGATGACGCCGCGCGTGAAACGCAGCGGCTTCGCACGACCGCGCGCATCGAGCCCACATTCAAAACGGCGTTTCACCTCGCGTCGTGCCAGGCGCGGTACGCGCTCGAGCGGCGGGCCTGGAGCGAAGCGGCGTCGATCGTGCCGCGACAACCGGGCGTCGTCGACTGGGACCGCTTCGCATGGCCCGAAGCAATCTCACAGTTCGCTCGTGGGTTAGGCGCGGCGCGCAGCGGCGCGGCCGATTCCGCTCGCGCGGCGCTCGCCCATCTGGTGCAACTCGAAGACGCGAGCGCGCACACGGGAGAGGATCTCTTCACGCGCAACATCCGGATGCTCCGCCTCGAGTTGGGCGCGTGGCTCGCGCACCTGGGCGGCGCGGACGACAGCAGCATCTCGCAGATGCAACAGGCGATCGCGCTGGAGGTATCCACGCCCAAGCACGCCGTGACACCTGCACCCACGCTGCCGGCCTATGAGCTGCTCGGCGATCTGCACATGGAGCAGAATCGGCCGGCGGATGCGCTCGTCGCGTATCGCCGCTCGCTCGATCTCTACCCCCGCCGCTTCAACAGTCTGTTAGGCGAGGCGCGCGCCGCCGTGGCCCTCGGCGATTCTGTTTCCGCGGCCGCCGCGTATCGAGCGCTGTTGGACGTGGCGCGCCCGAGCTCGCGCCGGCCCGGCCTCGACGAGGCACGGAAGTACATTGGCCGTCGGCCGGGCACCGGCAGCGGCAACTGACGCGCCAGGGTAGCGCGGTTCGCTCGCGCGGAGCCGTCTCCGTTGGTACAATATGGAGCCTCGCGAACGGCTGTCGCACGCCGCTCCGAGCGCCCAACGGTTTGCCCAATCTCCGACGGCCCCGCTCGTGCGCCTATCGTTAGTGCTCATCGCCATGCTCGTTTCCACGAACGCCGCCGCCCAGGCGAGCACCACGACATCGCTCGAGGTCGAGCGTCTGCGCACCGACTGGGCCAGCCTGCGCCGATACCGCGACGACAACGCGCGGCTCGGCCCGCCGGCGCCCGGTGAGCAGCGCGTCGTGTTCATGGGCAATTCGATCACCGAGTCGTGGCAGACGTTGGACAGCGGGTTCTTCGCCGGGCGCTCGTATGTCAATCGCGGCATCAGCGGACAGACCACGCCGCAGATGCTCGTGCGGTTCCGGCAGGATGTGATCGACCTGCATCCCGCGGCGGTCGTTCTGTTAGGCGGCATCAACGACATCGCCGAGAACACGGGGCCGACCACGCTGGAGGCAATTTTCGGGAACATCGTGTCGATGGCGGAGCTCGCGAAGGCGAGCGGCATCACGGTGGTGTTGTGCTCGGTGCTGCCCGCGTCCGACTTCGCGTGGCGTCACGGACTCGACCCGGGACCGAAGGTCGCCGCGCTCAACGCGATGATCCGCCACTATGCCGACGCGAATCACATCGTGTACGTCGACTACTATCCGGCCATGGTCGATGGCCGCGGCGGATTGCGGTCGGAGCTCACCACGGACGGTGTGCACCCGAATCTGGCGGGCTACCACGTGATGGAGCCGATCGCGCAGCGTGGCATCCAGGCGGCGCTGGCGTCGGCGCCGCACGTCGGACAGTGAGGCCCGCCTAACGCAGCACTCAGTGGCCGAACACGGCCATCGCGGCCTGGAATCGCGCGAATCGCTTCGCGCCCGAGGGCACGCGGCGGGATTCGTGCGGCCCCGTGTTGTCGACGAACAGGCAGTCGCCATCGGTGCCGAACACGAGTGTCTGCGGCCGATCCTCGTTCGCGAACTCGAGCGCCACGACCACGAACTCGCCGCGTGATCGGACCATGGCCGTCGCGGTGTCCCAGCGCGCCGGGACCGGCCGGTACACGTCGAATGGATGTGGTTTGCCGTCGCGTGGAAGGGCCAGCAACGCCGGCCCAAGCAGCTCATCCATGGCATAGTCGGCAATGGCCCACGCCGCACCGTTCGGGATGGCGACGGTCGTGTCGGGCCGGCCCTGCCTAACGAGCAACAGCGAGCTGTCGCGCACGGTGATCGCCTGCGTCCGCACGCTGTCGTGTTCGGCCCACGTCGCGTGGTAGTCGGTGATGCGCGACCCCGCTGTCCCCACAGATGCGACACCGACCATGCCATCGTTGCGCGTCAACGACGCCGTGATGGTCGAGCGATGGCGCGCCGTGGTGTGCAGGAGAATGAGCGTCTTGCGCTGCATGTCGAACGTGATGGACGTATCGGTGCCGGGCAGCGGGTCCAGCAGGAATCGCGTGACCGGTGTGTTGGCCATCGCCATCACTTCGCTCGATTCGAGCCCGGCCGGCACGGTGTCGCCTGCGTCGGGCGCGACGCCTCGACCAACGAGGTGCATGTCCCATTGCCGCCATATCAAGCGGCCCGCCTGCGTATCGAAGAAATAGCGTTCGGTATCCGGGCCCGTGACATCGAGCCATGCCGTCTTCTGCGATGCGACATCGGCGGCGAATCCGAAGCGATAGTGTATGGTGCCGTGCGCCTCGACGTCCGCGACCTCGCGCGCGCCTAACGTATCGAGCACGCGCTGCACGTGATAGGTCCGGATCACCTCGTACACCTCCGGACCTGCCGCGTCTTTCCCGGCGGCTCGTACCGTGTCGATCCACGACGTGCCGGCGCGGAGCGGCGCCGCCGGGAGGTGCAGCAGCAGGTCGACCGCCAGCGACGCATCAGGCGGTTTGCGATCGACGGTACGGACGCGTCCGTTAGGCGCGAGCGCGAACACGTGTTGCTGCAACCGGCGGCTGACGTCCAGCAGCTGGTTGTGCACGGTCACCTCCGGCTGCGCCGCCGTGCCGCCCCAGGCATGCGACTCGACGCTCAGCTCGCGCCGCGCCGGCCCGATGGTATCGGCGCCGCGCAGCCAGTACATGCGATACGGATTGTCGATGGTGTAGCGGAGCGTGTCGTGCCGCGCCGCATACGAAGGCGTCTGCGCGGCCGCGCCCGTGGCGCGCGCGAAAAGCGCCGCGAGCACGAGCCATTCGATTGGATGACGCGACGCGCGCCGGACGCACATGAACGCAGCATGGCGCGCCGCACGTCGTTCAGCAAGGCTCGACGCGCACGGTCCGCGGGTCACACGAGTTGCTGCAGCCGCGGACCCCGCGGTCACGAGCGCAACATCGCGCTCTGGATGTTGCTCGGCATGGCGTAGAATACCGCCAGCAACCCGATCACCACCAGGCCGGCAATCGGTGACACGAGGCCGATCACCGTCGCCGCCGGATAGAGCGTTAGGCCGACGATGTTCCATGCCTTGAGGCCGCGCCGCGTGGAGGGATCCGCCGCCATCGCCGCGCGCTGCAGCAGCACGTACGCCACGGAGATCGCCGTCAGCGTGAGGCCGTAGTACACGATCGTCGGGCGAGTCACGCCGTATTGCGCGAACACATACGTGGGGAACGGCAGGAACGCGATGAGGCCCAGCAACAGCAGATTGGCCACCTGAATCCCGTGCGTGACGCGCTCTGCATGGTGCAGCAGCGCCCCGTGATTCACCCACATCACGCCCACCGTCGCGAAGGTCGCGGCATACGCGAGATACTGCGGCCAGATCGCGAGCAGCGTGTGCGCTTGCCCGCCCGGCGTGGTGTTCGGCGAGGGATTGCCCGGCAAGTGAATCTGCAGGACCAACAACGTGATCGCGATCGAGAACACGCCGTCGCTGAAATTCTCGAAGCGGGTCTTGCCGAGGATGGGGCCACCTGGACGACGTGCCATGGATTGCCTCGATGTGCAATGAGCGTGAGCCACCCGTCGGCGAGGTCCACATGCATGTGACTTCGCGTGTTTCTCCGAGCTAGCCGAAAATTTGACGACGGACGCCGCCAGGTCCATAGTGAGACACACCCCGCACAGATGGCCCAACGGGCGACAGCCGCCGGAGGTGACCGTGAAGACGCATCGCATCAAGGGAGGCGGGGATGTCGAGCTCCACGTGGTCGAGACCGGAAATCCCCGCGGCCGGCCGATCGTGTTCCTCCACGGCGCATCGCAGTGCGGGCTGCAATGGAACCGGCAGCTCGATTCGAGCCTAACGCAGCACCACCGGCTCGTCGCCGTCGACCTGCGCGGGCACGGGCGGTCGGACAAGCCCCGTGATGCCTACGGCGACTCGAAGCAGTGGGCCGACGACGTCGATGCCGTCATCCGATCGCTCGCCCTCGATCACCCCGTGCTCTCGGGTTGGTCGTATGGCCCGCTCCTGTGTCTCGACTATGTGCGGCACTACGGAGAGGACGCGATCGCCGGGCTGCACTTCGTGGGCGCCCTCACAGAGTTAGGCACGGACTCGGCGATGTCGCTGCTCGCACCCGGATTCCTCGAGGTATTTCCGCGGCTGCTCGCCACCGACACCGACACCTCGGTGGACGGTGTGCGCGAATTGCTGCGCCTCTGCTTCGCGAATCAGCCCAACGACTCGGATTTCTTTCTCATGCTCGGCTACAACGTGAGCGTGCCGCCGTTCGTCAGGCAGGGATTGTTCTCGCGGTCGTCCAGCAACGCCGACCTGCTGCCGAAAATCCGCAAGCCAGTGCTCATCACGCACGGCGAGCAGGATGCCGTCGTCAAGCCGATCGCGGCCGACCAACACAAGCGCGCCATCCCGCACGCCGAGGTGCACGTGATGAAAAACGCCGGGCACGCCGCCTTCTGGGACGACGCACCCGGCTTCAACGAGCGTCTGCACGCGTTCTGCGAGCGACTCTAGCGGCCGTTCATTCGACGCGCATTGCGGCGATCGGATCCGCCCGCGATGCGCGGAACGCCGGCACCACGGTAGCGAGCACGGTGGGAACGACGAGGCACGTGGCGGCCAACGCCCACGACGACGCGTCCATCGGACTCACATCGTAGAGTATGGACACCATGACACGCGTGAGTGCGACGCTCGCCCCGAACCCGACGACGACACCGGCCGCCACGAGCATCACGCCCTCGCGCGTGACCAACCGCACGAGCCCGCCGGGCGAGCTGCCGAGCGCGACGCGGATGCCTAACTCGCGAGTGCGTTGGGCGACGGCGTAGCTGAGCACACCGTACAGCCCCGCAATCGTGAGCGCGAGCGCGACGCCGGCGAACGCGCCGAGCATCGTCATGAAAAAGCGCGGCCGCCCGAGGCTCTGCGAGATGATCTCGGGCATCGTCGCTATTTCGGAC
>DATEKK010000237.1:0-13280 GCA_035277485.1 Gemmatimonadaceae bacterium
AGCGCCGCCAACGCCGCCTCACTCCGCCGCGGTATGCGCCACCGCGGACTGCGCACGAGCCGCGGCGGCGAGCTCCCGCCCGACCTGCTCTCCGTCGGCGTCGTCGGATTCACGCCGCCCGCGCCCGTCGTGGCCGAGCCGGAGCCGGTCGCCGCATCCGCTCCCGCTCCTGAGGTCGAGGCGCCGGCGGCCGAAGCTCCGGCCGCCGCGCCGCGTTCGCGCAGTCGTCGCGGAGGGAAGTCCGGCCGCCGAACGAGCAAAGCCACCGTCGCCTCAGGCGCGGAATCGGACGCACCGGCGGCCAAGCCGCGCCGCTCGCGCGGCGGTGGTCGCGCAAAAAAGAAGGCGGCCGAGCCGACGAGCCCGCCCGCGGGAGGCGAGGGATGACCGAGAACGCCGCGCGGACCGCGCGGCGTTCTCGCGTAGCGGCGCACCAGCGTCCGCTGCCGCGGTCCTTCTACGCCCGCGACACGGAGCTGGTGGCCCGCGAGCTGTTAGGCGCAGTATTGTGGTGCGCGTCGAGCGACGGCGTGGCGGCGGGCCGCATCGTCGAGACCGAGGCGTACTTGGGCGATCACGACGGCGCCTGCCACGCCGCCGCCGGCCTGACGCAACGCACGCGCTGGCTGTACGGCCCGCCGGGCATCGCGTACGTCTATTTCATTTACGGCGTGCACTGGTGCTTCAACGCCGTCACGCGCCGCGAAGGATTGCCCAGCGCCGTGCTCGTGCGCGCGCTCGAGCCGCTGGCCGGCCTCGACATCATGCGCGGCCGCCGCGGCGATCCGGCCGACGACCGCAACCTGACTAACGGGCCGGGGAAATTGTGCGCCGCGCTCGCCATCACCGGCGCGGCGAACGGCGCGCGACTCGACCGCCCGCCGCTCTCGATCCTGCGCGGCCACGACGTCCCCGATGCAGAGGTCGGCAACTCCGCGCGCATCGGCATCACGCGCGCGGCCGACTGGCCGCTCCGCTGGTACATCAAAGACAACCCCTTCGTCTCCCGCGCGCCGCGCGTCGCGCCGCGCCGTCCGCGCACGCATGGCCGCTGACGATCCGGCGCCGATCTCCGATCGCGCGCGACGGCTCTACCGCGACGCGATCGTCATCGATACGCACAACGACCTCGTCACCAAGGTGCTCGACGAGGGATACGATCCGGGCGTCCGTCACACGCCCGCGCAGGGCCACACCGATGTGCCGCGGCTCATCGAATCGGGCATCACCGCGCAGGTGCTCGCCGCTTGGGTCGACGCGCCGTATGCCCAACGGGGGCCCGGCGCCTCGTTCGAGCGCGCGCTCCGCTACGCGGATGAGATCCACGCGCTCGTCGATGCGCATGCCGGTGCGCTGCGTTTCGCGACCACGGCAGCCGACGTGCGGCGCGCCAAAGCCGACGGGGTCGTCGCGATTTTGTTGGGCGTCGAAGGCGGGCATGCCATCGAGAATTCGCTCGACAACCTGCGCGAGCTCGCGCGCCGCGGCGCGTGCTATCTCACGCTCACGTGGAACAACGGCAACCAGTGGGCCGGCTCGTCCATCGGCTCCGGCGACACGCGCACCGGCGGCCTCACGCCCTTCGGCCGCGCCGTGATCGCCGAGCTCAATCGGTTAGGCATGCTGGTCGACGTGTCGCACACGTCGAGCGAGACGCTCGCCGATGTGCTCGCCGCGTCCCACGCGCCGGTGATCGCCTCGCACTCGAGCGCCCGCGCCTTAGCCGACCACCCGCGGAACCTGACCGATCACGAGCTGCGCGCCATCGCCCAACGCGGCGGCGTGATCTGCGTCAACTTCTATTCGCGGTTCATCGAGGTGCGGATGCGCGAGGCGATGGACGCCGCCGACGCGCGTGTCGAGCGCGAGCCGGCCGGCACCGCCGCCCAACGCGCCGCGCGCCTGGACGAGCTGCTCGCGCGGATCCCGCCCACGCCGCTCGCGATCCTCATCGACCACATCGACCACGTCGCGCGCGTGGCCGGCATCGACCACGTGGGCCTGGGCAGCGACTTCGACGGTATCCGCCTCACGCCGGCCGGCTTGGACGACGTCACCGCGTTCCCGCGCATCGCGCAGGCGCTCCTCGATCGCGATTATTCGGACGACGATGTCCGCAAGGTGCTCGGCGCCAACGTGCTGCGATTGATGGACGACGTGCTCCGTTAGGCGGGCCGGCATCTACGCTCATGATGAAACGGACAAAGCACGGACAGAACGGACAAACCGGATCGCTCGGCTGACCGGCAGGCACAATCGCGGGCTGACAGCGATCTATTCGTTGGGAAAGCAACACCAACAGACCAACCTCGAAACTGGTTTTCCCGACGACGAAGCCTGCAATGCAGCCGAGCGATCCGGGTTTGTCCGTTCTGCCCGTGCTTGTCCGTTTCATCATGAGCGTAGATGCCGGCCCCGCTTCTCTGGAACAAAAAGGAGCCGCGTCTAACGCGGCTCCTCGGGGCATGCACCCGGCCCTGTGCGACTCGCCCGTTACTCGGGTCGATCGATCGACGACCCAACGTTGTACCGGATCCCGCCCTCGAGCATGTACGTCGACCGGCCGTTCATCAGGAAGTTCGCCGCCGATGGCATGTACGTCACCTGGCCGAACAACGAGAACCGTCGATACGACGCCTGCAGTCCGGCGAGTGCCATGAACGAAATCCGATCGCGATTGTTCTTCAGCTGATCCTGAATCTGCGGCTCGATCAATGGATCCGACGGCTGGTCGATCTGCCCAACTTGCTGGATCAGGTTCATCGAAAACCCGACGCCGCCGTACGGCCTGAGCGCTCCCCACTGCACCGGGAACGCGAGGGCCGCCGCGCTGTACCGCCGCATGTCCTTCATCGCGACGCGGTAGCTGTTGCCCTGATTGTCCATCACCGACGATGTCGTGTTGAAGAAATCCTGCTCGCCGGAGATGTAGAGCCCACCCTTGCTGCGCGTGACGATCATGTCGAAGCCGATCGACGGCGCGATGTGGTTTGAGACCGTCGACGTCGAGAACGTCATGACGCCGGCCTTCGCTCCCCAGAACCACGAGTCCTGGAAGGGTCGGTTCGACTGGGCCGCACCGACCGCCGGTAGCAGCGCCGCGAGGGCGAGCCCGGAAGTCATCCACCGGACCGTGCGCATGGTGAAACTCCTCATGTGTGGAAAATGAGAGGGCAGAGTATTGACCGCGAGGGGAATTGGGGATGTGCGTGCGGCTCGGACTGTCGTGAGCGGTTGTGCCGCCTAAGCTCATGTCAGAGACGAGGGTGACGCAGAGTGGTCACGTGGACCGGCGGAGTCCGTCATCCTGACATCATCGGTTGGTAAGAGCAGTGATCAAGCAGCAACCGGGAACGCCCTGAACGCGGGTCGGTTATCTGCGAGGCCGAGATCTCGCTTGACCTCAGGCGTCGTGTCCGCCACCTTGCCGAAACACGCATGTCCGGGCGGGGCCCCCACCGGGAGTGAGAGCATGAGAGAGCACGCCACTGCCACGCATCCGCCCGTCGAGCAGTTTCACAGTGCCGTTTATGGCACCGTATTCGGACGACGGATGGAAGCCGTCCACCGTCTCCACGCCGGGGATCCCCTCATCCTCGTGCCCGACCCACCGGGTACTGACAATCCCGCCGTCTGGGTGCACGCCGCCGGCGGCGACGTGGTTGGGCATCTCCCGTTCGCGGTGTCGGGGTGGCTCGTGCCGTGGATGCTCGAGGGCGGCCGGTGTCGGGCGCGCGTGCAGCGCGTCGAGGCGGACGACGTCGCCAGCTGGAAGCGCGTCATCGTCCACCTCACGCTCGCGGCGCTCTAACTGAGTTAGACGAGCCCCAGTTTCGCGCCGACGCGCGAGAAGGCGCGCACGGCGGTCTCGAGATCGTCGCGCGTGTGCGCGGCCGACAACTGGCACCGGATGCGCGCGTGGCCCTGCGGCACCACCGGGTAGCCGAAGCCGGTCACGAAGATGCCTTCATCCAGCATCATCTCGCTCATGCGGATGGCTAACGCGGTCTCGCCGACGATGATCGGAACGATCGGCGTCTCGCCGGGAATCGGTTTGAACCCCGCCTCGGTGATGGCCTCGCGGAAATAGGCCGTGTTCTCGCGCAACCGTTCGACGCGCTCGGGGTGCTGCTCGATGAACGTGACCGCGGCCAACGCGCTGCCCGCGACCGTCGGCGGCAGCGCGTTCGAGAAGAGCTGCGGACGCGAGCGCTGTGTGAGGTAATCCGTGAGCGCGGCGGGTCCGGCCGTGAACCCGCCCGCCGCACCGCCCACTGCCTTCCCGAGCGTCGATGTGATCACGTCGACCTCGCCCAACACACCGTGATACTCGGCCGTCCCGCGACCGCGCATGCCCAACACGCCGGTGCCGTGCGAGTCATCCACGGCTACGATCGCGTCGTATTTGCGCGACAGCTCGAGAATATCGGGCAGCTTCGCGATGTCGCCTTCCATCGAGAACACGCCGTCGGTCCAGATGATGCGACGGCGCGCGCTGCCCGCGTGAGCCAGCTTCGCCTCGAGATCGGCCATGTCCGAGTGCTTGTACACGGCCGTCGTGCACTTCGTGATCGCTTTCGCCAAGCGGATCGAATCGATGATCGACGCGTGGTTGAGCGCGTCAGAGATCACGAAGTCGCCTTCTTCGACGACGGTTGCCGTGAATCCTTCGTTTGCGTTCCACGCCGACACGTACGTGAGCGACGACTCGGTGCCCACGAAGCGCGCGAGGGCGCGCTCGAGATCGCGGTGCACGGTGAACGTGCCGCAGATGAATCGCACGCTGCCCGTGCCGGCACCGAAGGTGTCGAGCGCGTTCTTGCCGCCCGCGACCACCGACGGCTCCGCCGACAATCCCAGATAATTGTTGGATGACAGGATGAGCACATCGCCGCGGCCCTCCATGCGGACGTGCGCGGCTTGCGGCGACTCGAGGTAGTTGAGCCGCTTGTAGACGCCGTCGCGCTTGAACGCATCGAGCGCGCTATTCAGTTGCGTGGCAAAGTTCGCATTCACGGCAGGATCGGGAAAGGGAAGGGCGTGCTCGTTAGGCGATCTCGAAGATCACTTTACCGGCCTCGCCGCTCTTGATCGCGTGGATGGCCTCGTCGGCGCACTCGAGCGGAAACCGGTGCGTGATCACCGGCGTCGGGTCGAACTCGTGCGAGCGCAAGAAGCGCGTCATCTGAATCCAGGTTTCGTACATGCGCCGGCCCGTCACGCCGTACACCGTCACGCCCTTGAAGATCATCTCCGTCGCGAAGTCGAATTGCATGGGCTTGGCCGGTACGCCGAGCATCTGCACACGACCCGCGGGGCGCACGAGCGCGAACGCCTGGTGAATCGCCGACGGAACACCCGACATCTCGAGCACCACATCCACGCCCAACCCGTCGGTGTGCTGCTTCACGGTACGCTCCACCTCGTTCGGGTGCACGACGTCGTCGGCGCCCATCCGCTTGGCTAACGCGAGCCGCGTCTCGTTCACATCGGACGCGATGATCCGCGATGCGCCGGCTGCGCGACAGATGCCCACCGCGAAAATGCCGATCGGTCCGCAACCCGTGATGAGCACGGTCGCGCCCGGAATCTCCGCGGTGAGCGCGGTGTGAAACGCGTTGCCCATCGGGTCGTGAATGCCGCCCAAGTCGAACGAGATGTCGTCATCCAGGTGCCACACGTTAGTCGCGGGCATCGCGATGTAGTCCGCGAAGCACCCGTCGCGATCGACGCCGATCACTTTCGTGTATGGACACGCGTGCGCGTTGCCCGTTCGGCAGAGCAGACATCGCCCGTCCACGATGTGTCCTTCGGCCGTCACCCGGTCGCCAACGTGCACATCGGTGACCAACGAGCCGACCTGCGCGACATCGCCCGCGAATTCGTGTCCGACGACAAACGGTGGATGACAGCGGCCGCGCGCCCAATCATCCCATTCGTAAATGTGAACGTCGGTCCCGCACACGCCCGCGCGACGCACGCGAATCAATACTTCGTCATCGCGAATCGTCGGTTCGGGCACGTCCTTCATCTTGAATCCGGGGCCTGCAGTTTCTTTGACGAGCGCTCTCACGCGATCTATTGCTCCAATCGATGGTCAGCTGGCGTCTTCACATGGTGTGCGGCATCGTCGCCGCGCCGGAAAGCTGTCGCTGCATCGCAGACGACGCCAGGGGAAATTCAGGCTGCGCGGCGCGTGCGTCGCTCAGAACACCGTGCCGATCTGCCCGCCATCCACAGCGATCGCCGTTCCTGTCACGAAGCTCGCGCGCTCCGACGCGAGAAACGCGACCACCGACGCGAGCTCACCCGGATGTCCCGACCGTCCTATGGGAATCGAGCGGCGCCGGTCAGCGAGCACTTCGTCGAGCGAGCGGTCTTCGCGACGCGCGCGCCCAGCGGCCAACGACATCGCGCGATCCGTATCGAAGTGTCCCGTGAGAATGGTATTCACCAACACGTTGTCCTTCGCGCAATCAGTGGCCAGCGTCTTGGCGAAGCCTGCAAGACCGGCGCGCGCGGTATTCGATAGGACCAACGATGCAATCGGCTGCTTCGCCGCCGTCGACGTGAGGTAAATGATGCGCCCCCACTGACGGCGCCGCATGCCCGACACCACCTGGTACGTAAGGCGGATCGACGCGAACAGGTTGAGCTCGATCGCCGCGCGGTACTGATCTTCGGTCGTGTCTTCGATGTCAGTTGCGGGCGGTCCGCCCGCGTTCGCGACGAGAATGTCGATGGGACCGAGCGTGGCTTTCGCTTCCTTCACCGCGGCGATGATCGCCGGTCCATCCGTGACGTCCGCCGTCAACGGCAAAACACGCCGGCGCGACTCCGCCGCGATCTCGCTCGCGGCTCGCGTCAACGTGTCGCTGTGCCGCCCAACGATACCGACCGATGCTCCTTCGATCGCGAGCTCTCGCGCGACGGCGCGGCCGAGCCCGCTCGATGCGCCAGTAACAAGCGCGACTCGTCCCTCCAATCCCAAATCCACTCGGCCCCCCCCTGCGCGCGGTGTGATGCTCTGTAATACTACAGAATCGTGCGCGATGAAACCGCCGTCATCCCAGCCCGAGCAATCGCGCGATGCGTGCCGCCGCATGTTCGCCGCTCGCGACGGCGCCTTCGATGAGCGGCGTCGTGAGGTAATCGCCCGCGAGCGCGACGGGGAGCGCGAGCGCATCCGCCAATGCGGTGCCGTGTGCGCGATCGCGCACGAACCCGACGTATGGGATCGGCGAGCCGGGCTCGAATCGATAGACACGCGCCCGCGTGACATGCCCGTGCACGTCCGGCACGAGCGCTTCGACTTCGGGCAGCATCTTGGCGGCGATCGATTCCGGCGACGCCGCACGCAGCGAATCGAGCGAGGCCGGTGTCGGCCACGCGAGCACGGCATCTCGGTCTACGCTCGCGGCGTGCTTCGCGCCGTGCACGACGCACGCACTCACGGTACGCGCGGTGCGCACGTCCTGAAAAATGCCGAATGCGTCGCGCGGTGGCGCGCGGTCGAGCGCCAGGGCTAACGTGAGCGTGTTGCGCATCGGGATCTCGGCGAGCCAGCGCGCGAGCGCGTCATCCGGCGACAAGTGCGGTGCGAGCAGCTCGTGCGCCGTGCGCGGATCCGTCGCGATCACGACCGCACGTCCATCCCATATGCGCCCCGATGCATCCCGGATCGACACGCGAGTCGCGCGACCGCTCGCGTCGCGCTCGACATCCAGTGCCGCGGCGCGCGTATCGCGCACCACCTCGACGCCGGCGAGCGCGCTGCCCAACGCGGCTGACCACCCGTTGGACGGCGCCAGTGTGTCACCTTCGCTGCCGTACCTGCCGAGCGTCAAATAGAACGCGAGCGATACATCCGACGCCGCGAGATTGTAGAACCCGTTGCACGGCGGCTCAGCGAGTGTGTCCGCGGCTGCCGATCCGATGCGACGTTCGATGAACGCGCGCACGCTTTCGGTGTCCAACGACGCCGGCGTTCGCCTACCCGACGCGTCGAGCGCATCATGATGGCGCGCGAGCAACGGAAGCAGATGCGTCGCCAGTCGCACTTTGTCGAGCGCGCTCAGGCCGCTGAATGCGAGCAGACTGCGCAGCGATCCGAAGCGCAGCGGAAGACGGTCGTCGCCGCGGACGACGATGTCGTGCGCGCTGTCGCGTTCCAACTGCGCGCCGAGCAAGTGCACCGTGCGCGTGAATCCGCCGGTGATGAGCTGCGCGCCCGTGTCGATCGGCAGATCGCCCAACACATCGCTGCGTGCGCGGCCGCCGAGCGTTGGTCGCGCTTCGATGAGCGTGACGTGCGCACCGTGCGCGCGAAGCGACGCAGCTGCGGCAACGCCCGCGAATCCACCGCCGATGACGACGACGCGCGCATCCGTCATCGCGTGTGGCCAACGGCGCGTGACGCACGAATCGTGCGACGAATTGCATTTGCACTATTGCGTGTGTTTTTCATCGTTCCTATATTCGCGCAAGGGCCGCGAGCCGCACGCAGTAATCTCTTTCGAGGTTTGTGAGTGGCGCGAATAATACTTCGATTTCGCAGTCACACATCACGGCAGCCGGTCGCCAAACTCTTCGTGAGTGGCGCGTCGACGCGGCCCCTGTGGTCCCCGTCTCACTCAACGCTTCGTTCCCGCCTCATCGTCAATTGTCGCCGCGCCGGCATTCGTCGGCGCGGCGTTCTTGCATCGCGCGCATCCGCGTTAGCGTCGAGTCGCGCGCTGCACGTGTCGTGCAACACGTCGTGTATCCGTAACATCGCAGGCGTGGCGGTCGTCGATGGACGACGTGCGCTCCTAACGCGGCGCGTCGCGATGTGCGCGCGCGTCGCAGTGCGCGAGATGCGCGCCGCATCGGAGTCGATGATCGTTCGCGGTTCGTGCTGACGCGTCGTACGATGTCGAATGCATCGGCCTCGTCATCGAGGTCGCTCGAGCGTGCGGCAGGTGCCTTTGGCGCTTGCCCACATCGCCGCCGGTCCACCGGGGGATCGGTCGGCACCAAAACTCCTTGAGTGGAGATGAACCCATGGCAACGCGGAAAAAAGGCGCCAGAAAGAAGTCCGCTCGCAAAGGCGGCCGGAAGAAGACCGCCCGCAAGGCCGCGAAGAAGCGGAAGTAGCCAGTTAGTCGTAGCAGTTGGGAACAACAAAAGAGGCCGGCGTGAACCGCCGGCCTTCTTTTTTCATACCACCGAAGCTGCGAAGCTACATCGAGTCGATCGAGCGAGCCCGATTCGTCAAGCTGCTCGCGGTGCCTTGCCCGCCGTGTCACGCTCCGGCGCTGGTCCCCACATGTACGCCCAGAATGCTGGTGTCGGCTCGTCGCGCTTCCCGTTCGAAATCACGATGCCTACCGGCTCGACACTCATCTTATCGTCGTTGTGCCCGTCATTCTTTGCAGCCATCGATTTACCCTCGCTGATTGACCCCGCGACATGCGTGGAGCGATGGGCCGCAAAGCAGCGTATGTGCCACGCTTGGCCTATGGCATCAACTCGTGGTCAGGCAATGACTTGCATAAAAAAAGGACTCCCGCAACGAGAGCCCATCGACGCGAAATGACACGCCACCCTGGTTCAACTTTGTGTCGAAACGCTACGCGACTTCCTTTCGCGCGAGGAAGGTCTCGCCGCTGTATCCGGTCCCCAACCCGCCCCGCTCGACGGTGATGTGCCACCCGCGATAGCGATCGCGCAGCTCTTCTAATGGTAGGGACTCGCCGCCCACTGATCCCTCGACCACGTGAACACCGCCGGCCGTGGTCGCTTGTTGGAGCAGCTCGATTGCGCGTGCCCGATCGACGGTCGAGAGTCCGCTGAGCGCCGCAGCGGCAACGACCACGGCATTGAGCGGCCGGTCGGGCGACCAGTTGGCCAGGTCCTCGCCCACACACCGAACTCGGCTCGTGAGGCCGACTTCGGCGGCCGCATTCAACACACGCTCGAGCACATCTTCGGTGGTCTCGACGGCCGTCACTGCGCACCCGTTTGCAGCCAGGTAAATGGCGGGTCCTTCGGCACTCACACCGGCGACGAGCACATGGCCTTCCGACACCGCGAGGGCCGCGCGCGCGAACGCGGAGTCGGCGCGGAATCCCCATCGCTCGGGGCGACTGAACTCTTTGAGCGCCTTGAGCCTACGCTTCCGCCACGTCGCGAACGATGGCAGGCGAAGCCGACCCTGGATGATGCGATCGACTTCGGCGCAGAGCAGGATTTCGGTGAGCGCCAACTGCGGTTGGGACTGCAAGGCAGCCACTGCATCGTCGCCGATCTTGAGGATCGCGCTGCGAGGAATGGATTCCTTGTAGTTCTCGATTTCCCGCTCGACGAACAGCTCGTACTCGTATCTGAGGGAGCGTGGTCGTTGACTCATTTTGGCGCAGGCGCGGGCGACGAGTGGAATGTGGTACCTAAAGTAGAACTTTGTCCATTGAGCGCAAGTCCCTATGCCGGTTCGACGTGGACAGTGACGCTTGATGCACCAAGTTCAGTGTGCAGTCTTGCCTCCACTGCGTCGGACACACGATGAGCGGCTTCGACGGACGTGCTGCGCTCGACGCCAATGGTGACTTCGACCAGGAGCACGCCGGATGCCATGGCCCTCGATCGCACCGATCGGACGTCGACCACGCCCGGTACTGCACTGAGTATTTGGCGGATCTCGCGCGCCTCGATCGCCCGCTCGTCCACCAGCACGGGCACGCTCCGCCGGACGATCTCGAAGCCGTTCCGGGCGATCACCAGGGCGACCGCGATGGCGAGGTACGGGTCGACGATGCCCCAACCGTGCCGTGTGAGCAACAGGGACGCGAGCGCCGCGCACGTGACGTAGACATCGCTCCGCGTGTGCGCGGCGTCCGCCAATAGAAACGCACTTTGCAGCTGTTCGCCGCGGCGGCGTTCGTACCACACGACGAGCACGTTCACGACCATGGTGCCGGCGATGAGCGCGAGCTGTCGCATGCTCGCTGCGTTAGGAATCTCGCCGCTCACCGCGTCGTGCACGCCTTGGCGCAGCAGCTCGAAGCAGGTGATCGACAAGAACCCGACGATGCCGAGTGCGCCTAACGTCTCGAATTTCTGATGGCCGTAGGGATGCTCTTCATCCGGCGCGCGCGATGCGACGCCCACGAGCACGATGCCGAGCACGTTGTTGAAGAGATCGAGTCCCGACTCGAGCGCGGCTCCGAGCACCGAGAGTGCGCGCGTGTGCACGCCCACCGCGATCTTGACCACGACGACCAGCAGATTGAGCGCGAGGATGACGAGCAGCGTGTTCCGCACCGCGGGTGCGCGCGCCGCTCGCGGTCCGGGAGCGGGTGAGGGCGATGCGGCGCGCGCAGGGCTGGACACGAAACAAGGATATGAGGTGCCGTCACTCGGAGCCAGGTGGTGCGCGATAGATTCCGGTGTCGCGTCACTATTCGTCGGGCGAGGTCGGGATGCCGGAGCTGCCTGAGGTCGAGCACGCCGCGCGCGTCTTGCGCGGCGCGATTGCCGGTCGTCGCATCGTGCGCGTGCGCGTATTGCATCCGGCGCTCGCGCGCAAGCTGCCGCCGTCGGCGCAGCGCCGGCTCGCGGGTCGGGCGGTGCGGGGCGTCGTGCGCCGCGGCAAGCACCAGGTGCTGCATCTCGACAACGGCGCTGCGTTAGTCGCGCACTTCCGCATGACGGGCGATTGGATCGTCGGCCGGGTGGAGGATCCGCGCGAACGCTACGCGCGCGCCGAGCTCGAGATGGATGACGGCACGCGCGTGACGCTCGCCGATTCGCGCGCGTTAGCCACGCTCACGCTGGCCGACGATCCCGCCGAGGTGCTGCCCGAGTTGGGCCCCGAGCCCGATGATCCGGGGCTCACGCCGGCGTCGCTGGCCGCGTCGCTCGCGCGCCGGCGCGGCGCGATCAAGCCGGCGCTGCTCGACCAACGGGTGATGGCCGGCGTCGGGAACATCTACGCCGCCGAAGCGCTCTGGCGCGCGCGCATCGACCCGCGCACGCCCGCTCGTTCGTTAGGCGCGGCGCGCCTCCGGCGGCTCATCGGCGCGATCCGCGCGGTGCTGCGCCGCGCGCCCGCCGGCCGGTACCAGACCGATGTCGCCGTCTCGCGGTGGAACGTCTACGATCGCGAAGGCCTAACGTGCCGCCGGTGCGGCGGAACGGTCAAGCGCATCGTGCAGGCCGGGCGGTCGACGTACTTCTGCCCGAAATGTCAGACCTGAGCCAGCAGTGATAAGCCGCGTGGTGGGCTTCCTCGCTCTGGGGAACGCGGATTGAACGGATTCAACGGATGGAGCGGATCGTTCGACGCGGCGGGAGGCTCGTCGTGGCCCGGCGGCTTCTCAGAAGCAGTATTTGCTGTTGTTCTTGTTTTACGGTTCTTCGGGAATTTCCGGGAAAGGCAGCGGGGCCGGGTTTCAACCTCCCCCGCGTGTGAGAGTCTAACGAGAGAGGCTCAAAGGATGACGACAAGGATACAAGAGATGGGGTCGTTCACATCCGACCTCAACGCCGCGCGCAGCGGCAACATCGACTGGCTTGCGTCGTTGAGGTCGGATGCGAACCGACCCCATCCCTTGTATCCCTGTCGTATCCTTCACACCAGAGCGAGGAAGCCCTCAATGCGCTTCCAGTGAGCCTCACGTCGCACTCCCATCGGAGCTAGCGCGCCGGGGTGTACCGACCTGCCGCCTCATTTTCCCGAAATTCCCCGAAGACCCTGTTTTACAAATCAACAGCAAACACCTGACAGGTCACGACGTGCCGCCCGCCGCGTCGAATGATCCGCTCTGATCCGTCGAATCCGTTCAATCCGTGTTCCTCAGAGCGAGGAAGCCCACCACGCGGCGTCGCTTTGTCCTAACGGTAAGTTTGCCACCGATCGCTACTCTGCCTCGATCACCGCAGCCTTGATGTACCCGGTCTCCGGAATCGTCAGCACCTCCGGATGATCCAGCGGCTGGCCGAGGAATTGACGAAGGATCATGCGGCGCCCGCTGTCCGCCGCGGCGCGCGACAGCATCTCGAGGAAGAGCGGCTTTGAGAGGTGAAAGCTGCAGCTTGCGGTGAAGAGAATGCCGCCCGACGACAAGAGACGCATCGCACGCAGGTTGATCTCCTTGTAACCGCGCAGCGCCGACGCGAGGGCGCCGCGCGTTTTCGCGAACGCGGGCGGATCGAGCACGATCGTCTCGTACCGATCGCCGCGCGACTCGGCCTCGCGCAGAAAATCGAACACGTCGGCCTCCACGAAATCGATCGAGTCG
>DATEKK010000238.1:0-46002 GCA_035277485.1 Gemmatimonadaceae bacterium
GGCCAGGTCTCGAACGCGAAGCGGCGCTGCGCGCCCGGCGGGAGGCGGCGCGCGATGAGCGCGGCTTCGATCGGGATGGTGCCGGATCCGCACAACGGGTCGACTAACGGAGCGGTCGGGTCCCACCCGCCGGCGAGGAGCATCGCGGCGGCCAACGTCTCCCGCATGGGCGCCTTGGCGGTGCGCTGGCGATACCCACGCCGGTGCAGCAGCTCGCCCGAGCTGTCGGCGCTGAGCAGGCACGTGTCGTGTGCGATCCGCACGATGACTAACGCGTGCGATGCGCCGGCGGCATCGTCGCCATTGTCATGTGGCGCGGCGTCGGCGACCGTGATGCCCGGGATGCGGCCGGCGATGGCGCTTGCCACGCGCTCGGCGACGGCGCCGGTGTGATAGAGGCGCGACTTGTGCGCCGTGACGCGAACGCGAACCGCGCCGCCGGGCGCGATGTAGGACTCCCATGGCAGCGTGCGCGAGCGCCGCTCGAGCTCGCCTAACGCGCGAGCGCGAAAGGAGCCGAGTCGCACCACCACGCGGCTGGCGGTCCTGAGCCAGAGGTTGGCGCGCCACACGGCCTCGATGCCGCCGCGAAACGACACGCCGCCCGGATCTGTGGCGTGCGGCGTGAGGGAGAGCGACTCGAGCTCTCGCGCGACGAGCGGCTCGAGTCCCGGTGCACAGATCGCGAACAGCTCGAGCGGCGCACGCCGCGAGCTACCGGCGTGCACGCGCCGTCTTGCGAGCCTGTTTGGTGCGACGACGCGGCCTCTTCTTCGGCGGCACGGATGCGGCCTTGCGCGCGCGGCGCTTCTTGGGCGTCGCGCGGACGCCGGGTTGCTCGAGGCTCCGCCACAGATACCACGAAGCGATCGTGCGATGCGGCGCCCACGCGGCGCCTATGGCCAGCACGCGCTCACTGTTAGGCATCCGGCGCAAGCGGTACGCGAGCTGGATCGCCTTGCGGATACCCAGATCGAGATCGGGCAACACGTCCGGCCGCCCGAGTCGAAACATCAAGAACATGTGGGCCGTCCACCGGCCGATGCCTTTGACGCGCGTGAGTGCGGCGATCACCTCGTCGTCGGCGAGCTCGTGCAGACGGTCGACGGGCAGGTCGCCGGTATGCACACGTTGCGCCAAGTCACGGAGGTAGCCGATCTTCTGGCGAGACAGCCCAGCCGAACGCAACTGTTCGTCGGTGGTGGTTAGGAGCGTCGCGGCAGGCGGCTTGCCGTCGAACAGCGCGACGACCCGGCCGTGGATCGTTGCGGCAGCGTGGCCCGACAGCTGTTGGTAGACGATCGCGCGCAGGATGTGGTCGAAGTGCGATCCTTCGCTGCGGGCGGCGAACCGGCAGGGGCCGACGTCGGCCATGACGCGCGCGAGAACCGGATCGCGGCGCAAATGGGTGATGGCGTGGTCGTGCATGGGCTGGAATCTACGTCACAATGGAATTGCAATGCGAGCCGTTATCCGTCGTGAATGGAACTTGTCGGCGCAACTGGTGCTAGTCAGCTAGATTCGGAGCACGCACGCGCCTGCTTGGGGCGTATACGGCGCGCACCCATTCATTCCTACACGGGAACCGCACCATGCGAGTGAGAGACTACGCGGTGATGTCCGCGCTTGCCGCCGCCACCGCGTGCGGCTCCTCGACCACGCAACCGCACAACGGCGACGCGCCGTGTCCCGGTGGGTCGCAGAAGACGATCGCCTCGCTCGCAGTGGGCGGCGTGCAGGCCGTGACGACGCCGGCGGCGCTCGACTGTGTGTCGTTAGCCACAACGGACGGCGGAGCGGGAACGTTCCTGGTCGTCGCGGGCAACGCCGATACACAGCCCGACGTGACGGGTACGTACAACCTGGCGGTCGCGACGCCGACATCGGCGGACATCGTGGCCGGCGACCGGTTGCGATCGACGGCGCTTGCCACGACCGCGCTCACGGGGGCGTATAACTCGATCGCGGAAGGACGGATCCGCGCGATGGAGCGGCGGGTGCTGCTGGAGAATCCCGCGGCGATGCAGGAGGCGTCGGCGCTCATGCGACGCGCCGCCGGCGGTGTTCACGCGGAGGCGGTGCCGGCCGTCGGCGATACGCTGACATTCAACGTGCCTAACGCAAACGCGACGAACGCGTGCCAGACGTTCACGACGCAGCGCGCGGTGGTGAAGACGGTGGGCACGCACGGCATCATCGTGCAGGACATCACGGCGCCGGCCGGCGGATTCACCGCCGCGGCATTCGATTCCATCGCGGCGGAATTCGATCAGATCATTTATCCCGCCGACACGGTGCACTTCGGGCAGCCGTCGGACATCGACAGCAACGGGCACGTATTCCTGTTTTTCACGCCGCAGGTGAACGCGGCGACGAAGCGCGGGTCCAACAGCATTCTCGAGGGTTTTTTCTTCGTCGGCGACCTGTTCGCCACCACGAGTTGCACCGAGAGCAACAAAGCGGAGTTGTTTTATCTGCTCACGCCCGATCCGACGGGAAAGTTCAGCGATGTGCGGACGACGGCGTCGGTGCGCCAGGACATTCGCGGCACGATCGCGCACGAATTCCAGCACATGATCAACGCCGGCGTCCGGCTGAGCACCAACGCGCCGGACGAGGCCACGTGGTTGAACGAGGGTCTGTCGCACTTCGCGGAGGAGCTGGTTGGCCGCGCCGAGGACAACTTCACGGATACGCAGAAGCTGACGATCACCGACGTAGCGGACTTCCCGAGCCTCAACAACTTCGACGCCTTCTTCGGGCAGAACATGGCGCGGTTGCGGGAATGGATGTTGAAGCCCGGTGCGTTAGGCGCGACGAGCGGGCACGCGGACACCTCGCTCGCGGTGCGCGGCGCGGCCTGGTCGCTGTTGCGGTATTCGGCGGATCAGTATGCGCACGGCAACGTCGCGGCGTTCACGCGGGCGCTGGTGGCCGGGCCGGACACGGGCGTGGCGAATCTCGTGGCGCGAGCCGGCACGTCGTTCGACTCGGTCACGGCCGGATGGCTGCCCGCGCTGTACACGAGCGACGACAGCATTTCGAATCTGCCGGACCGATACACGTTCCTCAGCTGGAACATCCGCAGCATCGAAGCAGCGGTGAACATGGGGACGTTCCCGCTGGTGGCGCCCACGGTCTCGGCGGGGAACGCCGCGCCGGGCACCGTATCATCGGCGGCCGCGAACTACTACATCGTCGGCGTGCCCGGATCGGGGGGCGTGCTGCTGGGCGAGCTCTCGCCTAACGGGGGGCCGGTGACCTATCCAGGGGCGCGGTTCTATCTCGTCCGGCTGCAGTGACGGCACGGCGATCGCTGAACGGATGACCGGCGCACGGGTGCGATGCGGCGGCTGATCAACTATTTCATTCGCGGGTTGGTCGTCACGGCGCCGCTGGCGCTGACGCTGTACATCTGCTGGGATCTGTTCCACTGGGTCGATCGCTGGCTGGGGCTCTCGATCCCCGGCGTCGGCTTCGCGATCACCGTCGTGCTGATCACGCTCATCGGCGTGTTGGCATCGAGCCTCGTCACGCGCGGCGCGGTCGCCGCGGTGGATCGCGCGCTGCAACGGCTGCCGTTCGTGCGGCTCGTGTACGGGTCCACGCGCGATTTTCTCAATGCATTCGTCGGGGAGAAACGGCGCTTCGACAAGCCCGTGCTGCTCTCGGTCGCGCCCGGCGATCAGACGCACATGTTGGGATTCGTGACCGCCGAATCGGTGGAAGTCCTCGGCCTTACGGGGTACGTGGCGGTGTATCTGCCGCAGTCGTACGGATTTTCCGGTAATCTGGTCGTGGTTCCCGCCGCGCGCGTGAGGCCGTTGGCCGCGGACAGCGCGGATGTGTTGGCGTTCATCGTATCGGGGGGCGTGTCGGGGGCGCTCAAACGCTAGCCAGCGGACGGAGTACGGCACGGCCGGACACGACAGGACAAGAGAGCGCGCGACGGACGCGGCCGTGCCGCGGAGGGGCGCGGGCGATTATATTGGATGTCTATACATTAGTGCCGGCGCCGCGCTCCGGATCGGCTGGAGCGCGGCGCGCGCCGTTCACCCGACGAGCAACCGCATGAAAGACCACTTGGCCTCACGCGCGAGCACCACGGGCGGACTGCCCATTGCGCCGTCGATGGGGCCCGCGCTCGATGCCGCGCACGTGCCGCACGAACGCGCCGAAAATCATCGCCGCATCATCTTCATCAGCGGACTCGCCATTCTCGTGGCGTTCGGCGCCGGATTCGTCGCCGTCATTCTGATGCGGCTGATCGGGCTGATCACCAACCTCTCATTCTACGGACGGTTCTCGACGGCGTTCTCGTCGCCGGCCGACAATCATCTCGGATTGTGGGTGATGCTGGTTCCGGCGGTGGGCGGTGTGATCGTCGGCATCATGGCGCGCTACGGGTCCGCGGCGATTCGCGGCCACGGCATTCCGGAAGCCATGGAGCAGGTGCTGTACAACGAAAGCCGGGTGCCGCCGCGAGTGACGATTCTCAAGCCGGTGTCGGCGGCCTTCGCGATCGGCACCGGCGGCCCGTTCGGCGCCGAGGGACCGATCATCGCGACGGGTGGTGCGTTAGGCTCGCTCGTCGGGCAGCTGCTGCGGACGACGGCGGACGAGCGGAAGGTCCTGCTGGCGGCCGGCGCGGCGGCCGGTATGGCGGCGACGTTCGGCAGTCCGGTCTCCGCGGTGCTGCTCGCCATCGAGCTGTTGTTGTTCGAGTATCGCGCCCGCTCGCTGGTGCCGGTGGCGCTGGCCGCGTCGGCGGCCACGGCGGTCCGCATTGCCTTCATGGGCTCGAGCCCGATTTTCCCGATGCCCAACATCGCGCAGCCGGGCGGCGCCGCGCTGGCGACGTACATCGTGTTGGGCGCGATCGTCGGACTGGCGTCCGTGTACGTGACGCGCGCGGTCTACGCGATCGAGGATGGCTTCGACAAGCTCCCGATTCACTGGATGTGGTGGCCCGCGCTGGGCGGCGTCGCGGTCGGCGTGATCGGCTACTTCTTCCCGCACACGATGGGTGTGGGGTACGACAACATCGAGAGCATCGTGGCGGGGAATTTCGTGGGCGTCGCGCTGCTCGGCCTCGTGATCGCGAAGTTCATCTCGTGGGCCATTTCGTTGGGCAGCGGCACGTCGGGCGGAACGCTGGCGCCGTTGTTCACGATCGGCGGCGGGTTGGGCTCGCTGCTGGGCGCGGCCGTGATCGCGGTCGCTCCGTCGTTGGGCGTGGACCAGCGCGTGGCGGCGCTGGTCGGCATGGCCGCGATCTTCGCCGGCGCCTCGCGGGCGCTGCTCGCCTCGGTGGTCTTCGCGTTCGAGACCACGCGCCAACCGTTAGGCTTGCTGCCGCTGTTAGGCGGGTGCAGCGCGGCCTACCTCGTGTCGCTCCTCATGATGCGCAGCACGATCATGACCGAGAAGCTGGCGCGGCGCGGGACCGATGTGGAAGCGGACTATGCCGTCGACTTTCTGTCGCAGATTCTGGTCAAGGACGTCGCGTCGCCCGACGTGGTGGCATTGGACGCGGACAACGCCGTCGAGGAAGTACGCGACTGGATGGCGTCGCGTGAAGACGAATCGCGCCACCAGGGGTTCCCGGTGGTCGACAAGGAAGGCACCCTGTTAGGCGTGGTCGGCCGCGGCGACCTGTTGGATCTCGAGCTGCCCATCGACGCCACGGTGCGCGACGTGATCAAGCGGCCACCCGTGGTGATCTTCACCGACAACACCGTCCGCCAGGCGGCGGATCACATGGTGCGCCAAGGTGTGGGGCGGCTGCCGGTGGTGACGCGCACGGACCCGAACCGCGTCGTCGGCATCGTGACACGGAGCGATCTTCTGGCCGCGCACGCGTCGCGGCTCGATTCGGAGAACCGCGCGAGCCGCACGATCAGGCTGGAGCTGCGGGCACTGCCGTGGCGGTTCCGCCGGTCGCCAGTGAGTCTGGGAGACGAGAGTGGAACGGTCACGACAGTGGAAACCGCGCCGCCGACGGTCTCTCCCGAGACGGATAACGAGGAGCCGCCCCGGAAGAGTTGACCGTCGAGCGTTAGGCGGATCCGGTCAGCTCTCGAGGCTCGCGTTCAGGTCGATCGCGACGTTGCCCTTGAGCGCGCCGGACACCGGACAGCCGTCCTTCGTGGCATCGGCGATCTTGCGGAAGGTCGGGGCGTCGATGTTCGCCACTTTTGCACGCACGGTGAGCGCCATGGTCGTGATCTTGAAGCCTTCGCCGACCTTGTCGATGGTGCACGCGGCTTTGGTCTCGATGCGCTGCGGCGGCGTGCCGTTTTTCTCCAAGCCGAGCGAGAGCGCCATGCTATAGCAGGCGGCCTCGGCGGCGGCGATCAATTCTTCCGGATTGGTACCCGGCGTCGTGCCGAATCGGGTGCCGAACGAATACGCACCACCGATCTTGCCGCTCTGCCCTGAAAATGACCCTGTCCCAGACTGCAGGCCGCCTTCCCACACGGCCGTTGCCACACGTGTCGGCATCGTACGCTCCTGGCTATGTTGTCGATTCCGGACGCAACTCGAGCGTCCGAACCAAGATCTCCCGTTGGCAGGGCGACGGCAACCGGCAGCGTGGGATGTTGCATCGCGTGGCCGGCGGACCCGGCCGTCGAGTATGTTTCGCGGGGATACGCACCACGGCGGGAGCCGATGATCAACGAGTCGAAGCCTAACGAACACGAAATCGCTCCGCTGCCGCCGTCGATCGAGCGCGTGCTCAAGTATTTCCGCTCGCTCGGCCGCGAGGAGAAAATGCAGGCGCTGGTGTCGTACGCGAAGAAGCTCGAGCCCCTGCCCTCGCGGTACACGGCCATCGACCGGTCGAACTTCACGATTCCGGAATGTCAGACGCGCGTGGACATCTTCCCGGAAGTGCGCGATGGACGCCTGCATTTCTTCGCCGACGTGAACGTGCGGCAGTCGCCGACCGTGGCGGCGTTCCTCTCGATTCTGTTCTCGGCGGTGAACGACCAGCCGCCGTCGACGACGCTCGCGATTCCATCGGACATCGTACCGACGATGATGCACGACATCGGGCTGGGCGCACGGGAGGCAGGGCTCAACGCGATGGTGGACCGGCTCAAGCGCTACGCGCGCGCGGCGGCATGACGCGCCGCGCAGGTTTCCGTTAGGCGGCGCGCGCATGGCGCAGCGCCGCGTGATGCCGTCGATGCCCGCATCCGGCCCCGCCGGCTCGCCGGCGCCGAACACAGAAGAGGAGCTGGATCGGCGTCTCGCCGAGCCGACGCCGGCCGTGCTCGAGGCGCTGCGCCCGCTCGCGGGCGATCTCGTAATCCTCGGCGCCGCCGGCAAGATGGGGCCGACGCTCGCGCGCATGGCGCGGCGCGCGTTCGATCTGTTAGGCAGACGCGATCGCGTCATCGCGGTGTCGCGCTTCTCGTCTCCTGATGCCGAGAGCGCCCTGCGGGTGGCGCACATCGAGACCGTTCGCTGCGATCTCGCGGATCACGCGGCGGTCGCCGCGCTGCCACAGGCGCCTCTGGTCGTGTTCATGGCCGGCCAGAAATTCGGGACTACGGATGCGCCGGGCACGACGTGGATGATGAACACGGTCGTGCCCGCGTACGTCGCCGAGCGTTACGCCGGCGCGCGCATGGTGGCGTTCTCGACGGGAAATGTGTACCCGCTCACGCCGGCCGCGAACGGCGGCGCGAACGAAGAGTGTCCGCCGGCACCCGTTGGCGAATACGCCGCGTCGTGCCTGGGTCGCGAGCGCGTGTTGGAGTACGCATCGCGCCGCGATGGAACGCAGATGGCCATCGTCCGGCTCAATTATGCGGTGGAACTGCGGTACGGCGTGCTCGTGGACATCGTGCGTGCGGTCCTGCGCAACGAACCGGTTGATGCGCGCATGGGCTACGTGAACGTCATCTGGCAGGGCGACGCGAGCGCGCGCGCCTTGCAGTGTTTCGCGCACGTCGCGTCGCCGCCGTTCGTGATCAACGTGACGGGAGGCGAGACGTTGTCGGTGCGCGATCTCGCCGAGCACGCCGGTCGTTTGTTAGGCCGGACGCCGCGCATCGAAGGTGAGGAGGCGCCCGACGCGCTGTTGAGCAATGCACATCGATCGATCGAGATGTTCGGTACGCCGGCGGTGTCCGTTGGGCAGATGATGGCGTGGATCGCGGATTGGCTCCAACGCGGCGGGCGCGTGCTCGAGAAGCCGACGCACTTTCAGGAGCGGCGAGGCGCGTTTTGACCGCGGCGTCGTTCGACCTGCGCGCGCATCTCGCGGCGGGCCAGGCGATCCCGGCGCATCCCTTGGCGTTGGACGCAGCCGGCCATCTGGATGAGCGGTCGCAACGCGCGCTCACGCGATACTACGCGGCCGCCGGCGCAGGCGGCGTCGCGGTGGGCGTGCACACCACGCAGTTCGCGATCCGGGAGCACGGACTCCTCGAGCCGGTGCTCGCGTTAGCCGCTGAAACACTGAATGAGTTGGAGTCCGCCGGGCGAGGCGCGCGCATGGCTCGTATCGCAGGCGTGTGCGGCCCAACGAAACAAGCCGTCGCCGAGGCCGCGCTGGCGCGCGACCACGGTTACCATGCCGCGCTCCTGAGCTACGGCGGCTGGGGCAACGCGAGCGATGATGCGCTGCTGGCTCACGCCCGCGCCGTCGGCGACGTGCTGCCCGTGTTCGGTTTCTACCTGCAGCCGGCCGTCGGCGGCCGTCCGTTAGGCCACGACTTCTGGTGCCGGTTCGCCGCGATCGAGCAGGTGGTGGCCATCAAGATCGCGCCATTCGACCGCTACGCGACGCTGGATGTGGTGCGCGCCGTGGGCGACGCCGGGCGCAACGACGTCTCGCTGTACACCGGGAACGACGACAGCATCGTCGCCGATCTCCTCACCGTATTTCCTAACGGGCGGCGAATGGCCGGCGGACTGCTCGGCCAGTGGGCGGTGTGGACGCGCCGCGCGGTCGAGCTCGTAGAGGAGATCAAGACGCGCGAGGCCGAGGCGCCAGCGGGGCGATGGCTGGCGCGCGCGGCGGCGCTCACCGAAGCAAACGCGGCGATCTTCGATGCGGCCAACCGGTTCGCCGGGTGTATCGCCGGGATTCAGGAGGTGCTCTACCGACAGGGCCTGTTGCGCAGCACGAGATGCCTCGACGCGCGCGATGTGCTCTCCCCCGGCCAGGCAGACGCCATAACGAGAGTGTGCGCGGCGCACGCGGAGCTGCGCGACGACGAGTTCGTTCAGGCGCATCTCGAGGACTGGCGGCGGTAAGGCCGGCGCGGCCTCGCGCGCCTACGTGCGCGCCGGTACTTTGTCGCCGATCCTTTCACGTCGAACATTCCTTCCGGCGACCGCATGTCAGACACCGCGCTCACTCCCGTCCGCTCGCGCCGCGCGTTCATCGAATACTTCGCATCCATCGGGCTGGGCACCACGCTCCTGCCGGGCATCCTCTGGGCGCAGACGGCACAGGGTGCAGAGATCACGAGCGAATCGGTTGCCCAGGCCGCGGAGCTCGCGGGTCTCGAGTTCGACGACGACGAACGCGCGATGATGGTGGCCGGCCTCACGCAGCAAGAAAAGCAGCTTGCCACGCTGCACGGCATCACGCTGCCTAACGACGTCGTGCCGGCGGTGCACTTCAATCCCGTATTGCCGGGCACCGCGATCGCCAAGGGCGAACACCGGATCATCCGGTCCACGGTGTCGCCGCGCGCCGTCCCGTCATCGCATGCCGAGCTCGCGTTTCTTCCGGTGACGGAGCTGTCATCGCTGGTACGGCGCCGCAAAGTGACGAGCGAGCAGCTGACGCGCGTGTCGCTCGACCGACTGCAGGAGTTCGATCCCAAGCTGCACTGCGTGATCACGCTGACGGCGGACCGCGCGCTGGCGCACGCGCGCGCGGCGGACGAGGAGCTGCGCCGCGGGCGGTGGCGCGGTCCGTTGCACGGCATTCCGTGGGGCGCGAAGGATCTGCTCGCGGTGAAAGGCTATCCCACGACGTGGGGCAGCACGCCCTACAAGGACCAGATGCTGGACGATGATGCCACGGTCGTGCGCCGGCTGGACGACGCCGGCGCCGTGCTGGTGGCCAAGCTCTCGTTAGGCGAGCTCGCCATGGGCGACGTCTGGTTCGGCGGCATGACACGCAACCCGTGGAAGCCCGATCAGGGCTCGAGCGGCTCCTCGGCGGGCCCGGCGTGCGCGACATCGGCTGGGCTCGTCGCGTTCTCGATCGGGAGTGAAACGTTAGGCTCGATCTCGTCGCCGTCCACGCGCTGTGGTGCGACGGGACTGCGTCCAACCTTCGGCCGGGTGCCGCGCACCGGCGCGATGGCGCTCTCGTGGACCATGGACAAGCTCGGTCCGATCTGCCGCAGCGTCGAAGACTGCGCGCTCGTGCTCGGTGCGATTCACGGCAGCGACGGACACGATCCGACGGCCGTGGACGCCGCGTTCCCGTACGACGCGCGAACGACGCTGGCCTCGCTGCGCATCGGCTACCTCAAGAGCGCGTTCGACGCGGACCATCCGACGAAGCACTTCGACGACGCCGCGCTCGACGCCTTACGCGCGATCGGCGCGAAGCTGGTCCCCATCGAGCTGCCCGACCAACCGTGGAGCGCGATGACCATCGTGCTCCGCGCCGAAGGCGCCGCGGCATTCGACGAGCTCACGCGCTCGGGCCGCGACAAGATGATGGCCCAACAGGGCGCGGATGCATGGCCCAACACGTTCCGCGTCGCGCGGTTCATTCCGGCCGTCGAGTACGTCAACGCCAACCGCGCGCGGACCCTGGCCATGCGCGCCATGGAGCAGACGTTCCGCGACGTGGATGTCGTGGTGACGCCGACGTTCGGGGCGCAGCTCGTGGCCACGAACCTGACGGGCCACCCGGCGGTGATCGTGCCTAACGGATTCCGCGACGACGGCACCCCGGTGTCGCTGACGTTCCTCGGCCGCTTGTTCGGCGAGGCGCCGGTGCTCGCCCTCGCGCGGGCGTACCAGAACCACACCGGCTTCCACCTCAAGCATCCCGACTGGCTCATGTCCGCCTAACGGCCTCAGGCGGGGCCCGGCCTCGCCCCCAGCTCGCTCAGAATGCGATCGAGCTTCGTCTCGATGTCGTTGATGCGCAGCGTGATCAGGTCGTGCCACCCCTCCTCGCCCGTGGGGTGCTTCATCACGAACGTCAGGGTGCCGCCCACCTCGAGGCGTGCGCAATCGATCGTGCGCAAGTCGTCGATGCCTTGTTTGCGCGCGGCGGACGCGAGCTCGGACTTCGTGATCAGCTCGCGGCGCAGCCGCTTCTCGAGCAACTTGCCGTCTTTGATCAATACCACCTCACGACCCTCGGCGACGCGATCGAGTCGAGGGTGCAGGAACAGGAAGCGCACCACGACATAGTTGAGCACGAGCAGCACCATCGCACCGAACAACCCGCCCAGGAGCGAATTGTCGTTCCCGATGATCGCGTTCTGCACCGTGTTCGACAGCACGAGCAACACGACGAGGTCGAACGGATTCAACTGCCCGAGCTCGCGTTTGCCGGCGAGTCGCAGGCCAACGAGCAAGAACACGTAGACGACGACGGTTCGCACGACCTTGTCGATCAGCGGAACCCCGGGCGTTAGGAGGTCGCTCCAGATGGGATGCATGTGAGGATGTAGTGGGAAGGAGGCAAGCGGGCGGCGCGAGCGCGTGATGATAGTATGGCGCGCGCGGCGGCGGTGACCAGAGGCGCGCAAACCCTTCCGCGACATCGGGTGTCGAATCAGTGAACCCGAGAGGCGACCTGTTCGGAGCGTGACGATGAGTACGATGGCCTTGAATTTCTGGATGCTCGACAGCGGACTTGCGCGTCGGCGCACCATTCCAGCGTCGCGCGTGATCGATCGCGCAGCTCACGCCCAACGCGAGGGCTGGCTGAGCCGTTGCGGCATCGAGTCGGCAGACATTCAACCGGACGGACGCGGCGTGGTGGAGCTGCGCAAATTCGTCGGCACGCCCGCCGCGCGCGCGAGCGCGATCGCGGCGATGACCCGGATTGCTGGTGCGCAGCGCGTGGTGTTGGATCTGCGGCGTCACCGTGGCGGCGACGAATCGATGGCCGCCCTACTCACGAGCTTGCTGTTCGACACCGAGTCGCTCTACGCGGATGAAGTGCAGATGTCGGGCGAGTCGTTGCCGGTAGCGCGGCCCGAGGCGCGGTGCACCCGCCAGCCGGTCGAGGTGTGGGTCAGCGGCGCCACGAGCGCGCTCGGACTCGCCTTCGCGACGAACTTGGGTCGTCTGGGCCGGGCGACCGTGCGTCACTGGAACCTGAACGCATAGCCCAGCGCGGCGCGATTGCCGACGCGGGCCGCGCCGGGACATCATTCGGGTCGTCTTCGACTCGAGAGCTGTTGGGCATGCATGCCGACGCAGGACCACTCCGGGATTGGCATCATGAGTGGGTTCCCGGCGCCGCGGGGCCGGCATCGCCGACCGTCCTTCTCTTGCACGGGACCGGCGGCGACGAATCCGACCTCGTTCCGTTAGGCGCGGAGCTCGCGCCCGGCGCGTCGCTGCTGAGCCCGCGGGGTCGGGTGAGCGAGCGCGGCATGGCGCGGTTCTTCCGGCGCCACGCCGAAGGCCTGTTCGATGAAGCCGACATCCGCGCGCGCGTGCCCGAGCTCGCGGCCTTCATCCGCTCCGCCGCCGACACATACGGGTTCGGCCTCGAGTCCCTGTTTGCGTTAGGCTACTCGAACGGGGCAAACATGGCCGCGAGTCTCATGCTCCTCGACCCGGGGCTGCTGCACGGTGCGGCGCTGCTTCGCGCCGTGATGCCGCTCGAGCCCGCCACGCTTCCCGCTCTCGCGGGAACGTCGGTCTTCATCTCGAATGGAAAGACAGATCCCTTCTCACCCCCGCAGCGCGGACAGCGCCTCGCGGATACGCTGGCGAGCGCGGGCGCCGACGTGACACTCAAGTGGCAGCGGGCGGGACACGAGCTCGTGCCCGGCGACCTCGAGGACACGCGAGGCTGGCTCAGCCTGCACTTGCCAGGGGTCGGCGCGTAAACTCCCGTCAGGAGCTCGCGTCACCCTCTATGAAGCGTTGTCCATGCCGTCGTATCAACGAGTCGTTTACACCGCTCTGCGCGTCATCGCGCCTTTCATCATCATGCAGCACGGTGCGCAGAAGCTGCTCGGCTTGTTGGGCGGTGTTGGACCGCACGGCGGCAGCGCCCGTCTCGCATCGCTCATGGGCTTGGCCGGCATCGTCGAGTTCGTGATCGCGTCGCTCGTGCTCGTGGGACTCTTCACACGGCCGGCGGCGTTCATCGTCTCGGGTGAGATGGCCACGGCATACTTCAAGGTGCACGCGCCGCGTGGCTTCTGGACCATCCAAAATCACGGTGAGCTGGCCGTGATCTTGTGCTTCACGTTCCTGTTCTTCGCGGCGTTCGGCGGCGGCAGGTACAGCCTCGACGCGCTCTTCTTTGGCGCCAAAGCCGAGCGGAGCGCCGAAGCGCTCCATCTCGTCTAGGCCTGTCGAGGCTCAGAGCTCGCCGCTGTCGATCAGCCGGCGGGCGAGCGCGTCCAGCATCTGCGGCGTGTCGTACACCCCGCTGCGCAGTTGGCGCTTGATCTCGTCGACCTGGCGCGGTGAGACCGCACGGGGAGCCGACCAATGCGTGCGGTTGTGGGTGAAAGAGCGGTCGCGGCCGCGATCGTCGCTCCTGCCGCCGGCATCGTTCCTACGCGGTGTGGTCATCATGCCATGATGATCGGTCATGCGTGGCGGAACTTTAGCGGCCTCTAGCTGGCCCGAACGCGGGGCCGGTCGAGGGCGCCAATTCCGCCCGGCAGGCATGTCTCGGAAATTGTTGCCGGACGCGGGTTCGGGGCGTCATCCACACGCATGGCCACCATCCTGTGCGTCGATGACGACGACTCGATCTCGCTTCTCCTGGCGGAGACGCTGAGGCAAGCCGGACACGAGCCGCTGAACGCGCCCAACGTGCCGGACGCTTTGGCATTGCTCGCGCGCGGAAACGTCGACCTCATCATCTCGGACTACCGCATGCCCGGCAACACCGGACTCGATCTGCTCGCGCATCTCGAGCGCGAGGGCATCGATACGCCGGTCATCATGATGACGGGGTATGCGAGCATCGAGCATGCGGTCGCGTCGATCAAAGCCGGCGCGGTCGACTACATCACGAAGCCGGTACGCGCCGCGCAGCTCGAGCTCGCGGTCGACCAGGCGCTGGAGCTCGTCCGGTTGCGTCGCGAAAATGCGGCGCTCAAGCGCGAGATCATGGAGGCGCGCAGCGAGCGGCAGATCATTGGCGAGAGTCAAGCGATTCGCCGTGCGTTGCAGGCCGCTGCATCCGCGGCGCCCACTCGCGCGACCGTGCTGCTGCAGGGGGAGTCGGGCACGGGCAAGGAGCTGTTCGCGCGCGCGATTCACGAGCTGAGCGATCGCCGCGAGAAACCGTTCATCAAGTTGAATTGCGCCGCGCTGCCCGAGGGACTGGTCGAGAGCGCGTTGTTCGGACACGAACGCGGCGCATTCACGGGCGCGCTCAAGCGAGTGGAAGGTGCATTCGAGCGCGCACACGGCGGCACGTTGCTCCTGGACGAAATCTCCGAGATGCGTCTCGATCTCCAAGCGAAGCTGCTGCGGGTTTTGCAAGAGCAGGAATTCGAGCGTGTGGGTGGGACGTCTCCGATACGCGTCGACGTGCGCGTGATCGCGACCACCAATCGCGATCTCGCGGCAGAGGCAACGGCGGGCCGGTTCCGCCAGGATCTGTTTTTCCGTCTGAGCGTGATTCCGGTTCGCATTCCGGCGCTTCGCGAGCGTCTGGATGACATCCCGATGTTGGCGCACCGATTCGCGCTGCGCGCGGCAGCCGATGCGGGCAAAGATGTCGCCGGCATTTCGCCCGAGGCGTTGGCCCTCTTGCAGCAGCACGACTGGCCCGGGAACGTGCGCGAGCTGCAACACGTGATCGAGCGCGCTGTGATCCTGAGCTCGGATCCGGTGCTGCAGGCGCGTGCGTTAGACGCGGAGACCTTCCGGAACGGTCGCGCCGAGGCAGCGCAGCCCAACCAGATCACTGCTACGAACGGCGCGGCGAACGGATCCGGCGCGCTCAATGGTGGCGTGATTTTGACCTCCCTGAGCCTGGACCACGCCGAGGAAGTCCTGATCGCCAAGGCGCTCGAAGTGACCGGCCGGAACCGGACTCGCGCTGCCGCGCTGCTCGGGATCTCGGTCCGGACGCTGCGCTACAAGCTGAACGGACCGTCGTCCGCGCCGGCCTCGGAAGCCGCCGACGACTGAGCGGTTGCGGGTGCGGCAAGCGTTGCCCGCCCGGGACCGGCAAATCCTTCCGCGGGGCACTCTTGCCCTGTCTGTTTCGGGTTCGAACGGGCGCGCGCACGGCGGTGCGGCAGCGCCCGCGCCCGTCGCCTAACCATCAACATTGCAATCTGTTAGGCGCTCGCCCCTGATCGTTAGGAGCGCATGAAATCTGTCCAATCCCGTGTGGAACGTCGGTTGCTTTTGAGGGGGGCGCCGGACGGATGAACCCGTTGTCCGGCCAAGACTCCTTCAGCGAGGCACGATGTCGGACGCGGAATTGTGGCAGCGGTTGGCGGCGGGCGACGAGCAGTGTCGTGAGCGGCTCATGGCGGCGAATCTCAGTCTCGTGTATCACGTGGCGCGCAGTGTCCATCGCCGGTTGGGCGGCGCCGCGGAGCTGGACGAGCTGGTGAGCGCGGGCACGCTGGGCCTCGCTGACGCGATCGACCGCTTCGACCCGAGCCGCGGGCTGGCGTTCAGCACCTACGCGGTGCCGCGCATCCACGGCGCGATCGTGGACGAGCTGCGCCGGCTGGACCACGTGCCGTCGTCGATCCGCCGCCGCGCTCGTGCGTTAGGCGCGACGCAAGCCGGCCTGGCGCACGACCTCGGCCGCGCGCCCATGGCGAAGGAGACCGCGGTGCGCATGGGCGTGGACGTGGAGACGGTGACGCGCTGGCAGTCGGATGCCGCGAGCACGATGATGCTGCGGCTGGATGATCCGATGCCCGGCAGCAGCGAGGACGGCGAGCTTCGCACGTGGGGCGAATCGCTGGCGGCGAGCGACGGCATGGAGGTTGAGGCGCGCCTGACGCGCGAGCAGGAGATCGCGCGGCTGCGCGCGGCGCTGGTCGAGCTGCCGGAGGTGGAGCGCCGCGTGTTGACGCTCTACTTCCTGGAGGAGCTCAAGCTGCAGGACATCGCGCGGGTGCTCGAGGTGACCGAGTCGCGCGTGTCGCAGATCAAGCAGAAGGCGATGAGCCGGCTGCGCACGGCGCTGGCGCCGATGCGGTCCGTTGCCTAACGCCTAACTGGAGTTGCGGTCGCGGCGGCGCGCCGCGACGAGCGTCGGCATCAGCAGCTCGTAGCGCACGCCACCCGGCGTTTCCGTGATCCCGATGGCCATCATGCCGGCGTTCGTGTCGCCGGGCAGCACGCCGGTGCCCATGGCATCGCCCGCCGCGGCGCCCAGCACCACCCACTGCGCGTCTCCGCGCACATCGACCTGCACGCGCGGCGGCTGCATCCGCCGCGCGGCGCGCATCGCCGCGACCACGAGCGCGGGCACGATGCGACTGACGGTGCCCGCGTCGACGAACGCGGGCTGCACGCCAGCCGAGAGACGCACATCGCACGGCGTGCCGACGACATCGGGGTGACGGCCCGCCAACTCGACGAGCGGTGCGAGCACGTCGGCGATGTTGATCGGTTCGGCAGGCGATGGCGGTGCGGGCGACAACAGCCGGTATTGCTGTAGGAGTGCGTCGAGCCGGCCGGCCTCCGAAGACAGCACGCTGCGCGTGGTCGCGACGGCGCTCGCGTCTCCCGCGAGGTCGGCGAGCGTCGCGATGGCCATCACGCGGTTGCTGAGCGCGTGGGTGAGGCCGCGTAGAATGGCATCGCGCACGGCGTTCCACGCCATGTCCAACGGAAGGGTTTCGCCGGGCTGACCGGTTGGGATGTTCGTGGGAGGACTCGATGCGAATGGTGTGGAAGGAGACCGGCGGGTGATGTCGAAGATAGCGCCCGCGCGTCGTCGCGCGAGGGTGAGCACTTTGCCTTACGGAAGAGCCGTGCGGCGCCGGCGCATCGCGGCGTACACGATGGGTCCGAGCAGCGCCGCGGCCATGGCGCCCGCCACCGCCTTCCGCCCGTACTCGCCGTCGCGCATCTCGAGTGCGACGACGCCGAGCAGGATCACCATCGGGAGTGCAGCGAGTACCGCGACACCGGCTCGGCCTATGGGAATGCGGAACCCGCCGCGGAGACCGGGCTCCGTGCGGCGAAGCTGAATGAGCGCACCGAACTCGAGGAACAGTGCCATGGCGTAGAGCAGTACATCGGCGACGACGAGTCCCTGAATGGACAGCAGCACGAACACCGAGTAGCACACGGCCGACACGAGAACGGCGTTGCGCGGTGTGCCTCGCATATCGGTGCGGCCGAGCCAGCCCGGCAGGTAGCCGTCGAGCGCCATGGCCAGCGGGATGCGCGAGTACGAGAGCAGGAGCGCGTTGAAGAGGGCGAGCGCGCTCACCATGCCGGCGACGCCGATCCAGACGGCGATCGCGGGTCCGCCTAACGATCCGGCCGCTGCCCGCGCGATCTCGGGCCACGCACCATCGCGCCACCGGGTCCAGTCGGTGGCGGCGAGGGCCGCGCCGAGCGCCGTGAGGTAACCCAGTGTGACTAACGGGAGGGCAAACGCGAGGGCGCGCGGATAGCTGCGCGAGGCGTCTACGACTTCACCCTGCACCGTGGACGCGTTGTCCCAGCCGATGTAGTTCCAGAGCGCGATCGAGAGGCCAATGCCCAACGCGCCGGCGGGCGTACGGCCCGGCTTGAGCATCGGAAGCCAGGGCACGTGAGACAGGTGCGGCAGCGCGGCGAACGACATGGCCAGGAAGGCGAGGATGATGAAGCCGCCGGCCAGCACGGACACCCGCCCAACGGGAAGCGCGCCGCGCAGGTTGATTGCCGCTGCGGTCCAGATGACGACCAGGGCCACCAGCCACTTGGCGTCTGCGCCCAACGACGGAAAAAAGTAGCCCAGATACTGGGTGAACAGCACCGGATAGATGGCCATGTCGACCAACGAATACATCCAGGTCCACCAACCATTCTGCACGGCCCAGAAGGGACCGAACGCCCGCCGCACCCAGCGATAGTAGCCGCCTTCCTCCGGTAGCATGCTGGCCAGCTCGCCTATGATCAGCGCCTCCGGTACGGACCAGAGCAGCGGCACGAGCAGCATGATCAGGAGCGCGAGTCCCGGCCCAACTTCGGCCACAAGGCCTTCGGTGGTGTATGGACCTCCCGAGGTGGTGAAGTAGAGGACGAAGACCAGCGACAGGACCGTGAGCGAGCGTTTGAGCACCGGTTCGGTCACCTGTGAGGCGAAAGCAACAGGTCGCGGCTTGTCGCGGCGACTCAACCGCGCGTATCATCGAGGGGAGGCGTGGCATGATAGCTGCCGACACCGGGGCGCGCGATGGACTTGGCGCGTGACCGCCGGCCCAAATGGGCCTGAACCAAGTCCCGCGCGGCATCGTTTTCCGCCCGCCTTCGCGATCCATCGTTCCCGGATATGTCCGACCTCGTGATAGCCAGAGACATTCCAGCGCCGCAGCGGCGTTCGCTGCTGCGCGATCTCCGCGAGATCGCGGTAGACGAGTTATGGAAGTATCGCGAGCTGCTCTACGAGCTCACGCTGCGGGACGTGCGCATCCGGTACAAGCAGGCGGTGATGGGCTTTGCCTGGGCGATCCTCATGCCCACGCTGATCGTGGCGGCGGGAACGCTGGTGCGGTTCGCGATGGCGTACATGAGCGGCGGTCACGTGGCGCGCGACGTGATCGCGGGCATGGCGGTGAAGGCGTTACCGTGGGCGTTCTTCGTGGGCGCGATTGGGTTCGCGACGAGCAGCCTGACGGGAAATTTACCGCTCGTCTCGAAGATTTATTTCCCGCGCGAAGTGCTGCCGCTTTCGGCGACGCTCGCGCAGTCGTTCGACTCGACGATCGGCGCGATCACGGTGGGCATCGCGCTGCCGTTGCTCGGCGTTCACTACGGGCTCACCGCACTGTGGGCGCCGGTGCTGGCCGTGCTGATTTTCTGCGTGACGGCCGGGGCCGCCCTTTTCCTGGGTTGCGCGAATCTCTTTTTTCGCGACGTCAAGTACATCGTGCAGGTGCTGCTCACCTTCGGGATCTTCTTCACGCCCGTGTTTTTCGAGCCGCGCATGTTCGGTCCGTTAGGCGCGCGGGTGATGATGCTCAATCCGCTGGCCCCGTTGCTCGAGGGTCTGCGGCTGAGCGTGGTCGAGGGACACAACCTGCTCGTGCCGCTCGTGATCGTGGGGGGCAAGGGCGCGGTGGTGGCGTGGAGCCCGTGGTATCTGGCGTACGGCGCGACGTGGGCCGTGCTCGGCCTCATCGTGAGCATGCTGGTGTTTCACCGCACCGAGGGCAAGTTCGCGGAATATGTCTGACCTGAACGGCAGCGCGCGCATCGAGTTCGACCAGGTGTGGAAGAAGTTCGCGCGCGGCGAGCTGCACGACAGCCTGCGCGATCTGGTGCCGGCGACGGTGCGCCGTCTGACGGGGCGCGCGCCGGCGCGCGACGAGCTGTCGGGCGAAGAGTTCTGGGCCGTGAGCGACGTGTCGTTCGAGGTGCGTCCGGGCGAGGCGCTCGGCATTCTCGGGCCTAACGGAGCCGGCAAGTCGACGATCCTCAAGCTGCTCACGCGGATTCTGGTGCCCACGCGGGGGCACTGCTCCATCACCGGACGCGCGGGCGCGCTGATCGAAGTGGCGGCGGGCTTCCACCCCGACCTCACCGGGCGCGAGAACGTGTTCCTGCAGGGCGCGATTCTCGGCATGAAGCGGCGCGAGATCAAGAGCCGCTTCGATGACATCGTGTCGTTCGCCGAAATCGAATCGTTCATCGACACGCCGGTGAAACGGTACTCGAACGGCATGAACGCGCGACTCGGCTTCGCGATCGCGGCGCACATCAGCCCGGACGTGCTCGTGATCGACGAGGTGCTCTCGGTAGGCGATCTGCGATTTCAGGAGAAGGCGTTCGACCGGATTCAGGAGATGTGCACGAGCGGCATTCCCGTGGTGCTCGTGTCGCATCAGCTCGAGCGCATCGCATCCCTGTGCACGCATGCGCTGCTGCTTGAGCGCGGGCGGGTGGCGAAGCGTGGCACGCCGACGGAGTGCATCGAGGCGTATCTCGAAAGCTCGCGGAACAGCGATCCGTCGACCCATCACACGTCGGTGCTCACCTTCGATGCGCTCTCGCTCGACTCGCCGCTGCCAGTCCGCGCCGGCGAGCGCGCACAGTTCCGCTTGAGTGGGTCTGTGGCCGCGGGCGGGGACGACGCGTCGCGCGACTTCTCACTGCGCGTCCGGGCGCTGTCGACGGGACGTTTGATTTTCAGCGCATCGGCGCGCGATTGCGGGGCGTCGTTGCCTACGAGCGGGCCGTACGAGGCGGACATCGAGCTGCAGTTCAACGTGGCGCCGGGCGTGTACGGACTCGAGCTCGCGGTGTGGGATGACGCGGCGCGGCGCGACGTCGTGACGGGACCGGGCGTGACAGTGCAGGTGGAGGAAGGCGCGCTCACGTTCTCCGGCACGTCGCATCTCTTACCGCGGGCGCGCGTGGTGCCCGCCTCCACGGCAGCCGGCGTCTCTCGTTAGGCCCTTTCCCTTCCGACCGTGACTCCGCACCCTCGCGTCCGGACAGCAACCTCGACCGATGCCGGCGAGCGCGCGCGTATGCTGGTGCACGCGTTAGGCGAGCGCCTGGAGCACACGGTGCGGCCGCTGCTCGCCGGGGTCACACGCGCCGCGCTGCTCGACGTGCCGACCCACCAGAACGTGGGTGACAGCGCGATCCATCTCGGCACGCTCGCGCTCTTGCGGCGCGCCCGCGTGCGCGTGTGCTACGCGTGCAGCATCGAGACGTACTCGCGTGCGACGCTCGCGCGCCGGTTGGGCGACGGCGTGATCTTGCTGTCGGGCGGCGGCAGCCTGGGCGACCTGTGGCCGCTGCACCAGCAGCTCAGGGAGCAGGTGCTGGCCGATTTCCCCGACGCGCGGGTGATCCAGCTGCCGCAGTCCCTGTACTTTACGGAGCCGGCCGCCCTGGCGCGCGCGCGCACGGCGTTCGGCGCGCACCGGCGCCTCACGCTGCTCCTCCGCGACGATCGGAGCCTCGCGGCCGCGCGCCACGCCTTCGATGCGCCGAGCGAGGTGTGTCCGGACCTGGCGTTTGCGTTAGGCCCTCTGCCGCGGCCCGTGGCGCCCACGGCGCGGGTGGTATGGCTCGCACGGCGCGATCGCGAGGCCGCGCCGCACGCGCACGCCGGCGCGCACCCCACCTTCGACTGGGCGGCGCACCGCGGCTCGCCCCTGTCGCGCGTCGAACGGCTCGGACACCGTGTGACGTCGTCGCACCCGCGCATCGAACCCTACGCGCACGGGCCGTTGATGCGGTTAGGCGTGATCGCCTCCCGCGAGCGCGTCCGCGGCGGCTGCGCCATGCTCGCCCAAGGCGACACCGTGATCACCGACCGCCTCCATGGCCACATCCTGAGCCTGCTGCTCGGCATCCCGCACGCGGTGCTCGACAACAGCTACGGCAAGGTGCGCTCGTTCTATGAGACGTGGACCCGCGACGCGCCGATCGCGCAGTGGGCTGAGACTCCCGCGGACGCCGTGCGCACGGTCGAGCAATGGACGTCGTGACCGCGCCCGCCGATTCAGCGTTGGATGTGAGCGTCATCGTGTGCACGCGGAATCGCAGCGGAGCGATAACGCGGCTGCTCGAGCAGCTCGAGCACCTCGTGGTGCCCGCCGGTTTGCGGTGGGAGCTGATCGTCGTCGACAATGCGTCCACCGACGATACGGCATCGATGTTGGCATCGCATCGGACGTCGCTGCCGATGCACGTCGTGCACGAAAACGTTCCGGGGCTTTCACGCGCGCGCAACACGGGGATTGCGGCCGCACGCGGCGATCTCCTGCTCTTCACCGACGACGACTGCCTTCCCGATGCGCACTGGCTGGCGACGATCCACGATGAATTCGCCCGCTCCCCATCGCTCGGCGTGTTAGGCGGGAGGGTGGAGCTGTTCGACCTGCGCGACCGGCCGACCACGACGCGAACCTCGCGCGAGCGCGGCGAGATTTCGGCGGCGTTCAATCTGGACGGGATCATCGGGTGCAACCTGTCGTTCCGGCGGTCGGCGCTTGCCTTGACCGGGCCGTTCGATGTTGGGTTAGGCGGAGGAACGGGCGCGGGCGCCGGCGAGGACGTGGATTTCGTCTATCGTAGCTTGCGGGCCGGGCTGCGCGTCGAATACTCGCCGGACGCGTTGGTGTATCACAACCACGGCCGGCGCACGGACGCGCAGGTGCGCGCGCTCAACCGCGCGTACACCGTCGCGCGCGGCGCACTGTTCTGCAAGTACGTGATGGCCGGCGATCGCGGCATTCTGCCGCGCATTCGGCACGACCTCCAGTATCAGGCACGCGTGCTGTCGGCCGACGTGCGCGCGGGGCGGTTTCCGGCGCGGGTGATGCGGCACTATTATCACCTCGGGATCGGCGCGGTGTACTGGGTCCGGCATCGCCTAACGGAACGCCGGCGGCCGGGCGAGGCCGACACCAATGGGGACGGGGGAAGCGCTCGCTGCGCTCGCTGAGGGAAGCGCTGCGTTGGGGGGAAGCGGCGGCGAGCGCTTCCCCGTTCCCTCGATGACTGCTCCGAACCGCCTCTCCTAAAGTCGAAACAAATAGCTGACCTTCACGAATACGCCGTCGGTCGTCCGGAACATGCCGCGCGAGAACTGGAACGCGTTGGGCTCGCTGAGCGAGGTGCCGTACCCCGCGAAGAAGACCGTGCCGGGGATCGGCTTGTAGGACAGGAGCACGTCGTTCCGGAACAGGTTGGATGAGAATGCGCCGAGCGCACTGTAGGCGCCGCCGACCGAATCGCGTTGGACCAACGGAGCGCCGGTGCGCGGATCCTCGAGCGCCGCCTGGTGTTGCGCCACGTACTGTCCGATGTACCGCAGGAAGATCGAGCGCGTGAGCTGATATTCCACCTGCAGGCGCGGGATGTTGGTGATGGCGAACTCGCTGCCGTCGCGCGCGCGCGTGAGGCGATCGTAAATCCACGATGCATCCAACCGAAGGTCCGGCGTCGGGCGCCAGGCGACGTCCACGCTGCCCGTCGCCTCGCGGCCTTCGCCGGCTTCGGCGAAGAGCACCGCATCGTCGATGCCGGCGGTGACGTTCACGGTGACCTTTCTGTTAGGCGACGTGAGGCTCACGCTCTCGCCATACAACGAATACAGCCCGTGGGGCAGCACGAACGCGGTGGTATCGCCGCCGGCCACGACGCCGTAGCCGCGGTAAGACGTGCTGTCGAAGCGCTGGAAATTGTCGTTGACCGTGAGGCCGATATTCCATCCACCGCGCAGGGTGGCGGACGCTTGCGTCGAGTACCCGCCCTCGAACGTCCCGCCTAACTTGCCGAAGTCGGCGTAGTTCCAGAGCGGTTGGGCGTTGAGGAAAAACGAGACCTGCTCGACCAGCGCGCCCGGTGAGCCGTACAGCGTGTAGCGATTGAAGATCATCGCGCGGACGAATCCCGTGCGGTTCACGAACCCGCTGGCCGCCTCGAAGTTCGGGCTCACGCCCAGGAACTCGACGTGGTTCCCGTAGGCGCGGCCGGTGCGGTCGCCGAGCGTGACGTCCCAGAGCGCGCCGTGGCGCCCGCCCAGACTGTCACGCGTCGTGGAGCCCACGAACTGGAACGCCGAGAACCAGATCTTGTGCCACAAGAATCGGCCGTCGACACCGCCCATGCGGTTGTAGTCGCCGCCGTCGATGCGGTCGGTGTACACGAGCCCGAGATTGGAGCTGGCGCCCAAGTCGCGACGGAGACGCAGGATATTGAAGACCGGGTCGCTGCCCGTGACCGAATCGCGCGTGTCGACGGCGCCCAGATACGCGACGTTCAGGTCGCCGATCTTGCCGGTGAGCTTGGCACCGGCGTTGGGTTGGACGATGTCGCGCGTATAGATGAGCCGGTTGGGCGTGTCGTACTGCTCGAGTCCCTCGAGGAAGAACGGGCGCTTCTCGGGATAGAAGAGCGCGAAGCGCTGATTGAGCGTGACCTGCGCGACGTCGGCTTCGACCTGCGAGAAGTCGGGATGCGCCGTCGCACTCAAGCCGAGTCCGTTAGTCACGCCCCAGAACATGGTGCCGCCCAACGCGGGCGTCGTGGAGTAGCGATACGCCCCGTTCACGGAATCGCCGTCCACTTTGGTGGTGGCCTCCGGGATCACGTCCATCACGAGGCCACGATGCAAGTGCGTGAGCCCAACGAGGCGGCCAGCCTGGATCAAGAAGCTCGCGTTGGCGCGCACCACGGGCGTCCACGTGTCTTCGTAACCCGAGTGCTGCACTTCGCGCACGATCTGGATGCCCCACGTTTGCCGATCGAGATCCTGAAAGCGGATGCTCCGAAACGGGATGCGCACCTCGACCTCGTAGCCCCACGACGTCACGTGTCCCCGCGATTCCCACACGAAATCGGGGTTGAGGTCGATCGTGCCATCGAAGCGCGCGTTCGGCCCCGACCCGCCGCCGGCTGCGCCCGCATCCTGTCCTTCACTGCGCACACCATCTTCCTGGATGCCGAGTGGATTCACGGCGAACATGAAGGCGCGCCGGTGATCGGAGTACGTATCGAGCAGGATCTGGACGTTGTCGTCGGCGTCGATGTTGTCGCGGTCGGCGAGCGTTGCACGCACGACGCTGCCGTGCGGCTCGTACGCCCGGATGCCGAAGTAGATCGCGTCGCTCGAGTACCACACGAGCACATCGGTCGAATCCGTGGCGGGAGAGCCGTCGACGGGGCGATACTGCGAAAAGCCGGTGAGCCTGGCGGCGCGCCGCCACACGGCTTCGTCGAGCACACCGTCCACGACGATGGTCGTGTCGATGCGCGGCGGCGCGACATCGAGCTGACGCGACCGTCCATCGTAGACGGTGCTGTCCGATCGAATGACGGGGGCGGCGGCGGCGGTGTTCGGCGCCTGCAGGAGCAGCGCGAACGAAAGAAGAGAAATGAGCATGCGATGTCCGGACGTAGATGTTACGTGCACGCGTCCGAATCTCCAACGGTCTTGCGCCGGTCCACGGCCACTTGTCACGTGGATGTCTGCGCCGTATAAAGAGGTGGCCTCGAGGGTTCTCGCACGCTTCTCTCAAAGACCCATCCCTGATGCGATTCGCTCCATGCGTCACGATCGCGGTGTGGCTCACCGTCATCGGCGTGTCGAGCGCGCGATGCCAGGTGGACACGCGCTGGCCGCAGCACTCGATGGACCGGCCTCGACCGCCGGTCGTTGATCCCGGACCCGAGCGAGGGCCGGTGCGGCCGCCCGCCGATGCGATCGTGTTGTTCGATCATGGGTCACTGTCGGCGTGGCGCCAGCATGACGGAAGTCCGGCACGTTGGGCGGTACGCGGCGACTACTTCGAGGTCGAGCCGGGCACGGGCAACATCGTGACGGCGCGCGCGTTCGGCGACTGCCAACTGCACGTCGAGTGGGCCGCGCCGGCGCCGCCCACGGGCGAGAGTCAGGAACGCGGGAACAGCGGCGTGTTCTTGATGGGCCTGTACGAAGTGCAGGTGCTCGATTCGTACCACAACGACACATACCCGGATGGGCAGGCGGCGGCGGTGTACGGCCAGTTTCCTCCGTTAGTCAACGCCAGCCGGCCGCCGGGGTACTGGCAAGCGTACGACATCATCTTCCACCGGCCGCGGTTCGACGCGAGCGGCGCGGTGACGTCGCCCGCCCGCCTAACGGTGTTTCACAACGGCGTGCTCGTGCAGGACAACGTGGCACTGAGCGGGCCGACGGCCAACAAGCAGCGGCCGCCATATCACGTGACGCCCGACAGCCTGCCGCTCGAGCTGCAGGATCACAACAATCGCGTCCGATATCGCGACATCTGGATTCGCCCGATCGACTGACCGAAGGAGAGCCATGCAAGCTGCAGGAACGCGCAAGACATACGACGTGTGCATCGTGGGCTCGGGCGCCGGCGGCGGCATGTCGGCCTATGTTCTAACGCAGGCCGGCGCCGACGTGGTGATGCTCGAGGCGGGCGGCCCATGGGACAATGCCACCGACTCGAAGATGATGGAATGGCCGTACGAGTCGCCGAGGCGCGGCCGCGGCTCCAAGGAGCGCCCGTTCGGCGAATTCGACGGCTGCATCGGCGGCTGGGACATCGAGGGCGAACCCTACACGACGGCGCACGATACGAAGTTCGACTGGTGGCGCGCACGCATGGTGGGCGGGCGCACGAACCATTGGGGCCGCATCTCGCTCCGCTTCGGGCCTGACGATTTTCACCGCCGGAGCCTCGACGGGTTAGGCGACGACTGGCCCATCAGCTACGATGATCTCAAACCGTACTACGATCGCGTCGACCGGCTGATCGGGCTGTTCGGCAGTGTCGAGGGACTGCACAACCATCCCGACGGCATCTTCCAGCCGCCGCCGGCGCCGCGGTGCTACGAGCTGCTCATCAAGCAGGCCGCCGACAAGCTGCGCATCACGTGTATTCCGGCGCGGCTGTCGATCCTCACGCAGCCGCTCAACGGACGGCCGGCGTGTCATCACTGCGGTCAGTGCAACCGCGGCTGCAAGACGAACTCGAACTTCTCGAGCTCGGGCGTGTTGATCCCGCCGGCCAAGCAGACCGGCAAGCTGACGCTCGTCACGAGCGCGATGGCGTACGAGGTCACGACCGATGGGCGCGGCATGGCGACGGGCGTCTCGTACGTCGACAAGAAGACGGGCACGGTGGACCACGTGCGGGCGCGCGTGGTGGTCCTGGCCGCGAGCGCGTGCGAGTCTGCGCGGCTGTTGCTCAACTCGAAATCGTCGCGGTTCCCGCAGGGTCTCGCGAACTCGAGCGGCGTCGTGGGGCGGTATCTCACCGATACGACGGGCACGGACGTGGCCGGCTACATCCCGAAGATGGTCGACCACGTGCCGCACAACGAAGACGGTGTGGGCGGCAACCACCTCTACATGCCGTGGTGGCTCGACAACACGCATCTTGATTTCCCGCGCGGATATCACATCGAATTGTGGGGCGGACTGGACACGCCGGCGTACGGCATCATGGGCGGCATTCACAGGTACCCGAACGCGGGCGGCTACGGGAAGGCGCTCAAGGATGACTATCGCCACTACTACGGCGCGAGCGTCGGATTCTCCGGGCGCGGCGAGATGATTCCTAACGCAGATTGCTATTGCGAGCTCGACCCGATGACGGTGGATCGCTGGGGCATTCCGGTGCTGCGCTTCCACTGGAAGTGGACCGACCACGAGGTGAACCAGGTGCGCCACATGCAGCAGACGTTCCGCGCGATCGTCCACGAGATGGGCGGCGAGGTGTTCGCGCCGATGCCCACCAAGGAACACGGATACGGCATCGCGAACGGCGGGCAGATCATTCACGAGTTAGGCACCACGCGCATGGGGCGCGATCCGGGCAATTCGGTGCTCAACGCGCACTGCCAGGCCCACGACGTGCCCAATCTGTTCGTGGCCGACGGCGGGCCGTTCGTGTCGCAAGCCGACAAGAACCCGACCTGGACGATTCTCGCCCTGGCGTGGCGGACGGCCGACTACATCACGGAGCAGCGGAAGGCAGGCGCGATATGACGGATCAACACGACGAGCGCGACGCGGCCGAGCCGGCCGCGCCTAACGGAAGCGAGATCTCGCGGCGGTCGATGCTGGAACTCTTGGTGCTCGGCACCCTCGCCACCGCGTGCAAGGGCGCCGAGCGCACGGCCACGGCGGTGGGCACGAGAGCCGGCGCCGATACGGCGCGGGCCGCGGCCGGCACGTACCAACCCACCGTGTTCACCCCGCACGAGTGGGAAACGGTGAACGTGTTGGTCGACATCATCATTCCGCGCGACGAACGCTCGGGGAGCGCCACCGACGCCGCCGTACCGGAATTCATGGATCGCATGCTCGTGCTGTATCCGGAGGACAGCCTGCCCATCCGCGGCGGTCTCGCGTGGCTGGATCACGAATGCGCGGACCGCTTCGGCCGGCCATTTACCCAGTGCACGACCAACGAGCGGCATGCGGTGCTCGACGATATCGCCTGGCCGAAGCGCGCCAAGCCGGAGCTCAGCCAGGGCGTCGCGTTCTTCAACCGATTCCGCGACTTCACGGCGAGCGGATTTTTCTCGAGCAAGATGGGCGTGGCCGACCTGCAGTATCAGGGCAACACGTTCGTGCCCGATTGGACCGGGTGTCCGCCCGCCGCCCTCCACAAACTCGGCGTCGGTTAGGCAGTATGTCGATACGCCGTCACTGCGCCGCCGACAGTCAGCCGTTAGGCGTCGGCGGTGCTGGGGGCGCAGTCCCGTCGAGGATCTGGCGCACGCGCCGCGCCAGATCTTCAGGCCGGAACGGTTTCTGCAGGAACGCTGCCGCTGGCTCCAACATGCCTTGGCGCAGCACCGCGTCGTCGGTGTAGCCGGACATGTAGAGTACCTTGAGGTCCGGTCGTGTGGTGCGCAGGGTTCGCACGAGATCACGCCCGCTCAACTCCGGCATCACGACGTCCGTCACAAGTAAGTCGATGCGGCCCGGCCGTCTGCTCGCGAGCTGCGCCGCCTCCTTGCCGGTGGCAGCCTCGATGACCGTATATCCGTGGCGCTCGAGCACTTCGCGCACGACGGCGCGGACTGCCGCGGTGTCCTCGGCCACCAGCACGGTCTCAGTTCCGTTCCATGACCGGGCTGGCGGCAATGAGGACTCGAGCGATTCCGGCGGCTCATCCACGCGCGGCAAGTAGATCTTGAACGTCGATCCGTTGCCCGGCTCGCTATAGACCCAGATGAATCCCTCGCTCTGTTTGACGATCCCGTACACGGTCGCAAGGCCTAACCCGGTCCCTTTCCCCGCTTCCTTGGTCGTGAAAAAGGGCTCGAAGATGCGCGCCTTGGTAGCCTCATCCATGCCCACGCCGGTGTCGCTCACCGCCATCATGACATACGGGCCGGGCGTCTGCGCCACGCGCTCCGGCCCGAACTCGCGATCGATCGTGACGTTGGCGGTTTCGATGGTGAGGCGGCCGCCGTTGGGCATCGCGTCGCGAGCGTTCACGGCGAGGTTCATGATCACCTGCTCGAGCTGTCCCGGATCGGCGCGCACGGCCGCGAGCCCCGGATCCAGCGACGTCGCGAGTGCGATGTCCTCACCGATGAGACGGCCTAACAACTTGCGCGCACCCGACACCAGCGCGTTGAGATCGACCACACGTGGTGCAAGGATCTGGCGCCGGCTGAAGGCCAGCAGTTGACGGGTGAGGTCCGCAGCGGCGAGAGCGGCGCGCTTGATTTCCGCCACGTCCTGGCGCCGCACGTCCTCCGGATCGAGGTCGAGCAGCAGCAAGTCCGAATAGCCGGTGATCGCGGTGAGGAGGTTGTTGAAGTCGTGCGCGACGCCACCCGCCAGCCGCCCTACGGCCTCCATCTTTTGCGCCTGTCGAAATTGTTCCTCGAGTTGACGGCGTTCGGTGACATCCACCCAGACACCCACGACTTCGGCGCCTTCACCGAATGAATCGCTGACGACGCGCGAATCGTCGCGCACCCAGCGGTAATGTCCGGACCGATGCCGGAACCGATACTCGGCGACCATGTGACCGGTCCGCGCGAGCTCATTCTGCGACGCGAGCGCGTGGGCTACGTCCTGCGGGTGGACTCCGGCCATCCACCAGCCGTCGGCGAGCGCTTCCTCGACGCTGTATCCCATGAAGCGCACGATGTTCTCGCTCGCCCACACGCCGTGGAGCTCCCCACCGCGCAGTAGCCTGACGTAGAGGACCGCATTGCTCGATGTGAGGGCCTGGGCCAGATGCCGCTGCACCTCGCGCAGTTCTCGCTCGGTGCGTTCCCGGGCCGTGACGTCGTGCATCACGACGAGCTCGGCGGCGCGCCCTTCCCACGTGAGGGAGCAGGCGCTGATGTCTACGTCGATGGTCTCTCCCGCCTTCGTGCGGTGACGCCATAGGCCAACCGGATGCAGGCGGCGCGGCGGCCGGCCGAGCTCGTGCTGCAGGCGTGGCACATCCTCCGGCGGACGCAAGACGTCGATGGTCAGGTCGAGGAACTCCTTTCTCGAATAGCCATACGCGCGCTCGGCCGCCTCGTTCACCGCGAGAATTCGGTGCGTTTCGCGGTCGAAAACCCACGAGGCAAGCGGCGTGTGCTCGAACAGAAGCCGATACCGCTCCTCCGATTGGGCGAGGCGCTCGAATGTGCGACTGAGGGCAATTGCCTGCCCGACCTGGAACGCGACAGTGTGCGCAAACGCGAGCCACTCTTCGCCGCCTAACGACTTGCTGGCGGAATCGAATAGGAGCACGCCCTGTCCGTCGCTGTGCGCGTTCAGCGGCGCGAGCACTGCTCCAGCCGCATTCGCGCGCTGTAACAACTCCTTTGCCGCTTGGGCGGGGACCTGCGGCGACGGAATCGAGAGCGATTTGTTCTCATCGAGCGTCATGTCCAGAAGCTCGATGTGGCCAAAGAGCGTCGACAGGCCGTCGGCGATTTCGCCACGGTAGCCCACGTGCGCGATACAGCGCCACGCGGCGTCCGTCCGCATCAGGATGGCCGCTCGCGACAGCCCGGCCGCATCGACGCACCGCGTCAGCACGTCCTGCAGCGAGCTCGCGGTGTCGCCGCGTTGGGCCAACGTGTCAGCGATCGTGCTGAGCACCGACAGCGCAGCGGCCTGCAGCGAGACGCGGCGTGCAATGTCGGACCGCAGCGCGACCTGGCGCTGCAATTGGCGGATGAGTCGGGGGTCGTATTCGACCCGCTCCACCGGTGCGATTGGCGCGACGCCCGGGTCGACGCGCGGCGCGCGGACCGCGGCGACGATGACGGCGGCCACGTTGGACATCTCCGGCGTGCGGCTGACGAGGTCGAACGCGCCCGACCGGCGCGCGCGCTCGCGCGCTTCCTCGTCGACGGCCAGGGACGAGAGGAGGACGACCGGTACGCCCGTTAGGCGAGGATCGCGACGTGCCACCTCGCACAGGTCGAAACCGTCAATGGTGGGCAGGAGGACATCGGCAACGATCACGTCGGGGAGCCGGGTCCGTGCTGCCTCGAGTCCCGAACGTCCATCGCTGGCCGTCGTCACGACGAAGCCGCTCCGCTCCAGGCGCTGGCGCTCAACACGCAACTGCACATCGTCGTCATGGATCAGCAGCACGTGCAGCGACGTCTCGTCCGACCCGTGACCGCTCGGCAGGCCGCTGAGGTGAGCACGAACCGCTTGTAGGATGCGGGACGGTTCGGCGGGCTTGACCAGTACGTCGTCGAATCCCGCTGCGGCGATGTTACCTTCTTCGACCGCCGAGAGAAAACTCGTGAATGCAATGATCGGCACGCGGTCGACGCCGCGCACGCGTCGCAGTTGCGCGACGAGATCGAACCCGCTCACGTCGGGCAAGACGATGTCCTGCAGGATCAGGTCGGGCAGCTGCGCCGTGACGGTCTCGAGCGCGTGCGCGCCGGTGTCCGCCTCAAGGACCCGATAGCCCTCCGACGCCAACGCCATGCGGACCGTCTTGCGCGTCACCGGATTGTCTTCGACGACGAGAATGGTCGCAGTCATGCGCATCTCGGATAGGAGGGACTTTCGGCAACGTGCGCGTGTCGAAGGCTTTAGGTTTATCCGTCACAGCCCGCCGTCAGCCCGCGTTCGTGGTCGCCTGTCACCGTATGCGCGTCCGGCTCGACATTCATCGTGTGACCGATTTGCTTTGGTGCGGCCACTGACCGCAGAATGCCGATGATTTCGAGGATGAACGCCAGCACGTCTACTCGAGACTTAAGCTCGAGCGGAGGGGCGCCGATGCGGGTCCACCGACGCGGGCCGAGGGGCAGCCGCCGTCCGCGATCTATGACTAACGTTACCCGGACGGGCACGCAAGACCGGCACTCCGTGCTAACGGATATCTCACGGCGGGTTCGGTGCGGCTCGGGCCGCAGCCGTTCGGCTATCGCCTAACCCCAAGCGACTCATGAACGATCGGTCTCTCGGCATCGGAATTGTGGGTAGCGGCTTCAACGCCCGGTTTCACATCAGTGCGTTCCGCGGAGTCCGCGATGCGGAAATCCGGGGCGTTTTCAGCCCCAACCGGCGCCACGCGGAATCTGCCGCGGCGCTCGCGCGTTCACTGGACGTGGGAGAAGCCTCTGTGTTCGGCTCGCTCGCGGCGATGGTCGCCGATCCGGCGATCGAGGCAATCTGGCTTTGCGGCCGCAACGACGCGCGGGTCGAGAACGTCGAGGCGATCACGAACGCGGCAGCGCAGCGGGCCGAGCCGTTGCGGGGCATTGCGTGCGAGAAGCCACTGGCGCGGACCGTAGCGGAAGCATCGCGCGCGACCCGGTTGGTGAAGCGAGCCGGCATCCCGCACGGCTACCTGGAAAACCAGTTGTTCGCGCCGGCCATCGAACAGGGGCGCTCGCTCCTCTGGGCGCGCGGCGCGCGCCTCACCGGCCGGCCGTATCTGGCACGGGCGGCGGAGGAGCACAGCGGGCCGCACGCGCCGTGGTTCTGGCAGGGTCGCCTGCAGGGCGGCGGCGTGCTCAACGACATGATGTGCCACTCGGCGCTCGTGGTGCGGCATCTCCTCACGGAACCCGGGCAACCGTTGTCATCGCTTTCCGTTAGGCGGGTGACGGGACACATCGCGAGCCTCAAGTGGTCGCGGCCCGAGTACGCCAAACGGCTGGCGCGGACCATGGGGAAGGACGTGGACTACACGAACCATCCTTCCGAGGACTTCGCGAGCATAACGCTCGAGTTCGAGGACGGCGACGGGCGCACAGTGTTAGGCGAAGCGACGACCTCGTGGAGCTTCATCGGCGCTGGGCTGCGACTCTCGGCCGAGCTCTTGGGACCGGAGTACTCGATGGCGTGGAATTCGTTGGACAGCGGGCTCACGGTGTTCTTCAGCCGCGAGGTCCACGGACGCGCCGGCGAGGATCTCGTGGAAAAGCAGAATGCCGAGATGGGGCTCATGCCGGTGGTGGCCGGCGAAGCGGCGGTGTACGGCTACGAAGCGGAGGATCGCCATTTCGTGCGCGCGTTTCTCGGGAAGGAGGCGCCGCTGCTCACATTCGATGATGGGCTCGACGTGGTGCGCATCCTCATGGCGGCGTACATGAGCGCGGAGCGCGGGAAGACGGTCGAGTTTCCGCCGCGCGGGCTGGACGTGTTCGTGCCCAAGGTTGCCACGGGCGAGTGGACGCCGTGATGGCGGCACGCCGCGACGTCACTCGGCGCGCATGGTGATGGCGGGGTCCGAACGCGCGGCGCGGCGCGCCGGCAGCCAGCTTGCCGCGAGTGCCATCATCGTCATCGCGAGCGCGAGCGCGATACATCCTACTGGGTTAGGCGAACCCATGTCGGCGAGCGCGGCACGCATGACGTGAAAGAGAACGAACGCCGCGGCGAGCCCTGCGCCCACGCCGGCGCCGGCGAGCACCATGGTTTCGCCGAGCACGAGCCGGGCGATCCGGCCGGCGCTCGCGCCTAACGCAACGCGGATGCCCAACTCTCGCTCGCGCTCCCGCATGCGCTGCGTGGCGATGCCGTAGATGCCCGCCGCGGCGAGCGCCGCCGCGAGCATCGCGAACGCGGTGAGCACGCGGCCGGTGAATGTGGGCCGAGCCCACGCGTCGCCCAGGCGGTCGGTCAACGCGCGCACATCGAACGCGGCGATGCCCGGGTCGACCGAGGCAACCGCGGCGCGCAGCGCCGGCACCAATTGGGTCGGATCGGCGTGCGTCCGCACCATCACCATGCGCTGTGCGTAGGTGAACTGCAGGTAGGGCGTGTAGAAGCTCGGCACCATCGAGATGCCTGTTGACGAGGCGTACGGCACATCGCCCGCCACGCCGACGATCTCGGCGCTCGAGTCGGGACGGTCGAAGCTGCTGCCGCCGCCGAACCACACGCGCTGTCCGATTGGATCCTGGCCGGGCCAGAAACGGCGTGCGGCCGTTTCGCTGATAATGGCCACACGCGGGCGCCCGGCACGGTCAGCGGCTGTGAATGCGCGTCCACGGAGGATCGGCACGCCCAACGTACGAAAGTGATCGGGACCGACGTAGTGGCGGAGGATCTCGGGTGCGCTTCCGGGCGGAGGCGCGGGGCGGCCGATCACATAGAGAGTGCTGCTGGCGCACCGTGGTCCGAGTGGCGCGCAGGCATCGACGGTCGCCGCTTGGACGCCTGGGACCGCGCTGATCGCGGCCAGCATGTGCTCGATGAGCGCAGGAGCGGCCGGCGCGGGATACCGCACGTCCGACGGTGCAATTCGGAATGTGAGGACGTGCGCCGGCTCGATGCCTAACGGAAAGCGCTCGAGGCGGCGGACGGCGCCGAGCGCGAGCATCGCACCCGCCGAGAGCACGAGCGCGAGTGCGACTTCGCCGGCGACGAGCATCGCGCGGATGTTGCGGCGGCCGCGACGCCGACCCGGTCCCGCGCTCGCACCGCCCTGCTTGAGGACCGTCGAGAGATCGCCACGCGAGGCCGTGAGCGCGGGGAGCAGTCCGGCCAGCAGCGCCGCGGCGCCGACCATGGCCACGGCGAACCCGAGCACGGAGGCGGTGACGCGCGGCGCGGCGAATTCGCCTAACTGAGCATACTGGTTGCTGGCGCCCGGGATCCGGCTCGGGAGGCGGATGAAATGCGGCGCCCACGTGGCGATGACGGCGCCCGTCGCACCGCCCACGAGAGCAATCACCGCCGTTTCCGTCAGCAGCAGCGCGACGACGCGCGCCCGGTCCGCGCCGATCGCCAGCCGCACGGCGATTTCCCGAGCACGGCCAACGTTGCGCGCGATCTCGAGTCCGGCCACGTTGGCACACGTCAGCATGAGCAAGAGCAGCACGGCCGTGAGCAACACGAGGATCGCGCGGCGGTACCCGGGATCGACGCGCGCCTCCGAGAGCGGCACCGCGGTGGCGCCGAACACGGTGGGAACGTCCGTGTCGCTCGGCAGCACGCGCTCGATGCGAACGCCGAGGACTGCCAACTCGGTGCGTGCTCGCTTTAGGGTTACCCCGGGAGCGCGACGACCGACGACGCCGATGAAATCCTGGTTCGTGGTGTGATAGTCGGGATAGCTCAAGCGCGGGACCATTGCCGACGGCACCCACATTGCGGCATGTCCCGTGAGGCCCTGGAAGGCGCGCGGCATGATGCCGACCACCGTCAACTCGACTCCGTTCGCTCGCACCCGGCGGCCGATGATCGCGCGGTCGGCCCCGAAGCGGCTCGCCCACAGATCATACCCGAGCACGGCGATGGCGGCGGGCCCGCCCACCGAGTCCTCGGCGGGGAGAAATGTGCGGCCGATGCGCGCGTCGACGCCTAACGTGCGAAAGTAGCTCGCCGAGACCGCCTCGGCGGCTACGCGCTCGGGCGCATAGCCGCCCGCGAGGTTGAACTCGTACGGGCCATATGCCGCCATGGAGGCGTAGGACGATGCGAGATGGCGCAGCATTTCGTACCGCGCGTAGGACCAGCGCGTGCGCCATAGGCCGTGCCCGCTGGCTTCACTCGTGAGATAGAGCTCGTCGAGGCGGTCGGCCGCCGGGAACGGTGGCGGCCGGAGCAGTGCCGCGTCCGCTATCGAAAAGAGCGCCGTGCTCGCGCCGATGCCGATCGCCAGTGTGGCGACCGCGAAGGCGGCGAACGCCGGCCGCCTAACGAGCGCGCGGAGCGCATACCGGAGGTCCTGTGAGAACATGTCGCGCACCTCGATGTGGGACCGCGAGCGGTATCACACACATTGGACGGCGCGCGCGCCGCAAATGCTTACCGCCGGCTAGAGACTCCAGCCCGATCGATAGTCGGTCCGCACGTATTCCTCGGGGACCTTGGCGTTCGTCACCTGGCCTGTGTCCGGATTCAGATCGAGCGGCTGGTTCATGCGGATGGCGAGGTTGCCCAGCAGTACCATTTGCGTGAGGGGTCCCGCGTGGCCGGCGAAGTTGGATCCTGCCGGCGGACCGCCCTTGCACGCGCGAATCCATTCCTGATACACGCCCGGCGTGCGCGCATACTTCTGCGGTGGCGGATGCGCGGTGAATTCGGCTTGGCGCTTCGGGTCGAGCAGTCGGACGGCTTCGCCGTAGCAATCGGCGAGCAGCTTGCCGTCGCTGCCGATCCAGAGTTGCGTGCCCACGTCTGCGTAGCCCGGCCAGTCGAATTCGGGCGCGAGCTCCGCGGGACGCGCTTCGGCGAGTCCGCCATCGTGCCACACGACCCGCACCGGTGCGCGCGTGCCGCGCGCACCGAATTCGTACACGATGCGCGACAGCTTCGGCGCCGTTTCCGGATACAGCTTCGTCGTCTCGGCCTCGATGTGTACCGGGAAGCCCAAGCCTAACGTCCAGAACGCGGCGTCCATGGCGTGCGCGGCGATGTCGCCTAACGCACCGCAGCCGAAGTCCCACCAGCCGCGCCAGGTGAACGGCGCGTAGGCGGGGTGGTAGGGACGCGCGGGCGCCGGCCCCAGCCAGAGATTCCAGTCGAGCCACGGCGGCACCTCGTACGCCTCGAGTGGGCGCTCGAGTCCTTGCGGCCAGATCGGCCGGTCGGTCCAGTAGTGCACCTCGCGTACGGTACCGATCGCGCCCGCTTCGACCAGCTCGCGGATGAGGCGCGTGCCCGCGCCCGCGTGACCCTGATTGCCCATCTGTGTCGCGACCTTGGTGCGCGCGGCCGCGTCCATCAGCGCTTGCACCTCGGAGAGCGTGTGCGCGAGCGGCTTCTGGCAGAACACGTGCTTGCCGTGTTTCATCGCGAGCATCGCCGCGGCGGCGTGCGAGTGATCGGGGATCGTCACCGTGACCGCGTCGATGTTCTTGCCTTCCTTGTCGAGCATCTCGCGGTAGTCGCGATACTGTTTTGCCTTGGGGAAACGGCGGAACGATGTCTCCGCGCTGTGCAGATCGACGTCGCAGAGCGCGTAGATGTTCTCGGTGCTCACGCCCTGCACATCGCTCTCGCCTTTTCCGCCGACGCCGATGCATGCGATGTTGAGCGTGTCGCTCGGCGCCCGGTAGCCGCGGCCCAACACGTGGCGCGGCACGATGGTGAAGGCCGCGCCGGCGAGTGCGACGTCGCCCAGGAATTCGCGGCGGGATACCGGATCGGTGGCCATGTGATGCGCCGCGTTAGGCGGCGAGGGCCGCGGCGGGTTTCGGCTCTTCGGTTTCCGCCCGCGGGCGGAAGAGCAGCGCGAAGAGGACGAAGATCACGGCCGCGCCGCACGCCGGCACCAGCCACACGGAACGCCAATCGTGCGCGCCGCCCGGCAGGCGATACCGGTCCACCACGGGCCCCGACAACAGCGAGCCCAAGAACAGGCCGACGCCCTGCGTGATGAAGGCGAGGAATCCCTGCGCCGCCGCGCGGATCGAAACGCTCGCGCGCTGGTCGACGTAGATCTGGCCCGTCACGAAGAAGAAATCATAGCACACGCCGTGGAGGATGATGCCGGCGTACAGCATCCACACGTTCACGGTCACGTTGGCGAACGCGAACAGCAGGTAGCGCACCGCCCACGCCGCCATGCCCAACAGCAGAATCCGCTTCACGCCTAACCGAGACAGCGCCCACGGCAGAAGCAGCATGAAGCCGATCTCGAAGAACTGGCCCAGCGTCATCTTCGCCGCGGCGTTCTTGAGGCCGATCTCGTTCAGGAACGGGTTGGTGAACGTGTAATAGAACTGCAGCGGGATGCAGAGCAGGAAGGAGCCGAGAATGAAAACGGCGAACGCGTTGTCCTTGAGCAGCGACAGCGCGTCGAGACCCAGCACGTCGCGCACGGTGATCTGCTTGCCGGCGGCGTGCGGCGGCGTGTGCGGCAGCGCCAAGGAGAAGATGCCCAACACAACCGACGCCGCCGCCGCCAACTGCAACGGCACCGCCGTCGCCTCGAGCTTGAGGAAGCCGACGATGAGCCCGGCCACGATCCAGCCGATTGTGCCTAACACGCGCACGAGCGGGAACTCGCGCGTTGGGTCCGTCATGTGGTCGAACGAAATCGAGTTGGTGAGCGCAAGCGTCGGCATGTAGCACAGCGCGTACACGATGAGCACCGCGTAGAACGCGCCGAAGCCGTGCATCGTGGAGGCGATCCAGAGCACCACGCCGCCCACGATGTGCAGCAGCGCGAGAATCTTTTCCGTGGCGAAGAACCGGTCGGCCACCATGCCGACGAAGAACGGGGAGATCATTGCCGCGATGGCCGTTGCGCCGTAGGCGAGGCCGACCTGCGTGCCGTCGAACTTGAGCGACGTCCCCAAGTACGTGCCCATGGTGACGAACCACGCGCCCCAGACGAAGTACTCGAGGAACATCATCGTCGAGAGCTTGACGCGAACCGCGGTCATGTCCGGTCTCCAGAGGATGGACGGCGCGCGAGAAGATACCGCGCGCGCCGGACGCAGCAAGTGCGGCGCCTCTACCGCCTGGCGGGGCTTGCGCGCATGGTTCGCGTATGACGACACGCCTCTACTATTCCGATTCGTATCTCACCGAGTTCGATGCGCGCGTGGTGGGGCGCGCCGACGATGGGCGCCGCGTCTATCTCGAGCGCACGGCTTTCTATCCGACGTCGGGCGGCCAGCCGCACGACACCGGCACGCTGGGCGGCGCTGCCGTGCGCGATGTGATCGACGAAGGCGAGCGCATTGCACACGTGCTCGAGGCGCCCATACACGAAGACGCCATCACGGGCCGCATCGATTGGTCGCGCCGATTCGATCACATGCAGCAGCACACGGGACAGCATCTCTTGTCCGCGGTCGTCGCCGATCTCTTCGGTTGGGCAACGGTGAGCGTGCACTTCGGCACCGATGTGTCGACGCTCGATGTGGATGTGCCGGCCGTCTCACCCGAGCAGGTTGCGCGCGCCGAGCGTCGCGCGAACGAGATCGTGTTCGAGAATCGGCCGGTGACGGTGTCGTACGAGGATGCGGCGGACGCGTCGGGGCTGCGTAAGGCGTCGGCGCGCGAGGGCACGCTTCGGATCGTGAGCATCCACGATCTGGATCGTAGCGCGTGCGGCGGAACGCACGTGCGCGCGACGGGCGAGACTGGCCCGATTCTCATCGGGAAAGTTGACAAAGTGCGACAGTCGGCGCGGCTCGAATTCGTGTGCGGCATGCGCGCCGTCGAGCGTGCGCGCGTCGATCACGACGCGCTCGCGCGGTTGGCGCAGTCTTTGTCGGCGGCGCCAAACGAAGTGGCGGACCTCGTGGCGCGACAGAGCGCGCGGCTCAAGGACACCGAGTCGCGGCTGCGTGCGCTGGAGACGGAGCTCGCGGGGCGCGTCGCCCGCGAACGATACGAGAGCGTGCAAGCCGACGATGCCGGCGTCCGGCGCGTGGTCGAACGGCGTCCCTCGGGTTCGCTCGACGAGCTCCGTCCGCTCGCGCTCGCCACGGCGTCGTTGCCGCGCGCCGTATTCGTCGGCGCTGTCGAATCGCCGGCGGCGCTGCTCGTCGCGGCGTCGGACGATTCGGGGTTCGACGCGGGCCGCGCCATCAAAGCCGCGCTCGCCGACGCCGGAGGACGCGGCGGCGGCTCGGCGCGTCTGGCGCAGGGGATGCTGCCATCGCGCGAGGCGCTCGATCGCGCGCTCGCGGCGATCGGCGGAGCCCGTTAGGCGCGGGCGGGTGCGGCGCTGGCACGTCCCGTGAAGGATGCTCGTGGCTCGCGTTCACTTTCTGCAGGAGGCAGCTATGAAAATCGGCATCATTGGCGCGGGGCACATTGGCGGGAACCTGGCGCGGCGGCTCACCGCCGTCGGACACGACGTCTCGATCGCGAATTCACGCGGACCCGACTCGCTCAGCGAGGTGGCCTCGAAGACGGGCGCCACGCCCGTGTGGGCGAAGGACGCCACGCGCGACAAGGACGTCGTGATCGTGACGATACCGGAGAAAGGCGTGACCGACCTGCCCAAGGACCTGTTCGCGTCGACCGGCACGAACACCGTGGTCGTGGACACGGGCAACTACTATCCCAAGCGCGACGGCAAGATCGCGCCGATCGAAGATGGCACGACGGAAAGTCGCTGGGTGTCGGAGCAGCTGGGGCGGCCGGTGGTGAAAGCGTTCAACACGATTTACGCGCACAACATTGTGGATCGTCCGCGGCCCAAGGGCGACGAGAAGCGGTTGGCGCTGCCCGTGGCGGGGGACGATACGCGCGCGAAACAAGTCGTGATGCAGGTGATCGACGAAATCGGATTCGACAGCGTGGATGCGGGCGGGCTGGACGATTCGTGGCGGCAGCAGCCGGGCACGCCGGTGTACGGCGCGGAGCTGGATGTGAGCGGCGTGCAGCATGCGCTCGCCACGGCGAAGCACGAGCGGCCGAAGGAGTTCCGCGCCTAACGGACGGCGGCCCCGTCAATGAGCCGCGGCGCCTCGACCGGGGCGCCGCGGTTTCACCCAGATCTACTCCGACCGCAACGCCTCGAGTGGGTCGACGCGCGCGGCCCGGCGCGCCGGGAGATACGCGGCCAACAGCACGACGCCGACGAGCACGACCACCACACCGCCTAACGTGAACGGATCGGTGGCGCTCACGCGATAGAGTTGCGCCCGCAACACCCGCGTGCCGGCCCATGCGAGCGCCAGGCCGAACGCCAGCCCGACCAATCCCATGCGCAACGCATGGCCGAGCACGAGCGATCGAATGTTCTTGCCGGATGCGCCGAGGGCCATGCGGATGCCGATCTCGTGCGTGCGTCCGCGGACCAGCGTGGCGAGGAGCGCGAACACGCCCAACGCGGCCAGCAGCAGCACGGTGCCCGCGAGGATGCCTAACGTTATGGCCAGGGCACGGGCGCGGGCGGTTTGCGCCGACAGGAGCATGGCACCGGTTTCCACCTTGCGGATTCCGGCGTCGGGGTCGATGCCGCGCACGATGCGCGTGATGGCCGGCAGCATGGCGCGAGGGTCGCCGCGCGTCCGAACCGTGAGCCACACGCCTCCCTCGTATCCGCCGCCCGATGTCGAGACGTAGAGCGCCGGCCGGGGCTCTGCCGTGAGACCGCGGAAACGCGTGTCCGCCACGACGCCGACGACGGTGTACCACACCCGATGCGCGTTCGAGAGCCCGAGACTCAGGCGTTGCCCGATCGGGTTCCGGCCCGGCCACGCCGCCCGCGCCAACCCGTTGCTGACCACGGCCACGGGTGTTCCGTTAGGCCCGTCCCGCGGTCCGAAGAACCGCCCGCGCTCGAGGCGCATGCCGAGGGCCTGAAAGTACCCTGGCGCCGCGACATCCCAATCGACCATGGGATTGTGCGACGCGGCATCGGGCGGCTGGCCCTCGGCCAGATAGTGTGCGGTGAGGCCGACGTCCGAGAACGGTTCGACAGCCGTCGTCGTGACGCCGACGACGCCCGGTGTGGCAGCGAGTCGCTGGACAGATTCCGTCACCAACGTGCGGAAGCGCACGCCATAACGTGCCATCACCGCAGTGTCGGCCGTGGGCGGCACCATGAGCTCCAATCCCGCAATGAGCTGCTGCTGGGGCGCGAATCCGAGGTCGATGTCATCGATGTGCGCGAGGCTGCGCGCGACCAGTCCGGCGCCCACGAGGATCACGACCGCGAGCGCCACTTGCACGACGACCACGGCTCGGCGCAAGCGGCCGGTGCGCCGGTCGGCGGACACGCGAAGCCCGCTCGAGCGCAGCTCGCGCTCGAGGTGCGGAACCGCGATCGAGAGTGCTGGCGTGAGGCCAAAGAGGAGCACCGCGAGCGCGGCCACACCGATCGCGAAGGCCACGACCGCAGCACTGAAATGGACCTGGTCGAGGCGCGGCCAGTCCGCAGGCGCCAGTGCGACGCCCAGTCGCAACAGCGACGCGCCGAGCGCGGTACCGAGCACGCCGCCTAACGCAGCGAGCATGGCGCTTTCCGTCAAGAGTTGGGCGACGATGCGTCCGCGCGACGCGCCAATGGCAGCGCGCACCGCGAGCTCGGGCGTTCGTTCCACGCCGCGCGCGAGCAGAAGCCCCGCGACGTTCACGCACGCGACGCACAGCACGAGGAGTACGGCGGCCGCCACGACCAGCAGCACCGTGCGCGTTTTGCCGGTCACCGCCTCGGCGTAAGGAACGATGGCAACGACGCGATTCGGCGCGGTTCCCATTGACGGCGACACGTACGTCCGCGCTACAGCGGTGAACTGCGCGAGTGCCTGGTCCGCCGTGGCGCCCGGACGTAGCCGACCGACGAGGCTGAAGTAGCCGCCGTCCGGCGCACGGTCACTTCCATACGGGCGTTCCATTTGGTCGATGGAAACCCAGGCCTCGGTTCCCTCCGGATAGTCGAAGCCCGGCGCGGTGACGCCAAGGACGCGGGCCTGCATGCCCTGAACATCGAGGATGCGACCCACAACCTGCGAGTCGGCGCCGAACGTCGTTCGCCAAGCGGCGTAACTCAGCACGACCGGGGGTTCCGATCCGGCACTGTCGTCGGACGGGCGCATGAGCCTGCCTAACGCAGGACGCGCGCCCAGCACCTCGAAGAGCTCGCCGCCGACGGCAGTGGTGGCGAGTCCAAACCGGCGATCTCCGTATCGGGCGGCGAACGGCGTCGCGCCGGCCGAGAACACGCGGGCCAGCGCCCTGAATGCCGGAGCGCGGGCGCGCAGCGAGTCGAGGAAGCCGTTCGTGAGTGCGACCTCGCCCATGGAAGCGGGCTTCGACGCATCGCGCATCCGGAGCGCGACGAGCGCGGACTGATCGCGTACCGGCAGTGGCGCCAGGAGGATGGCCTGCACGATGCCGAAGGCGGCGACCGTCACGCCAATCGCGAGCGTCAGCGTGAGCACGATGCCGGCCGCCAGCGACGGGCGGCGGCCTACCGTGCGAATCGCGAGTCTGATGTCGCTCCGCAGCGCGTCGCCCCACCAGGGGAGTCCGCCGCGGGCGGCAGGGCGGCCACCGGACGGCGTGCCTAACGATCGCTGACCAACGGGGAGATTCTGCACGGGTGCACCTCCGTCAGTCGTCCGACACGCGGATCACCGACGGATATGACTCGAGCTAACGAAGCCGTCAAGAGAGCGTACGGCTCAGAACGTCAGACTGTGCAGGTAGTCGTAACTTGCCTTCGCATCGGCAATCGGCGACGGCGGCTCGTCGTGCTCGACGAACGTGTACTCGAGCCCGGCCTGTCTCGCGTGCCCGAAGATCCCGCGCCAATCGACGGTGCCCTGCCCCACATCGACCATCTTCCCGTCTTTCGTGATGTCCTTCGCATGCACCATGGGGAATCGCCCCGGCTGGCGCGCGAAGTACGCGAGCGGATCCTGTCCGCCCTTCACGATCCAGAAGATGTCGAGCTCCATCTTCACGAGCTTGGGGTCGCTCTCGGCCAACAGGATGTCGTAGCCTAACTTGTCGCCAACGTGCGCGAACTCGAAGTCGTGGTTGTGGTAGGCGAAGCCGATACCGTGCGCGCGCGCCGCCTCGGCCGCCGCCGTCATCTCGTGCGCGGCCTTGGTGTAACCGTCCACCGTGCGCTCCGGTTCATCGATCCAGGGATTCACGATGTAGGTCTGGCCAAGCGTCGCCGCATCGTCGAGCGTGCGAGCCCAATTGCGGCGGATGTCCTGCATGCTGATGTGCGACGACCGCGCGCGCAGACCGTGCCGGTCGAGCATCGCGCGCATCTCCTTGGCGGTCTTGTTGTGGAGACCAGCCAGCTCCACCTCGCGGTACCCGATCGCGGCGACCGCGGCGATCGTACGCTCGACGTCGTGGTCCATCAAGTCGCGGACGGTGTAGAGCTGGAGGCCCAGGTGGCCTAACCGCGCGTCCACGTTTCCTTGGCGGCGAACGACGCGAGAGAGCGCCGGAGTGCCAAGCAAAACGCCGGCGGCACAAAAGCCGCCGGCGTTTCGCAGGAATTCACGACGACCGGAATCCACGGCGCGGCTATCGGCGCAGGCGCGCGAGCAGCCGCAGAATCTCCAGATAGAGCCACACCAACGTCATGAGCAGCGCGAACCCGCCGTACCACTCCATGTACTTCGGCGCGCCCATCTGCGCGCCGCGCTCGATGAGGTCGAAGTCGAGAATCAGGTTGAGCGCCGCGATGCCCGCGAACACCACGCTGAGACCGATTCCTAACGGAGTCGAGCTCCACAATATGGGCATCGACACATGGAACAGGCCGAGCACCAGCGTCAACACGTAGAACAGCATGATGCCGATGGTCGCCGAGATGATGATGCGGCGGAACATCGGCGTGGCGCGAATGAGACCGGTCTGATAGGCCAGCAACATGCCTAACGCAACAGTGCACGTGAGGCCGACGGCCTGCAGCGCGATACCGTGGTACGCCGCGGCATAGATCGCAGAAATGGCGCCGAGCGCCAGCCCTTCGAGCACCGCGTACAATGGGGCGGTAAACGGCGACGTCTGCGGCTTGAACATCGCGATCAGCGCGACGATCAGGCCACCGAACACGCCGATGCCCACCGCTGGCCCAACGACGCCCGGGTTCGACACGGTTGCCGTCCACACCCACCCGGCCGAAAAGATCGTGAGGCCAACGAGCAAAAGCGCTTTGAGCGCCGTGCCCGAAACTGTCATCCGCTCGGCGCTGACACCGGCGATGGCGTTCCGGAAAACAGATTCTCGCAGCGCGGGGTTCGTGCGTGCCATGGAAATCTCTTAGCTAAAGGGAAAGGTCCAAAGCCGGCAAGCGAAACGCGCTCACCAGTGATTGGACATTACTGGTACACCCTAAAGTTACACAAGATTCCGCGGAACGGCGCGAGCTAGTGAACGCCGTCCGAATTTCTGATAGCAGAGGAGACTGCGTCCGGTCGCACGAACGCCGCCTGGTGGGCTTCCTCGTTCTGGGGAACGCGGATTGGGCGGATTGAACGGATCTTGGGAACGTTTAGTTGCTCCTGATCCGCGTCCGCTGTTTTGGCCAGGCATCCACGACTTGATAGCGGACACTCCCGGGGACACAGCCGGACCAAGCGGTTTTTTTTGTGGTTCTTCGGGAATTTCCGGGAAAGGCAGCGGGGCCGGGTTTCAACCTCCCCCGCGTGTGAGAGTCTAACGACAGAGGCTTCGCACTCCCACCGGAGCTAGCGCGCCGGGGTGTACCGACCTGCCGCCTCATTTTCCCGAAATTCCCCGAAGACCCTGTTTTACAAATCAACAGCCAAACGCCTAACAGGTCACGATGTGCCGCCCGCCGCGTCGAATGATCCGCTCTGATCCGTCGAATCCGTTCAATCCGCGTTCCCCAGAGCGAGGAAGCCCACCACGCGGCCTCGCTTTGTCCGAACGGTAAGCTTGCCACCGATCGCTACTCTGCCTCGATCACCGCTGCCTTGATGTACCCGGTCTCCGGAATCGTCAGCACCTCCGGATGATCCAGCGGCTGGCCGAGGAATTGACGAAGGATCATGCGGCGCCCGCTGTCCGCCGCGGCGCGCGACAGCATCTCGAGGAAGAGCGGCTTCGAGAGGTGAAAGCTGCAGCTCGCGGTGAAGAGAATGCCGCCCGACGACAAGAGACGCATCGCACGCAGGTTGATCTCCTTGTAGCCGCGCAGCGCCGACGCGAGGGCGCCGCGCGTTTTCGCGAACGCGGGCGGATCGAGCACGATCGTCTCGTACCGATCGCCGCGCGACTCGGCCTCGCGCAGAAAATCGAACACGTCGGCCTCCACGAAATCGATCGAGTCG
>DATEKK010000239.1:0-2245 GCA_035277485.1 Gemmatimonadaceae bacterium
CGCCGCCCAGCCGGCGTTTCTCCGTGGCCTGGCACTGCTCCACAATTTCCAATATCCGGAAGCGGCCGCCGCGTTTCGGGCAGCGCAGAAGGTCGATCCGGGATTCGCCATGGCCTACTGGGGCGAGGCGATGACGTACAACCACGGCGTCTGGCGCGAGCAGGACTCCGTCACCGCTCGCGCTGTGCTTGCGCGGCTCGGCGCGACGCAAGCCGAGCGGTTAGCGAAAGCGCCGACGGCGCGTGAGAAGGACTACCTGCGCACGCTCGACGTCTTGTACTTCAGCGCGGGGACGAAGGCCGCGCGCGACAGCGCATACGCGCGAGCCGCCGAGCAATTGGCCAAGAAATATCCCGACGACGTTGACGCGCAGCTCTTTTATGCGTTGTCACTGCTCTCGCTCTTTCCGCGCACCGATTCGACATACCTGCGCGCCGGGTCGATCGCCATGAAGGTCATGCGCGAGCATCCACAGCACCCGGGCGCTCTGCATTACGTCATCCACGCCTACGATGATCCGGCGCACGCGCGTCTGGCACTCGAGGCGGCGCGCAACTACTCGAAAGTCGCGTCGAATGCACCGCACGCGCAGCACATGACGTCGCACATCTTCGTCGCGCTCGGGATGTGGGACGACGTCGTCGCGGCGAACGAGGTGGCAATCCGCACCAATGACAGCGGGGCAGGCGGTGCGACGACCACTGCTCCGAACTGCGGGCATTACGGGATCTGGCTTGAGTACGCGTATCTGCAACAGGGGCGCCTCGCCGACGCGCGACGGATGATGGACGCGTGCCGCGCGGCGAGTGCCGCCTCGCCTAACGCGGCGGGAGGTTACGCGGAAATGCGCCTGCGCTACATCATCGACGTCGAGCAACCGAGCCGGGAGAGCATCGCCGATGCTGGGAATACCCGTCGTCCGTCCGGAATTCCTGGGGCGTACATTCAGTTCAAGCTCGACTTCGCGACGGCGCTCGACGCGCTTCGTCGCGGCGACACCAGCCTGGCCGCGCCGTTGATCGGCCGGATGAACGACGCGCGCGCGATGATGGGCGGCGACCCGATGGCGAAGAGGATGCCCGAGATGGTTGATGCGATGGCGGTGCAGGAAGACGAGCTCCGCGCGCTCATGCTCTTGCGCCGCGGAAGCAACGACGATGCGATCACGCTCCTGCGTCGGGCGGCGGCGCAGGAAGACGCGCTTCCGTTCGCGTTCGGGCCGCCCGAAGTACCGAAGCCGTCGCACGAGCTGTTAGGCGAAACCCTGTTGTCGTTGGGGCGTGCTGTCGATGCGCGTCACGAGTTCGAGCTCGCGCTTGAGCGTACGCCCGGGCGTTCACTGACGTTGATGGATCTCTCACGAGCAAGCCGGGCGGCGGGCGATACCGCGGCGGCAACGGCTGTGTACCGCCAACTCATCGCGAACTGGCATCGCGCCGATTCCAAACCGTAAACGCATGAAAGTGCCGATTCGCGTCGAATGAGCACTCAGTATGTGGACACACGGCAGGAACACCGCGACACGCGCTTCCTCATCATCGCGGTCGCCGCCGTTTTCACGGTGGTGTTCGCCGGGTTTGCGCGAACCTATTATCTGAGGGCATGGTTTGGCAGACCGACGCTACCGTGGCTTCTGCATTTGCACGGCGCCCTGATGACGTCGTGGTTCATACTGTTCTTCGCGCAGACGACGCTAGTCGCCATGCACCACGTCAGGTGGCACAAGCGGCTCGGCGTGTTTGGTGCCGTGCTGGCACTGGCGATGGTGGTCGTCGGTGCGACCGTGGCGGTGCGCGGCGCGGCACGCGACGCTCACCAGCCGGTCGTCGCCGGGCCGCCGCCGCTCCAGTTTCTCGGCTTCCTTCTGTTTGTCCTGCTGATCTTTGCGCTCTTCGTGGGCGCAGCGCTGTTGCTGCGTCGACGGCGCGACTATCACAAACGATTGATGCTGCTCTCCTGCCTCGCTATGGTCGGTCCGGGCCTCGCACGTATTCCATTCCAGCGGATTCCAGCGCTAGCCTTTCTCCGCACGGGCGGGCCTGGCAGTCTATTTGGCTTGGATTCGCTCCTGCTCTATGCATGCATCGCCTACGACACGTGGCGCCATCGCCGGCTGCATCCCGCGTTCGCCTTCGGCGCGGTGCTCCTGGTCGCCGAGGATCTGCCATTCATCTGGACGGCGCTGGCCACGCCAACGTGGGCACACATCGCCGCTTGGTTGACCAGCTAGCCCAGCGCCCATGCG
>DATEKK010000240.1:0-2342 GCA_035277485.1 Gemmatimonadaceae bacterium
AACTGATGTCGTTCCACTCGCTCAGGCGGCGTCGCCGCCGCTTCCCCCAGCGCAGCGCTTCCCCAAGCGAGCGACAGCGAGCGCTTCCCCATTCCCTCTATCTGATATCGCTCTACGGTTCCTTGGGCGCGAACGTGAGCATTGCCCACCCACCGTCGTGCGCGACCAGCAGTGCCTCGTCCGCCCCGTCGGCGCCACTGCGAACTGCGACGAGCTTCACGCCGGAAATCGCGTGCGTGATGTGCGCCGTCGGCGAAGCGGGCTCGCCGAGCATGAGCTCCGCGCGCCGGTCGTGGTGATCGTACGCCGCGCCCAGGAACGCATAGCCCCTCACGAGCACGCGGCGGCCAACTGTGGAATTGTCTGCCTCGAGGGTGGCCCTACGACCCTGGTTTCGCCGCGTGAAAGCGCCCAACTGGCTAGGCCAGTCTTCAGGCTTTTCGCTCTCGAACATGCCACTCACCAACCGCGACATCTCATCGGCGTCGGCAAGCGGAGGATCCGGCGTGACGAGCACGGAGCACTCGGCGCCGCGAACTAACGCGGTGGTGACGCTGCCAATGAATAACCTTTCGAAGAATCCATGGCCGCGTCTGCCCGCAACGAGCAGATCGGCTCCCTGCGATGCGGCGAACCCGAGCAACTCTTCCGCGGGCTCGCCGAGCAACGTCATGGGCCGGACAGTGATGTTCGCGGGCGCGCCAAGAGTGCGAATGAGACGGTCGAACAATGGGCCCAGGCTGCGCTCGTACTCGTCGTCGCGCGCTCGCTCAGAAGGATGATCGCTGGCGCTTCGACGCCAGACGTGTACGAGGTAGAGCGTGGCGTACTCGTTGACCAACGCCAGCGCCGCGCGGGCGGCGGCGATGCTCGATGGACTGAAATCGATCGCAGCCACCGCGACGCGCGGCATGTCCTCGAATTTGCCGCCGACGGCGAGCACGGCGCACTCCGCCAACCGAATCGTGCGCAGTGTGATTTCGCCAAGGAGCAACCGGGCGACCCAGTTATGACGCCCGCTGTCCATGACGATGAGCCCGGCGGAACGGCCGGCGGCTTCGTCCGCGATCACGCCTTCCGTCGGTCCGACGCGGACCGACGTGTCCCAGGCAGCGTTAGGCCCCGCGATTTGCGCGATCCGGCTTCGCAATGCGGTCAGGCGCGAGTTGACGCGGGTGGACAGAAACTCGGGCGCCACTTCGCCATCGATCGGGTCGCGAAACGGCACCATGCCCGGCTCGACCACCGAGAGCGCAACCACCGGCGCTCCTTTGTGCGCGGCAATGATCTGCGCGGCGCGCATGGCCGTCTGTCCGTCGTGCGCGCTCGTCGCCACCATCACCGGATGATTGGAACCGAGCCCCGCGAGCCCGGTGACCGTCGGAAAGGGCATAGCTGTTGTCGTCATGGCTGGTTCCTCAGCTCGTGGGTGGACGCGATCGTACCGTTAGGCGCAGAGGTGAGCGCCTGCGGTTGTCCGGTGTCGGGCGCCGGGGCGGTCAGCTGAACGAGGTTCGAGAGACCCGTGAAACCCAACAACATGCGCACGGCGTGATCGGCCGCCTCGCGCTGCTCACGACGCGCCACGCGGCCGGTGAGCGTCACCCATCCGTTCTGGACGGTGATGTGCACGTCTCCCGTGGGAATGCGCAGCTCGTCGGTGAGTGTTCGCAGCAGCGCTGCCGCCATGTCGCTGTCGGAGGGGCCGAACGCAGCGGGCACACGGACTCTGACTTCATCCGCCACCGCGTTCACGCCGCGGCAGCGGAGCGCGACGTCGAGCGCTTCGCACTTTTCACCGTACGTCCGCACGATTCCGCTCAGCGTGACGACGCCGTCGCGAACGGATACCGCCACTTCGCCCGGTAAGAGTTTAGTGTCGCGCGCGAGCGCCTCCAGCACGTCGTGTTGCAGTTGGTGATCCAGCGTCGGCTTGGACATGTCGCTTCTCCCAGGCAGTAGGCGTTCACGTTCGCGTCTTGGATCGCGCTGTCTCGAGCATGAAGCGTTGTTCGGCGCGCGCAATGTTGCGCCGCGTCCGCTCGAGTGCATCCGGCGTCACCGAGATCGAATCGATGCCCCAGCGAACGAGCTGTTCGGCGTAATCCGGGTGGACCGATGGCGCCTGACCGCAGATAGAGCACGTGATGCCGAGCGCGTGACACCGCTCGATGATCGCGCGGATCGTGTCCAACACCGCTGCATCTCGCTCGTCGTAGAGGGGAGCGAGCTGCTCGTTGTCGCGGTCGACGCCCAGCACGAGCTGCGTGAGATCGTTCGATCCGATCGACACGCCCGTCACACCGAGGCGCACGTATTCGGGGAGCCACGTGACGATCGAC
>DATEKK010000241.1:0-7439 GCA_035277485.1 Gemmatimonadaceae bacterium
GCACGCAATACGAGCACGCAGAACGCCAGCGCGACGAGGTTGATGCCGAGCGTCGGCCGTACGGCCGCCTCGTGCAGCGTGACGTGCAACTCGCTTCCCCAAAACGAGAACCACGACACGCGGTGCGATGCGATCAGCATCCGCAAACCGATGCCGACATTGAACGAGTATCCGAATGTCGCGGTGCGAACGCTTGGCACCTGCAGCGCCAACGCGATCAGCGTTAGGAGACGCCCAGGCGATCTGTCGAGCCACAAGAGAACGCCGGCCACGACGCAGAACCCGAACGCCGCCACGGGAAGCGGCACCGCGAGCCAGATGTCAGGCTGCGCATGCATCACTCGGATCGCATGCCGGAGAAACAAGAGGGCGCCCATGGCGCCGCCTACGATTTCAACGGCGGCGATCACTCTGCGCACAATGGATGACCGCTGAGGGGTCGTGATGCTGTATCCAAGTGCAGCTCGTGACGGCCTAACTCGTTAGGCGGATTGGCGTTGGCGCCGGAGACTCATCTGTTCCACTCATTATATATGCCGACGCCCACCACGCGAACCGTGCTTTACTTCACTTCAGACGCACTCGGCAAATGTCGGCGCCCATGAGCCAAAATGCGCACCGTTAGAATCGCTGGCTGTTGAACCGATGCACCCGGGCCCACTGCTCCGCTTCGGTTGGGCCGTTCAGTCCGCGATTCTGATGACAGAGATACGCCAGCGTCTTGATCATCTCCACCGACTTCGCATGGTTGCTCGTCTTGCGAATGGGACCGCCGCCTTGAGCGATCACCCGCTCGAGTATCTCGTCCACCGTCAACGCGACCGGCGCACCGTGTGCGTTCTCGCGAGCGGCCGCCTCCACCGCCTGGCGAACCGGCGCGCCCGCGCCATACAGCACGCCTAACCGCGCGACGCGATGCTCGGCCGACGCGAGATCCACGTCGGTGACGACCGGTGCGCCGCCGGCACCGGTCTTCCCCATGGGGAGGCCGAGCAACTTTCCACGCGCAATCGCCCGCTCCTGCTCCTGCGCGGTAGGATGCGCCTTGTGGGCATAGTCGTACATGTTTCCGTACTCGTTCAAGGCGCAGATCCACGCCATGCGCAGAATGCCAGCCGCCTGGCTCTCCGGACCCCCAGCCCCACCTCCGCCAGCAACGGGAGCCGGCCGCACCGCGGGGAGCCTCCCCTGAATTCGCTCGATGACATACTGGAAGTGCGACGCGTTCCTCTGCCGCACGTCGAGCTCCGCATCGAACCAACGCAATTCGCCGACGTATCCGCCGTTGTCATCGGTGACATAGTTGGCATCCTGAATCGCGTGGGTTGCTTCGTGCACGAGCGTGACCACGCGTTGATCGAGCGGCTTGGTGAAGAACGATTCCGCGAGCAGCAGATTGCTTCGATTCGACGTACCGGCCGCGCCCTGCGGGTCGAGATAGGTGTCGATGCGAATGCGCTGGTCGCGATTGACGGCGTCGGCTTCCCAGCCCGACACGGCGTCGTACGCATACTGAAACGTGTTGCGCACTTGGCGTCTCGTGTTCCATTGCGGAGCGCCCCCAAAACTGAAGCCGTAGAGGGTCGGGTTCGGAAACGTCTCATCGAGTAAGGCATCGTGCGTGCCGGCATTGATTTCGGCCAGGTAGAGGCGAAAGCGGCCTAACGCCTGACCGAATGCCTGTGGTTCGTTGGCCTGCATTCCCCGGTACCGCCCAGCGACGCCGGTGTGGGCCCCCTTCCCGCCTGCATCGCTGATCGGGCGGACCATGCGCTCGATTTCCGCATCAGCGACGCGGCGATCGGCTTTCAGTTGGGCCACGGCTGCCCGCAGGTTCGCGCCGCCGGCCACGAGATAGGCTTGTTCCGCTGCGATCTTCTGCGCTTCGCTCAGGCTGTCGTACGACCAGCCAATGGACTTGACCAGCTCGCGCTTCGCCTTGGCTGCCATGGCGTTCGCCGGATTCAACCGCGCCGTTTCTAGCGTGGTATGAATCACGTTCGGGTCGGGCAACCGAATGAATGGCATGAGAACCTCTCGCGACAGTTGCGTGGACCTGAAAACGAAGAGTCTCATAGAGCGCCGGCGATGGAGAATGCTTGCGCAGCTATGCGCGCGCTCGTTCCAGAGGGGATCACATGGTTCGCGCCTCGAGTCGGCTCACGATCGCTCCGGCAATCTTGCCGCCCCCGAACGCTGATGGTTCGATCGCATTCACAAAATCCTCCGGCTTCCTGCAAACGGACCGCAGGTCGATCGCGCCCAGTCCGTATCGCACCGCGCTTCGCAAGATCACATCGTTGAACATGGTGACCGCTATGGCTGCGCGTGATGCGTCCGGTTCTCCTAAATTGCCGTGATAAATCGTGCAGACAGTAACCGAGTGGCCCAGTGTCACCAGACCCTCCACGACTGTCGTGTACGAATTCGCAAAAGCGTCGATGCGTGCGCGGAAGACGTCCAACGCTTCTGCCGTTGACCGCACAGGAAGATTCAACAGATCCGAATTCAGCAAAGCATCGTTGCCGCCGACCGATAGGACGACATCCGTTGCGTCCGCCGGGATGCAACGGAATTGATCGATGATATCGTTAGTCGTGGAACCGTCCACGGCGCAGAGTGTCACCGTCGACGGCGGCGGAAGCCATTTCCTCAGATTGGCGGCCACGTCCGGGGCGCTGCCGACATAGGCTCCGTTGTCCAAAACGGAGTCACCGACGAGCGCAACGTGGTACACGCGCGATGGCGTCGTCATGTCGTTCCGTTAAGCCAAGTGTCTGAGACAGTCGATCGTGGAACCATCAATATCGGTCCGATACTCAGCCGCAGCTGGCCGCTTTGACGCAGCGTCCAACCGTTTCCCACGTCCGCGTGGTGACGTTCGGCCCGAAATGCTTGGCAATGAGCGTCATGAACACCGGGGTGCGCGCCGTCGGCAAATAGGCGGTGAACACCTCGCGCCCGACGACGGCCAGGATGCGTGCGCCGTCGACCTCGATCGGCAGCGTCAGCCCTCCACGGTGCGCCGAGCGAGAGAACGTCACCACGCGCTTTGCGTTAGGCGCTACCCGGAACGCCGCGTATGGGTCCGCGTCGATGAGCTGTTGGAGCACATCCGCCGGCCGCACGATCGTATAGAACGTTCGGCCCAACACCTTCGCCATCGCCGCTTCCGCCTTCCGCTCCAAAGCGGATTCGGATGCCGCGCGCGCAGTGAACACCACGTTGCCGCTCCCCAGGACGGTGGCGACATCGGTGAAGCCCGCCGACTCGAACGCCTTACGGAGCGCGGGCATCTTGGCGTTGGTCGGCATCACGCCCCGAAGGAATGCGACGTATCGAGACTCCCGCGTCGTCATGCCATCCCTCCAGGTTGAGCGACGCCCGCGGGTCGCCAGATCGCGGCACGCCGCTCGATATCCCGGATGAAGCTCGTCTTCCCTTCGCTGTAGCATTGCATGTCATCCACACACTCGGCTGCCAGCCTCCGCTCCTGCGGCACGATCGCGAGAATATCGATCACCGGCTTGGCCTCGAGCCCTGGAACGGGCGTGCTGCCAATGTGATGCAACTCGGGCTGCGCGTCGCCTAACGAGGCGGCGAGCCTCGCCGCTTCGCGCGTAAAGGCGTCGGGCCACCGCGGGTCATACGGAGCGAGGACGATCATGCCGGGCGAGGTGATGACCGCGCTACGACCGCTCGGCGAAGTCGTACGAGAGAGCAAACGGATAGTCCGCCGCATGCCCAACGGAAGAGGTACCGTCGCCGACCAGCCCCTCGAGCTCGCCCGTCGCGGACCGCGGTACCACCGAGTACGACTCCTTCGCCTGCGCGCCGTCGAAGATACCGGTTCGCTGCAGCACGAACGAGCCGGCGCGGCCGCCAATACGCCCGGTGATGCGCTCGAGCCCGACGTACGAAGCAGTTCCATCGCCTCGATACATCATGACATAGTCGACCTGGCTCTCCCCTTCGATGTCGCCGGTGAACGATTTGGTCACCGTGGCGCGCGTCATCTTCGGCAAGCCCGGACCTTCACTGTACGGCTTTTCATCCCAACTCTTGATCGCGAACCGCGCATTGGCCGTGTGTTTCATGTGCACGCTACCGAGTCAGGTTGTGGAGACGAGCGACGCGACGACAGGTACGCCTAGAATGTCAGATTCCGAGTGATCCGCCAATGCCCATCGGCTCCGCGGGTCCACACCGTGAGGTACGCCCCGACGCTACGAACCGGAGGTCCGCCGCCGCGCTCCGGGTCCTCGTCGAGCCATGCGTGTCCCCACTCCACAATCCGGGTCTGGCTGATTACCGTTAGGCCGTCTTGCACCACACCGCCACCCCGGATGGTGCGCATGTGCGGAAAGCGCGCCGCATACAGTTGCGCAACCGCCGCCCGACCGCGCGTCACGGTTCCGTCGCCCGCGATGAACAGTCCGCTGTCGGCGTACGCGGCAGCGATCTGAGCGGCGTCGTGATAGCGCAGACCGGGCAGCCAAGCGGCATTGGCCGCCTCGATGTCGGGACGCGCGCTCGCGAGAATCGACGCGGTGTCCAAGCGGACTCGTGTGCGATCGGCGATCGCCGGCCCTTTCGTCGCCGACTGCGCGGGCGCTTGCGCCGCGGCCGCCAGCGTGCTCACCGCGAGAACGACGAGTGCCGCACGCCGATATAATCCTGGATAGGTCATATGACCGGTTCGGAACGATTTGCCTAACGTACGGCGTGCGCACGCTGCCGCAGCACCTCGTAGACCGCGAGCGCAATGCTCGTCGACAGGTTGAGCGAGCGCACCAGCGGCGATGCGATCGGCATGCGCACGAACCGATTCCGATACCGTTCGTGCAACTCGGCCGGCAATCCGCCGGTCTCCCGTCCAAACACGAGCACGACGCTCCTCGCCGCGCCCAACGGCGCGTCCCAATACAGTCGCGTCGCTTTGGTGGAAAAGAAATAGGGCTCGCCGAGCGAGGAGAGCTCGCGCTCGAACGCCTCCCAACCGGGCCACACGTGCAGGTCGACGTGTTCCCAATAGTCGAGCCCGGCACGCTTCACTTCCCGCTCGTCCAGCGAAAATCCAAGCGGCTCGATGAGGTGCAACGTGCTACCAGTCGCGAGACACGTCCGGCCCGCGTTGCCGGTATTCCAATGAATCTCGGGATGCACGAGGACGACGTGAATGCCCAACTTCCTAACGCTCGACCGGACGGAGGGTGATCGTCGACACCACGCGGGCCGCGGCCACTTGAAATATCCGCACCGCCGCGCTCGGCGCAATCCAGCATGCACGGATCGGACAAAACCTAAACGCGTGAACCGTGTGAGCCACCCTTGCCGATCAAACCCGTTTGGGTTTGAGCGCTGACATCTGGAGCAGTTCCGAGCAGTCCGCCTTGTCCGTCTGTGTCCGGTGTGTCCGCTATCAACTCGTAGATGCTTGTCAGACAGTGAAAGCGGACCCGCAGACGGTGCACGCAGTTCTTAGTGCTTCGCCCAGGCCCAGCCTGTGATGCGCCAGCCTGTCGCCTCGCGGTGTAGCGCTAGTGTCATGATCGAGCCGGCTTCCTTCACCGGCTTCCCCTTCGCCTTGAACGCATAGTCCACGGGAGCGACCACGTACGCATGATCCTCGGTGACGTCCACGTGCGAGGGTGTGTGGAGCGTGACCACCGGGTCGGTAATCCCGTTTTGTTTGGCGTCGGCATCGAAGTCGTGCGCCCACTGCGCGCAGGCGCCCGGTCCGTGCCACTCGTGTGGCGGAAACTCGTCGATGACCGCCGCGTCGTTCGCGCACATCGCCAACGCCGCATTCACGTCACCTTTGTTGAAGGCATCGATGAATTTCCGCACTACCGCCATCACCTGACCGCGCGGCGACGCGGCCGCCTGTGCACCCGATGCCGGTGCAAGGGACAGAACGACACCTGCCGCGAGTCCGATGATTCGCCTAACCATGGGATCGTCTCCTCGGTGAGGGAGTAACGGCTGCTACTTCCTTCGCGATGCGCGACCTGGCGCCATGTGTCCGCGCGCGACACAATACGGCGATTCGAGACAGCGCGCAAATTCGTGCGCTGTGCTGGTGGGCCGCGAAGCCAATCCAAAAGTCAGGTGATCGCCCGGGACATGGTCGATACGCTCTTCGAGGCCTGCGTCGAGTCGTTGGCCGAAACACGCGAAGCAGCATCGTGGGGCGCGGACCGGGTCGAGCTCTGCATCGATCTCGCACACGACGGCTGCACGCCTCCGCTCGCGCTTGTCGCCGAATGTTCCGCTGTCGGCGTTCCCGTGATCGCCATGGTGCGTCCACGACCCGGCGCGTTCACGTATTCGCCGGCGGAGATCGATGCGATGTGCGCCGCGATAGACGACCTGGCGGCTGTCGGCGCGTCAGGCTTCGCCACCGGCGCACTACTCGGGCGTGGCGGCATCGATGTCGCCTCGACCACACGACTCGTCGGCACGGCCGGCGAGTTGCCGGTCACCTTTCACCGCGCGTTCGATGAGTTGGACGATCTCGATGAGGCGCTCGACCAGCTCATCGAGCTTGGCGTCCGGCGGGTGCTCACCTCGGGCGGCGAGACAACGGCGATGCTGGGCAAGGACACGCTCAGGCGCCTGACCGAGCGTGCGGCCGGACGCATCGAGGTGATCGCCGCCGGGAGCATTCGTCCGTTCAATGTCGATCGGATCGTCGCCGCGACCAGCGCGCCGGCCGTGCACGCGCGATGGAGCGGCTGGCGGGAAGCATTGGCGCCGACAGACCGTTAGGCCGATATCGGGTTGCCTAACTGGCCGATGCGCTCGATGTCCACCGCCATCGCGTCGCCCGGTTTGAGAAACACCGGCGGCTTGCGCGCGAATCCGACGCCGGCCGGCGTCCCGGTCGCGATAATGTCGCCGGGCTCGAGCGTGATGTTTCGCGTGATGAACGCAATGAGCTCCGGCACCCGGAAAATCAGCTCGCTCGTGTTCGAATCCTGCATCACGGTGCCGTTGAGCGTGAGCGTGATCCGCAGCGCGTGCGGATCGGGGATCTCGTCCGTCGTCACGATCGTTGGGCCCATCGGCGCGAACGTGTCGCACGACTTGCCGCGTTGCCATTGCAGGTCCCCGAACTGAAAGTCGCGCGCGGTGACGTCGTTGAAGGCCGTGTAGCCCTGTACGTAGTCGTATGCGCGGTCCGCGGATACCTGCGTCGCGCGCCGGCCGATCACCACGGCGAGCTCGGCCTCGTAGTCGACCTGCGTGCTCCCCGGCGGGATGATGACGGCCTCGCCGGGCGCGATCACGCAGCTCGGGAACTTCGAGAAAATCGTCGGCTCGTTAGGCACGCCGAGTTGGAGCTCGTGGGCGTGATCGCGATAGTTCATGCCGATGCAGACGATCTTGCCCGGCCGTGGAACCGGTGCGAACCAGTACGCATCGCTGCTGGGCAC